>JBKPDO010000257.1:0-13056 GCA_046727955.1 bacterium | reverse complement strand
GCCGCATGACCATCGAACAGCGCCTGGCCGAGATCATCCGCGCCTTCTGCGCCGACGCCCTGTCCAGCACCGTCAACCTCAACGTCGACCTGGACGTCATGCTCGCCGTGCTGGCCCAGGCCCTGCTGGCCGCCCTGCGCGAGCGGCTGCCCGGCTACCACGCCGCCACCCCGACACCCTGCAGCGCCGCTTCCTCGAAACCCCTGGCCAGATCATCACCGACGGTGACACCATCACCGTCCGCCTGGAGCGACGCGCCTACACACCCGTCCTGCGCAAAGCCAGCCTCCCCGCCCAGACCACCATCCCCTGGTGGGGCAACCGCACCCTGCGCTACGAGTTCGCCTGAACCTTGCCCCGAACCAGTTGCGTGGAAATCCGCGCTAACGCTCACCAACGAGGACCACCGCGGCCACATACAGAGGCGAGATCGGCTTGGCGGGCTCCTCCATGAGTACCAGCGAGCTGCATGAACACATTTGCGCACCCTACGGGATCGCCTCTCCCGATGGCAAGGCGCACTGGGTGCTGGCCACCATCGGGCGGATGCTGCGCGACGAGGCCTACGTTGGCCGGCTGTACTGGAACCGCACCCACACCACCTACGACGCCCGCCTTGGGCGGCTACGCCAGACGCGCCGTCCCCGGGAGGAATGGGTGACGATCCCCATCCCGCCCATCGTTACCGAGGAGGCCTTCGAGGCCGTGCAGCGAGCGGCAGCCGATAACAGCGCGTTCAGCCCCCGACGCACCGAGCCCGAAAGCTTCCTGCTGCGGCCGCCTTGTGCGCTGCGGCCGCTGCGGGGTCAAGCTCGCCTGCCACCGGGCCAACCGCGACTACGGGATGGCCCGCTACTACCTGTGCCCGCATCACGACCCAGTGCGAGCCGGTGGGGGCGACCAACGCTGCCCGGAGCGACGCGTCCGCGCCGACGAGCTGGACGCCTTCGTCTTCGAGCAGGTGCGCGCCCTGTTCGCCCGTCCCGAGCTGCTGGCGGCCGGGGAGACGGCCGTGGCTTCCAAGGCGCCCGCGCCCGACGACGAGTTGCTCGCCGCACAGCTGGAGCGGCTGGACCGGCGCCTGCAGGCGACCGACGCCGAGCGGCGCCGCCTTGCTGACCTGTATCAGGCCGGCGTGATCGACCAGCCCGAGCTGAGCCGCCGCGCCGCCGAGCTCGATGCCCGCCGGCACCACCACGAGGCAGAGCGCCGGGCGCTGGCCACCCAGCAGTCCGAGCTTGCCCAGCACAACCGGCTCAGCCAACGCATCGAGGCCTTCGCCGCGCGGGCGCTGGCGGGCCTGGATAGGCTGGACTTCGAGGGCCGCCAGCAGCTGCTACGCCTGGTCCTGGAAGACGTGCGGGTCCAGGGCTGGCAGGTCGAGCTGCGGCTGCGCATCCCGCTCGACGAGCATCCACCTGACGATACGACCATGCCGGCCTCGTCGTCGGGCAAGAGCAAGCGGGGCCGCCCGCCCCGCGGCGCCGGCCGCGCAAAGAAGGGGGTGTCAAGCAATGACGGTTTGCGTTCCATTGGTCAACATCTGCGAGCACTGCCCCAACTTCCGCAGTGACACCGGCTTCCTGCCGATCCTGGCCGCCCAGCGCGCCGACGCCGAAGCGCTCGCCCAAGACGCCGAAGCGCGCGGATGGGGTGAGGAGGCCGCACGACACCGCCGCCTCGTCGAGCGCCTCGACCAGCTCATGAGCCATGCCCAATCCCAGCCGCAGGCCGGGTCTGCGGCTGGCTGAACGACACATCAAACTCGCATCTCGACTATTTGACCGGTTAGGCTGGTTAGCCGGTTAACCCCAAGGACGCGGCAAGATCGAGCGGTTCTTCCGCACTGTGCGAGGGCAGTTCCTGGTCGAGCTGGACGGCGACGCCGCCGAGCGGGTCGGCGATCTGGCCGAGCTGAACCGCCTGCTGGTCGCCTGGGTGGAGACCGACTACCACCCCCAGGTCCACTCCGAGACCGGCGCGCCACCACTGCGACGCTGGCGGGAGGGCCTGCCTGACCCGCTGCCCCGCCCCACCCCCGCCCAGCTCCGCGAGGCGTTCTTGTGGGCCGAGCACCGCACCGTCACCACCAGCGCCACGGTCTCGCTGCACAACAACACCTACCAGGTCGACCCGCTGCTGGTCGGCCGCAGGGTCGAGCTGGTCTTCGACCCCTTCGACCTCACCGACATCCAGGTCCGCTACCAGCAGCGCTCCTTTGGCACGGCGGTCGCGTTCCGGATCGGCCGCCACGCCCACCCCAAGGCCCGCCCCGAACAGCCCGACACCGGACCCCCACCGCAGACCGGCATCGACTACCTGCGCCTGCTGGACGCCGCCCACCAGCGCCAACTCGCCCATCGCACCAACTACACCGCCCTGGCCCACGATGCCGACCTTGACGCCGGCGGCCACCCCCACCCCCTGCCCACCGGCGTCCTCGCCGATCGGCCCGACCCCACCCCCGCCGGCGACGACCCCCACGGCCACGTCCACCTCGAGATCCCCGGCCAGCTCACCCTCACCGACCCCGACCCCGACCAGGAGCGGTCATGATCCAACGTCTCCAAGCCACCTACGGGTTCACCCGCATGCCGTTCGGCCGCGGGCTTGCCCCCAGATGCTGCACCGCCACACCGCCCACGCCGAAGCGGTCGCCCGCATCACCTGGTGCGTCGACCAACACGCCCTGGGCGTGCTCACCGGCGAGGTCGGCGTCGGCAAGACCGTCGCCGCCCGCGCCGCCCTGGCAGCCCTGGACCCAACCCGACACACCGTGACCTACATCGGTAACCCCACCATCGGCGTCCGCGGCATCCACCACGCCATCGTCTGTGCCCTGGGCGGGCGGCCCAGCCACGCCACCGCCGCCCTCACCGCCCAGGCCGCCGACGCGCTCGCCACCGAGCACGCCGAACGCGGCCGCACCCCCGTGCTGGTCATCGACGAAGGCCACCTGCTCACCCACGACCAGCTCGACGGCGTCCGCATGCTCACCAACCACGACATGGACTCCACCGCCCCCTTCGCCTGCCTGCTGATCGGGCAACCCACCCTGCGGCGCAGGCTCAAGCTCGGCCAGCTCGCCGCGCTCGACCAGCGCATCGCCGTCCGCTACCACATGACCGGCATGACCCTGCAGGAGACCGCCGACTACCTGCGCCACCACCTGGCGCTGGCCGGCAGATCCGACACCCTGTTCTCCGAGGACGCCACCGCGCTGCTCCACCAGACCAGCCGCGGCTACCCCCGCGCCGTCAACAACCTCGCTATCCAGTCCCTGCTGGCCGCCTTCGCCACCAACAAAAGCATCGTCGACGAGTCCTCCGCCCGCACCGCCGTCACCGAAGTCACGACCGAGTGAGCATCACGCCGACAACCTGACCATCAAGCCCCGCCCGGCACCGCCCGGCGGGGCTTCCCACCCTCCCAGCATGCTCACCAGCAACGACGCCTACATGCTCACGCCGACTGGCGGGCAACACATGTCGCGGAACGCTGGGTACATGGCTTTGCCGGACACATTGGGCAACCGGATCTTGGTAGTGGGTGATCCGGAGTAGGAGCAGGTCGAACGGCATCACCGGATAGCCGGCACCCACAGGCTCGCACGGCCGAAATCACGGGCGCAGCCAGCGGTGGCGCCTACTCCGCGCGTAGTAGCCCGAGGACCCGGCCATACCTCCAAGGGCGTGTCCGAAGTCGCGCCTCCCGCAGGACGACGCCCGGGCCGAAGGCCCGGACCATGAGGCGTGAACAGCTTCCGCGTGCTGGTCGAGCTGCGGGAGTCACCTGAGCCTGGACCCAGAAGGAGCATCTGATGCAACGAGCGATGAGCGGCTCAAGATCGTTGTCGGTGGCTGGCAAGCTGACGTGGCAGGTCTGGTCGTCGCGGCCGCTGGCATCGTGATCCAGATTGCCTCGGGCGCTGAGTACCCAACGATTCCCCCAGGGCTGATCATCCTGCTGGTCGCCGCGGGCGTGGCCGCCCTGGGCATCCGCTGGCGGTGGACATCCCTGGTCGGTGTGATCGTCCCCCTGTTCCTGCTCGCCGGTGGCGCGCTCGCGCCCCAGGCGAGGGGTCAGCTGGGCGATCCGACTCGGGTCGGCGTCTTTGTCGGCACGGTGATCCAACTGCTGGCGCTGGCCATCGCGCTCATCGCCGGCGTGGTCGCCGCCAGGCAGAGCGACCGAACCCGACCTGGAGCCCGTGGCTGACGCACAGCCTGGCGGTTGGAGGACTCTGGGGGTTTCCGGCACTGTCTGGAGCCGGCCGATCAAGTGAGGAGACGCTGGTGAGCGATCGTCGCTATCTCAAGCCGCCATGGATGCAGCGCTACATCGGCAACCGAATGTCAGTGCTGTTCAGGCCCTCTCTCATCTCCAAGCTGTCGGTGCACGGTCGTCGCAGCGGACGCTGGCGGACGGTCCCTGTGGCCGTGCTCGACCACGACGGTGAGCGCTACCTCGTCTCGTACCGCGGAGCCAGCGACTGGGCGCTCAACCTGCGGGCCTCGCTCAGAGGCCGGCTGATCGTGCGCGGACGCGTTGAGGAGATTGCCGTTGTCGAGGTGCCCGTCGCCGAGCGTGCCCCTCTGCTGGAGGCCTATCTCGCCCGCTATGGCAACATGCCGACCGTCGCCGGAGTCCTGCGCACGCTCCCCGACCCGGCCGACCATCCGGTCTACCGAATCACCGCCTCTAGTATCGCCTCAGCCTGAGCCCGCCGTTTCGGTGCTGGAATGATGCTGGCTCGGAGTATGAGAAGGGCCCTCGAAATTGGGAGAGTAGCGCCAGCTCCGGCGCATCTTCTCGGTGCAGACCCCGCGCTATGGATCAAGACGCCGCTGACGTGCCGCTTCCGCCCGCCGCCCTTGCGGACGGCGCCTGGCCGCCGTCCGGCTCGCCTTGGCGCTGACGTCCCGCGGTGCAGTGTAGGAGTGCATCCTCCGTCAAGGACCCCCGCGCATCGTTATCTGGTGAGGTCCGGTAAAGGGTGATGGTGTGGTCAGCTCTGCCGACGGCAGCCTGCTGGTGTCCAGCCATCCCATCCGGGCGCGTCAGGGTCGCAGTCCCAGCCGGGTCAGCTGCTGGTCCAGCCAGTCATAGCCGACCCCGAGTTCGGTGCACAGCCGCCGCCTCGGCCAGCCCCGCCTGACAATCCGATCCTTTAGGTAGTCGCCAAGTTCGGCGAAGCCCAGCGCTGTCAGGCACGCCTGGCGGCGCTGCTGGACCGCCCGTGCCTGCTTGGCAGGGCCGACGGCGGCCGTGGCGGCGGCCCGCTGCCGCTCGGTCACACCGACCCGCCGGACCTGGTAGCGGTCCAGCAGGCACCGCAGGGTGGCGGGCGTGGCGCCAAGCTCGCCCACCACTTCCTTCAGGATCCACGCCCTGATGACCAGCCGGTCCACCAGGTAGGCCTGCACGCTGTGGAAGCCCAGCTTGGCCGTGCGGTCGGTGGCGCGCTGCAGGGCGGCGCGCTGGCGCTGGCGGGCCAGCTGCTGGCGCCGGGATGGCTGGGGGATGTGGTGGTCGGTGATGGCGCGGCGGATCACCGGCTGGGTGGTGCCAAGGTGGCTGGCGAGCTGGGAGGCTCCAGCCGTCATCCAGCAGCGCCTGCAGGCAGGCGCGCAGGTCGGCGAAGCCCAGCCGCCTGGCCTGCTGGTCGAGGTGGCGGCGGCGGTCATCGCTGACCCTGAAGCCAGCGGTGAGGACCAGGCGGGCAGGCGAACGTGCTGGTGGGGGTGGTTCCCATGCGCTCGGGGTGCCGGGCGCCCCACCACACCGGGAAACCCGCCATCATCAGGGCCTGTGCACAGTCAGCGCGGTGCCGATCGTGCGAGACCAAGCGCATGGGCAACGTCGCGACCGGCTCGGGTCCCTTCTCTGTGAACACCCTGAGCTGCGTGAACGCATTTACGCACCATACGCGCTTGCCGGCTGGCGCGACGTCACGGTCAGCGCGCGGCGCACCCGCATCGACTGGGCGCACTGCATCAAGGAGCTGGTCGACGTCCACTACCCCGACGCCGAGCGGGTCGTGCTGGTGCACGACAACCTCAACACCCACACGCCCGCGTCGCTGTACGAGGCGTTCGCGCCGGCCGAGGCCAAGCGGCTGGCCGACCGGCTGGAGCTGCACTCCACCCCAAGCACGGCAGCTGGCTGAACATGGCCGAGATCGAGCTTGCCGTGCTCGCCGGGCAGTGCCTGGACCGCCGCCTGGCCGACCGGGCGACCCTGCAGCGGGAGGTCGCGGCCTGGCAGGCGGCGCGCAACGCCGACGGTCGTGGGGTCGACTGGCGCTTCACGACCGAGGATGCCCGGATCAAGCTCAAGCACCTCTACCCTGCAATTCAGGACTGACGGGCTACTAGCCGAGATGGCGGGCGAGCTTGACGCCACCCCAGCACCCTGCGGCGCCTGCTAGACCACCATCAGGTGCGGCGGGCGGCGCCGACGCGGCGGCAGCGCGCCACCGCCGCAGCCGCCAGCGGACCCAAGCAGCAGGGGCGGGCGATCCAGCGGCGCCGCCAGGCCCGCCTGGCCGAACTCGGCTTCGCCGCGTTGGAGGCCTACCTGCGGGACCGGTATGTCGCCCGGGGCTGGTCGGTGCGGCGGCTGTGCGCCGGGCTCGGCGTGGGCCATGGCCGGCTGGACAAGCAGCTCCGCCGACTCGGGCTGCGCACCCGACCTCCAGTATCGGATGGCGACCGACGACAGGCGGTAGTGCCGAAGTCGGTCACTGATCCACGAGTATGAGCCAGCAGCATGATGAGCCGACTTCTGACACCCCACGGGCCGCAGCGACGAGGCGTCCCGATACCGCGTGGGTGACCCAACAGGCCCGCAACCTCTCCTTCGACCTGTCCGAGCGTGGGCCGTTCCGGCTGCTGATCCGCGATCGCGACGCCAAGTACCCCAGGAGCTTCGACGCGGTCTTCGCGGCCGACTCCGTCCGCGTGGTGCTCACCCCGTTTCGAGCCCCGCAGGCGAACGCCTTCGCCGAGCGCTAGGTGAGGACCGTCAGGCGCGAGTGCCTCGACTGGACACTGGTGGTTGGCCGCCGTCACCTGGAGCGGATCCTTCGCGAGTACGTGACTCACTACAACGCCAGGCGCCCGCACCGTGGGCTCGACCTGCGCGCGCCTGACGCGCCGTCGGATCCTCCCGCTCCAGCCAGTACTCCTCGAGGCGTGCGAAGGCGCGACCTCCTGGATGGCCTCATCCATGAGTATGAACTGGCTGCATGAGGCCCCAATCGCGAGTTTCCGTGCCCTTCAAGGATCCGTCAGGAGACCCCACCGAAATCCAACGGCGAGCGGGACATCCTCACCTCAGCTGTCCGAGGCCCTGTCGGTGCTGGGAGTCACAGCCGACCGAGCTTCCCGGCCGCCCCAACCCCGGGAGCCTCCGGACCAAACCCGGCCGCTGGACCGGCCCGAAGGGCGCAAGTGTCGGACCCCGGCGGGTATAACGAGATGAACGCACTGAAGCAATGGCTGACGGAGGTGGAAGCCGATGGACGTCCAGTTCGTAGCGAGCGTCGCCCCGATCGTGCGAGACGCTGACGCAGCTCGCTCGTTCTACCGGGACGCCTTGGGCCTGTCCTTTGAAGGCGTAGACGGCGACTACGTGTTCACCCACGAGCTGGAAGGGACGAAACACTTCGGGCTGTGGCCCCTTTCGGAAGCGGCGAACGCCTGTTTCGGCACCACCGAATGGCCCACCGACATCCCGGTCCCCCAGGCCAGCATCGAGTTCGAGGTCGCTGACGTCGCCGCCGCGGCCGCCGAACTCAAGGCCAAGGGCTATCGGCTCATCCACGAGGCCCGTACGGAGCCGTGGACCCAGATCACCGCCCGGCTGTTGAGCCCCGAGGGCTTGCTCGTCGCCGTCTGCTACTCCCCGTCGTTCCACGACACACCCGACAGCTGAGCCTCGTCCCCTATCGACCAGCTCCCGAGGAAGGCCGCGTGTGTGGCCGTTCTCGTTCCGATGAATCCTGACGGTCGGCGGCGTCCAATCCACCGTGGAAGCCACCAACCTTGCCGACCTCTACAGGTCGCCCCTGCTCGACTGGGCGCCGATCGCCACCCGGCTCGACGCCGGCCTGACGCAGGCTGGTCGGGTGGCCGGGGGGTGAACCCCCCCCCGGCCACCCGACCACGGTCCGCCCGCCCGGCCGGCGCGTGCCATCCACCGCAACCACCCACAGCGAGCAGGGAGGATGGCCATCACCACCATCGACACCCTACCACCACGCGCAGCACCGTCGGGGTGGACACCCACGGCGACACCCATGTTGCCCACGCAGGAGACCAGCTCGGCCGGCGGCTTGCCACCGTGCAGCTGCCCACCACCCCAGCCGGCGACCAGCACCTGCTCGACTGGGCCACCGAGCTCGGCCAGGTCGAGGCGTTTCGGGATCGAGGGCAGCGGCTGCGACGGCGCGGCGCTGGCCCGCTTGTTGGCCGCCCGTGGCCAGGTCGTGGTGGAGGTCAACCGCCCCGACCGCCCCGCGCCGCGGCGCGCGGCGTCGCAGGGGCAAGTCCGATCCTCTTGACGCCGAGGGCGCCGCCCGCACCGTGCAGGCCGGGCAAGCCACCGTGATCCCCAAGGCCGGCACCGGCGCCGTGGAGATGGTCAGGGTGCTGCGGGTCGCCCGCTGCACCGCGATCCGGACCCGCACCCAGACCATCAACCCAGGTGCGGGCGCTGCTGGTGACCGCGCCCGTCCAGCTGCGCGAGCAGCTGCGGGACCTGTCGGCGACCATGCTGGTCCGCGCCGCCGCCACCCCCACTCCAGCCCAGCTGGCCAGTCCAGCGACGCGGTCATGCTGGCGCTTGCCAGCCTGGCGCGTGGCTGCCTGGCCCTGGACGACGAGATCACCACCCTGGACACCCACCTGGACCGGCTGGTCGCCCGCGCGGCCCCACGGCTGCCGGGGGCTGTTCGGCGTCGGGGTCCACACCGCCGGCGCGCTGCTGGTCGCCGCCGGCGACAACCCCAGCCGGCTCGGCTTGAGGAGCGGCAGGCACGTCCGCGACTGACTCCGCGGGAACGCGAGATCCTCGACCTGGTGGCCAAAGGTGAGACCAACCCCAGATCGCCGCCAGGCTCTGGTTGTCGGCGGGCACGGTGCGCAGGCATCTCGAGAACATCTTCGCCAAGCTCGGCGTCCACACCCGCACTGCGGCCGCGGCTTGGGTCCAAAGATCCAAAGGCATCGCAGCTCCGCATGACGATCGCGCACAGTGATCCCTGCACGCCACCATGGTGCGTCACCAACCCGTTCGCATACCACGGCTCACGACGACACTCCCCGCTCTGAGCAGCGGCGACGCTTGCCGCGCTGCTCGCTTCTTCCGCCGCACGCGCTGGCTGTGGCAGGAGGGCGGCGGCGGCGCCGCCCTCCTGCGGTCGGGGACTTAGGGTCCGACGGTGGTGAAGAAGGCGTCCGTCGGGTTGGTTGGCGCGCTCACTGCCTGGATGAAGAACGGCATGAACGTCGACCCGGCGCTGGTCAGCCCCTCATAGTCGCCGAGGAAGTAGCCGCCGGCCACCGGGGCCTGCTCGATGTCGAACGAGGTCGGTGTCAGCCGGTTCTCCGCCCATGTGGCGCCACCGTCGTGGGAGTGGGCCAAGAACGCGTCGGTCAGGGCTCCCGGGGCAGGGGTGTTGTTCCGGAAGTCGTAGTAGGAGACGCTGACCGTCCCGTCGGCCGCCACCTCCACCGACGGGGTGAAGGCGGCGACGGGCACCGGCGTCTGGTTCACCTTGATGGGCGTCGACCAGGTGCGCCCGCCGTCGGTCGACTTGGAGAAGGCGACGTCGTCGCGGAGGCCGCCGCTGAAGCGGGAGTCGCTCCAGACCACGTAGAGCGTGCCGTTGTTCGGGTCGACCGCCACGTCGGGGAGCCCCGCCCCTGCCCGAACGGCCGCACCAGTGTCCGGGTCGCGCACCGCCACCGACTGGTCGGTCGAGATGTCGATCACACCCGACCAGGTCAGCCCCTTGTCGGTCGACCGCATCAGCGACTCGGTGAACGGGTTCGGGGATGGCTGGATCCCTGATCCCTTCCCGAGCGCGAAGACGTCGACAAGCGAGCCGTCCGGGAGCACCGCGACCTGGTTGCCGATCGTGAACAGGTTGGCGTTGGTCGGCATGATGTTCCGCGGCGCAGACCACGTCGCCCCGCCGTCGGTCGTCCGCGAGAACATGGCAGGGCCGCGGAACGCGAAGGAGTGGAGCGCGTTGAAGTTGGCGTTCTCGCTCGGGAACCGGCTCCGATCCCAGACGGCGTAGACGTTCAAGGCGCTCGTCGGGTCTGCGGTGATCGACTCCTTGTCGTTGAAGTGGAACGCGGACCGCTCGCTGATCAGCGTCGTCGGCTCGCTCCACGTATCGCCGCCGTCGGTGGACTTGCTGACGAGGACCGCCGAGGTCAGCAGGTCGGCGCTCGCCGAGAGGCTGATAAAGTACGCGTCGCCGTTGGGGGCGAACGTCACCCACGGATCGGACGAGCGGTCGTAGTTCCCCCCGTTCGCGGCGGTGCCGCCCGCGCAGGTGCTGAAGTGCGGCCACGTCCTGGTCCAGGTCTGGCCGCCGTCGTGGGTGACGGCCGCGATGATGCCGTGGGCGCCGCCGTTATTCCAGCGGTCCTGCTGGAACACGCCGACGATGTTGCTTGGGTTCGCCGGGTTGACGGCGACGAACGGCTCGACCTCGGAGTTCGGGTAGTTCGTGCCTGGCCCGCCGACCGTGCACGCGGCGAACGGGCTCGGCCCGGAGGCGAGGACGAGCGGTCCTTGCGTGTACGTGCCGGCCGCCGCCGTGGCGGCCACCAGGACGAGGACGAGCGCTCCCGCTGCCGTTGCCAGGAGCCCGCGCCGGAGGGTTCGTGTGGCGTGCATGCAGCCCTCCCCTCTTGTTGCCCCCGGAGGCGCCCCCCGCGCCCCCTTGTCGGGCGTGAGTGTCCTCCCAGCGGGGGGTCGCATCAAGATGCTCCCGTGCCGGAGGTAGCATCCGCCCGGAAGCCAGTCCTTAGACGTCGTTTCGCTCCTCTTGGGCGGGTCTGGCGGGATCCGGCCATGACGACCCTCGCTGAGGATCTCGTGGCGGACGACCTGTGGGCGCTGGTCGCGCTGCTGCTGCCGGCTCCACGGCGGCCGCCCTACGGCGGCCGGCGCCGTGCCGTCCCCGATCGGGCGTGCTTTGCCGCGATCGTTTACATGGCCCGCACCTCGACCCCCTGGCGGTTGCTTCCTGCCCGAGAGCTTGGCTACGGTTCGTCGGCGCGTAGGGTTCAGAAACTCGGCCGGGTGCGCTGAGCAGCAAGGACTGGGCCAAGCGATAATCCGCCGATGGCCCTGTCCTTCCTCTACCCCATGACGCGCCGACTCGTCGGCATGCTGCTCGGGAGCTTACGAAGCGAGCACGCCAAGGACATCGAGATCGCGGTCCTGCGCCATCAGCTCGAGGTGCTGCGTCGCCAAGTCAAGCGACCCGAGTTCCGCCCCGCCGACCGTGCCCTCCTCGCGACGCTGAGCGGTGCGCTTCCTTACCGGCGCTGGTCGAGTTTCCTTGTCACTCCGGACACGATCCTGCGGTGGCACCGCCGGCTGGTGACGCGCAAATGGACGCAGGCCCAAGCTCGGGGCGGGCGCCCGCCGCTCGCCAGCGATGTGGTTGCGCTGATCCTGCGGCTGGCCCGCGAGAACCCGTGGGGTGCGGGAACTCAGACATGGCCGTGAGCTGTAGGTTCATCACCGCGGCTCGGTAGGGTGCTGCTGCCATCCCACGACCAAGGCCACCTGATGCTGCCGAAACTCGCCTACCTCACACTCTGCCGGTCGATGCAGCTCCTCGCCCTGCTCGCCCGCGGCGACGCCGCCAAGGACCTGGAGATCTTGGTGCTGCGCCACCAGCTGGCCGTGCTCCGCCGCCAAGCTCCCCGCCCCAAGCTCGAGCCTGCCGACCGGGCGCTGCTGGCCTCCATAAGCCGTGTGCTTCCCCGGTCTCGCTGGTCCTGCTTCCTCGTCACTCCACAGACGCTGTTGCGCTGGCACCGACGGCTGGTCGCCGGCGCGTGGACCTACCCGCATCGCCGTCCAGGACGCCCGCCGCTCGACCCCGACACGCAGCGGCTGATCGTCCGCCTTGCCACGGAGAATCCCCGCTGGGGCTACCAGCGCATCCAAGGCGAGCTCCTGCGGCTTGGCACGCATGTGTCAGCGACCGCGATCCGCACCACCCTGCGCCGCAATGGGCTCGACCCTGCCCCACGGCGGGCGAGCACCACCTGGCGCGCGTTCCTGCGACAGCAAGCCGCCGGGATCGTCGCGTGTGACTTCTTCACCGTCGACACCGTCTGGCTGCGGCGGCTCGACGTGCTGTTCCTGCATCGAACTCGACACTCGGCGGGTCCACCTGGCCGGCGTGACCGCCAACCCGGACGGTGCCTGGGTTACCCAACAGGCCCGCAACCTCCTCATGGTCTTGGGCGGGCGGGGACGTCGGCTTGGCTTCCTGGTCCGGGACCGCGACGCGAAATTCTGCCGCGGCTTCGATGACGTCTTCCGCTGGGAGGGCGCTGAGGTGCTGCTGACACCGGTGCAGGCGCCCAACGCGAACGCGTTCGCGGAGCGGTGGGTTGGCACGGTCCATGCCGAGTGCCTGGACTGGCTGCTGATCGTCGGGCGCAGGCACTTGGAGCAGGCCCTGCGCGTCTATGTCCAGCACTACAACCGGCACCGCCCGCACCGGGGGCTGGGGCTGGAGCCGCCGGACTCACCGGTCGGTCTGGGTGTCGCGGCCCAGGGCCGGCGAGGCGGGGTGCGCCGACGTGACCTGCTCGGTGGGCTCCTCCATGAGTACCAACGAGCTGCATGAACGAATTTGCGCACCCCACGGGTCCCATCGACCGCCGGACCGTTCACCCGCAGCCCCCTCAAGGTCGTGTCCGTCTCCAGCCCCTTCGCCGGCTGCGACATCTCAGGCCAGCCGGGGGTGAACTTCCTCAACAGCGAGGTCGAGCCCTGGGTCGAGGTGAA
>JBKPDO010000256.1:0-3061 GCA_046727955.1 bacterium | reverse complement strand
ATCATGCACCGCTGTTGAGGAACGCAGCACTAGTGCAACGTTCCTCAAGACGGGTACGGTTTCGGCTCCCCAGATGACCAGGTCAGCACCCGTATTGGCGCTGCCAGCATCATGCACCGCTGTTGAGGAACGCAGCACTAGGCGCGAGCGAGGTGTTCGACTACCACGCCGCCGACTGGGTCCAGCAGGTCCTTGCCGTGGTTCCCGGCGGCGTCGACATGCTCTTCGACGCCGCCGGCGGCGAGACCCGCGACCGAGCCGTCGGTGGGGTGCGCGAGGGCGGCCGGGCGATATTCCTGCTAGGTCCTCCCGCCGAGCTCGAGCGAGGCATCAGCGGCGAGTCGTTCAGCGTCGACGTCACCCGGCGGCGGCTGGAAGCGATCGGCCGGCTGGTCGACGCGGGCAAGCTGCGCCCCCAGATCGAGGCGGTAGTCCCGTTCGAGCAGGTGCGCGACGCGCTGGGGCGGGTCGCGAGCCGACACACGCGCGGCAAGATCGTGCTGCAGATCGGGCAGTAGCGCGGCTACAGCCGGGTCCTTTCGTCCTCGGAGGGACCGGCCACGACCATCTGGCCCCGCAGGACCACCGCGGAGACCTGACGCAGCGCGCTGATGTCGGCGAGCGGATCGCCCTCGACCAGCAGCAGGTCGGCGTCGTAGCCCGGCCGCAGCCGGCCCTTGCGCTCCCCCAGCCCGCAGGTCCGCGCCGCCACCGAGGTCGCCGAGGCCAGCGCCTCCGCCCGAGCTGGAGGCCGCCGCGGGGGCGCTCATCGGCTACTACGTGGCCGGGCGTCGGACCGACGACGAGCTGTTGGCCGACGTCGAGGCCGTCTGGGCCGGGTGCGAGGAGCTGATCGAGCAGCGGCTTGAGCGCGCCACGGAAGGGAGGCGGTTTCGCCACCGCACCGATCCGATGATCGACGAGCGGGTCGAGGCGGCGGCCGACCGCTACCGTGCGGCTTGGCGGCGCTGGTTTGATCGACGGGTCGAGCGCGGCTCGGCGGGCGGAGGCGGACATCGGCAGAACCCCCACTCCGTTCGGCCCTAGCTGGCAGGCGTCACTCGGCACGAATTCAGCAGGCACAAGGCCCAGTGCTCGTATGCTGCCCAGCCATGCCGCTGGTCGAAGGGCCGACGGCCACTCTGCGCCGACGACCACTCTGAACGGGCGATGACGGCCCGCCACAGCGGTCCTGACAGGAAGGCTCGTGTCGTCCGGCAGTACGGACATAGCATAGTGTGGAGTCAGCGCGGAGATCCCATATGGCACGACGGTTGCCCTTCGGGCCGCCGAGAAGCCCGAGGGTGCTGGGGGTAGTGGCTGCCGCCGTCCTGGTGGTCGGCTTGGTCGTCACCGGCCGTCTGCTCAATATGGGCAGCAGCGAACCTCACCCGCCGGCCAGCCCGGTCCGCGCCATCAGCACCCAGGCGCCCTACCGGATCGGCAACTCGGTCGAGTGCCCGCCGGCCTGGCCAGTGCTGGCTGCGGCAAACCACCTCAGCTACCCAGCTGGCCATCCCGTCAAGCCCCCACCGACCGCAGCGGCGGTTGCCTGCTACCACACGGCCGCCCAAGCGGCCACCGCCGGCTATGCCGTGGCGCCGCTGCCGCCCGGCGCGCTGGAGGTCGGCGGCATCTACCTGACCCCGACCAGCCAGCGATTCCGGACGAGCTGCCAGCAGGTCGCCGACCGACTCGGCGTCATGATCCCCTGCCCCAGGCTGCTGCCCACCTGGCTGCCTGGCGTCCCGGCGCCGCAGCTGTGTGAGCCGCCGCCTACCTGCCAGCGCGGCCAGCCACTGCTGTTCACCCAGCAGGACTTCGCGGTCCCCTTCGGTTACGTCGGCGCCCCTGGCGGCAACGGCCTGCTCTTCATCGTTGCAGCACCAGCCCATGATGCGACCAGCCAGCTCGGGCTCCAGTGCCAGCACGAGCGCCGGCTTGCCACACTGACCGTGCAGGGGACCGGGGCGCTGCTGGCAACCTGCGCAGACGACCCGGAAGGCTCGTGGTTCGGTGGCAGTGTGCTGCTGCACTGGTCCCAGCAGGACACGCTGGTGGTGGTGGGCGTGATGGGCTACAGCGAGGTCAACCAGCGCCTGGCCGTCGCGCTGGCCAACCACCTGCACCTCGTCCTACCCGGAAGATGACCCCACTTGAGGCGGTGGCCGGCTCGGCAGCGGCGCCACAGCCGCCGCTGGACCCAAGTGTTCGTATGCTGTCCGGGTACTCGTAGCAAACACGCAGGTCAGAGACCGTGGAGCTGCGGGGACTCGAACCCCGGACCTGCTGCTTGCAAAGCAGCCGCTCTACCACCTGAGCTACAGCCCCCAGCGAAACCGACTCTGACCTGTGGTTTCTGATCAGAGCTTCGGCAGCAGGAGCCTAGCACAAGACGTTAGAGCGCCTGATTGCGGGTGTTACCCTACCGCCAAGACCTCGTCCTTCAGCCTAGACGACTTCGGCCGCTCCTTCGAACGGCACCTATACGCCGCGCGGAAGTCTCCCCCACGGTCAAGACCTTGAGGTTGCCCGTGCTTAGGCGATGCGAGTGCGCTCGGGCATCTCGTCGTACGTCTTCCCGTGGAGGGTGCGGCCTCCCGCTTTCGGTGTCCGGCCTCCCCACTGCTTAAAGAAGAACGGTATACCGGCATCAAGACAATTGTCGCGAAGCTCTGTTACCCACTCTTCGCTCACGGGGCGCGGCTCGGGTCCGCTCTCCCCGCCGACGATCACCCAATCGATGCCAGTCAGGTCCAGGCTCGGCAGCGGCCCGAGCAGCGGCTCGCACGACAGGAACCGGACCAAGGCCGGGATGTCCCGCCGGATCGCTGCGCGATCCACCTGCTCATCCGCCTCCACAGAGACCCCGAGCCACACGTTCGGCAGCGGGTGGAGCCGCGCAGCAGCTGCCGCGCCCGCCTAGCGATCCTTGGTCGCTGGCTTCTGGACGTTTGAGTCAAGTTCTCATGCGGCGCTGCCGAGCCGGGCGTGGGTGGTGTAGTCGTCGACGTAGCGGTCGAGCGCTGCCAGGGCGGCTCGAAGCTCGGGTGGAGCTTGG
>JBKPDO010000255.1:0-4659 GCA_046727955.1 bacterium | reverse complement strand
GTGTAGGCCACCTGCGGGTTGGCCTCGTGCAGCACCTTGGTGATCGCCGCCGTCAGCGTCGTCTTCCCATGATCAATATGCCCCATCGTCCCAATATTCAAATGCGGCTTCGTCCGCTCAAACCGCTTCTTCGCCATCTCGCCAGTTCTCCCTTCGCCGCCTTTGCGACTCACCTGCTCGGGCGCTCACCCTTCGGTGGAGCTCGCAAGGCCCAGGCCACCTCTTGCCCGCGCGTCCGGCTCGGATTCACGGATGCGCCAAGACCTCGCCTGGTAGCGGCGGGTGGACTCGAACCACCGACACAGCGATTATGAGCCGCTTGCTCTGCCCCTGAGCTACGCCGCCTCCGCAAGCCGACCGCAGCCGGCTCGTGAAGCCCCGGCGGAAACGAACCGCCATGCTGACCTGCGACGTTGCAGGCCGAGGGCCTCTGTCAGGCTACCAGTAATGGGGCCAGTCCGATCAACTCAATAAGCCAACCAAGCCGGGGCACTCACCTCACCGGCAGCTCGTCCTGTCCACTGGAGTCGGGAAGGCTATCACCCCCCGCCGCGTCAACGCGCGCGCGAGACCAGCTCCCTTGCCGCCAAGGCGCCGGACCTGATGTCGCGGTCTGACGTGGCTAGTCACTAGCCATCTGGAGCCCCCCGGCGGAATCGAACCGCCGACACCATCCTTACCATGGATGTGCTCTGCCGACTGAGCTAGGGGGGCAGGCCGTCCCATTTTAGCTGGAGGCGAGCGTGGTCTTCACCTCTCCGCCGACCGATGTGTCGTGCTCCCACCTCACTTGTCCGCAACTCATCCGCAAGCCATCCGTAAGGGCGCCGCGGAGTCTAGCGGATGAGTTCGTATGCAACGAGGGGGCATGATACATGGCCTGGCTCCGAGATCTGCCACCCACCGCCCGCCATCCCCGTGCGCGCTGGCAGGTGCGGTATCGCGACGAGGCCGGCCGGGAACGGTCGGCCGGGATCTACTCAACCAAGCCAGCGGCGCAGGCTGTCAAGCGGCGCATCGAGCGCGGCGACTTCGACCAAGGCCTCACAGATGTTCCCGAGGAGGCCGTCGACCGGCAGAAGGCCCTGACCGTGTTCGGCAACTACGTCACCAACACCTGGTGGCCGAGGTGGCGCGACGGGCATCCCCACTCGGCGTACCTGTACGGCAAGCGGATCGAGAAGCGGATCCTGCCAGCCTCCGGCAACCTCCGGTTCGTCGATCTCGACGCCGACCGCATCGGCGACTGGAAGGCCAAGATGGTGGCCGAGGGGCTGTCCCCGCAGACCGTCAACGCCTATCTGTCGCTGCTCGGGACCATCCTCAACGCCGCCGTGGACAGCGACTACCTCCTCCGCTCGCCGATGCGGCGCAAGAGCGGCGCCGGCCGCGTCCAAGCCGCCAAGAACCAGAAGGCGCCCCGCCGTGAGGTGTGGCTCACGCGGGCCCAGCTCGATCGCCTGGCCGCGGCGATCAATCCTCGCTATCGGGCGCTGGCCGCCGCGCTCACCGGGCTGCGCTTGGGTGAGCTGACCGCGCTGCGCTGGGACGACCTGCGGCTCGCCCAGCCCTTCGACGATGGCGCGGTGGCGGGGCCGGGGCGGCTGCGGGTCGTGCGGGCCCTCAGCGACCCGGCCAACTCCGGCCGAGGTCGGGTGAAGGGCCCGAAGACGGAAGCGGGCAGGCGCACCATCGCGCTGGACCAGGAGACCGTGGACGTCCTGGTGGCGCACCGAGACTTGGTCGGCGGCGAGGGGTGGGAGGATGTGTTCACCTCACCCGGCGGCTCCCAGGGTCCTGGGGGTCCGCTGGCGCGCAACAACTTCTGGCGGGTCTGGAACCGGGCACTGCGAGACGCCAAGCTTGCGCACCTGTGGCGGGAGTACGGCGGAGTGCACTTCCACGATCTTCGGCACACGCACGCGACCTGGCTGCTGGCTCGGCGCGTGCCGCTGGTGGCGGTGGCAAACCGGCTGGGTCACGCCAACCCGGTCATCACGATGATGGTGTATGCGCACGTCGACCGGCTCGTCGAGCGCGGCGAGCTGACGGCGGAGGACCTCGGGCTCGACGACGCAGGATGATCGGCTAGTAGTCGAGCTGCCACGCCCGGCGCGCCTGCGCAATCGGCTGCTGGGCGTGGCGGGCTGGCTTCAATCCGCGGGGATGGTCGTGGAGGTAGGCCTGGATGCCGCTCTCCAGGAACCGCCACATCCGTCCACCCACCTGCACGCCGCCCAGAGCACGCTTGTGCTTGTACACCCAGCTCCTCGACACGGCGAGATAATCCGCGACCTCCGCGGCACTCAGATAGCGGTCCATGACGGGGCGTTGGTAGTAAGGACCCGACCGTCGGCGGCACGCACGAGCTCGAGAACGCTCGGGGCTAGCTGGGTGACGGCTGGTCGTGGTCCGGTGAGCGCGACGTGGTATCGCTCGAGCAGGTCGGCTTCCACCTCAAACGCAGCCGCGGCGCTGATGGGGTGGGTGCGGGCTGCGACGGCGCGGAACCCGGGCAGCAGCACGCCGGCGAGCCCGACGACCCACCCGCCGCCATCCTGCGTGGCCCGATGAACCAACTCGTCGAGCACGACTCGCTGCGGGGCGGCGGTTACTGAGGGATGGACCAGCAGGACGCCGAGCTCGCGCAACGAGATGAGGCGAGCAGGCAGGCCGTGGCCGAGGCGGTGGCCGTTGATAGCCAGCGGTGCTGGCTCGCTGGTCAGCAGCTGAAACGTTGCCTCCAGGGCGTCGAACGGCGAGGGTCGGGCAGCGCGCATGGATGGGCTCCTCGTCGGGCTGTGGGGAGCCTCATTGAGCGCGCCTGGCCTCACCGAGACCTTGCTGTCAGCCTTGCAGGCTGACACAGCCTGTCCCTCGGTTTCCGTCCCGCCACGAGCGGTTCAGCGAGGGGTGCGAGCTACTCAAGTTCGATGCCTGGGGGCTCTGGGAGATGGCGCTGCCAGCCTGGGTTGTGCTGCGGCCAGCGGGTGGCCAGGCCAAAAGGGACTCCCATCGCCTCGTCGGTCAGGTGGTCGCGGGAGCGGAGGTCGCGCAGCCGTCTCGCCGGGGGGAACGGCGGGTCCACAGCGGGGAGGTCGGGGACGCCGGCGGCGGAGTACTCCAGTTCCATGAGCTCCCAGCGACCGCGGGCACCGTCCAGGCGGAGGCTGAGCGGCTCGACGCCACCGCCGGAGAGCTGCAGGATGACGGTGGCGTCCACGAGCCCGGGTGTGTGCTCCTGCAGGGTGACCGCCAGTGGACGGGCGACCGCTGCTTGCAGGTCCAGTGCGGCGGCGTCCACGAAGGTGTCCCAGGATGGTCACATGCTGAAGGGTCGACCTGTACAGCGGCCGGGTCGCGGGGCCGCTCAGGATGCAGCCGGAAGCCGTAGGGTGCCCGCGTCCACGGCAGCAGCTGCCCGCTGCGCAACCTGGCCTGCCGGCCGCGGCGCATCCGGTCGGCGATCAGGGTCCGCTCGTACTCGGCGACCGCGCCGCGGATCTGGGTCACCAGCTGCTCGTGCGGGTCGTCGGTGAGCGGCCGATCGATAAACACCACCCGCACGCCGCGGCGTTCCAATTCCTCCAGCACCACCATCTGGTGCACGAAGTTGCGGGCCAGCCGGTCCGGCGCGGTCACTACCACCACATCGAAGGCTGCCCGCGCCGCCTGGTCGCGAAGCGCGTCCAGGCCGGGACGGTCCAGCTTGGCGCCGCTGTAGCCGTCATCGCGGAAGATGTGCTCCTCGGCAACGGTCCACCCGTCGCGGGCCGCGACGTAGCTCTGCAGCTGGGTGACTTGCTGCTCGATGGTTTGGGCTTGTTGCTGGCGGTCGGTGGACACGCGCACGTACAACGCCACTCGCATCGGTTGCTCCCTCTGGCTCTCCCGCCGCCGTCATCGCCCAGCGCAGGACAAGCTGGTATGCCCGATCCCATCGGTCCTGCCCGTCTGGTTGCTCACTGGTGTCCCGCCGGACCTCGAAGGTGCGCCGCATCGCCGCCCTCCCGCTGCTGCTGCCTCAGTCGGAAGGGCTACACCGCTCGGCGGCCGTCGCCGCAGCGGCCGCCGCCACCAGTCCAGATGAAGCTGCCCATGACGGGTCCAGCAGAACTTGTCACTTGCGATCAAACCATCGAGCACACCGTCTGGCTGTTCAAGCAGACCCTGGGCTGGACCGCACCCAAAATCCGCGACGCCCAAGGCGCCGACCGGTGGCCCTGGCTGCTGATCGCCGCGCACACTCAGCTCCGCCTCGCCCGGCCGCTTGCCAGCGATCTGCGCCGACCATGGGAACGCCCCGCCCCGCCCGGTCGGCTCACCCCGGCCCGGGTCCGGCGAGGGTTCCGGAACCTCCGCGCGAAGGCCACGTGCCCAGCCGGTGCACCAAAACCCGGCAGGCCCGGCCCTGGACGCCCACCCGGCTCCACCAACCGCCGTCCCGCACCCCGTCACCACGTCGGGAATACGATCAAACGCGAGACCACACTCGCCGCCCGATTCGGGCAGGCAGCTTAAAGAAGTTCGCTAGTTCCAATGACATGATCGTTGCTCACCATAGGGACAGACCGCAGTAGCGCAAGAACGAGAAGGGCAAGTGCGGGGTGCCCCGAATCCGCCGGATGCCACGCTCGGCCGCCGCGACGACGTCGCCGA
>JBKPDO010000254.1:0-18256 GCA_046727955.1 bacterium | reverse complement strand
GTGCCGCGCCGGGCGGGCGACCGCGGCGCGCTCGATACCGGCGCCCGGCCCGACCTGCTGCCCGGCGGCCGCCTGGTGAGCGACGACGGCGCCCGCGCCGCGCTGGCCGAGGCGTGGGGGGCGGAGCTGCCGGCCGAGCCGGGACTCGACGGGCGGGCGATCCTCCGGCGGGCGGCCGAGGGGCGGCTCGGCGTGCTGCTGCTCGCCGGGGTCGACCTGGTACGCGACTACGGCCCACGCGAGCTGGCCGAGCAGGCGCTGGACAATGCGTTCGTGATCGCCATCGACCACACCGTCAGCGCCACCACCGAGCGCGCCGACGTGCTGCTCCCCGGCGTGCTGCACGCCGAGACCGAGGGCACCTACACCGACTGGGAGGGCCGGGTGCAGGCGCAGCGCCCCGCCGTGCCCGTGGGCGGCGCCGCACAGACCGTCTGGGAGCTGGTCGACCAGGTCGCCGTCCGCATGGGCGTCGATCTTGGCCTTGCCACGCTCGACCGGGTCGGCGCCGAGGCGGAGCGCTTCCGCGCGCGACCGGCGGGGCTGGCCTCACCGGCCCTGCCGGTGCCGCCGGAGGGGTCCGGGGAACCCCAAGGGCCGGAGGGGTCGGGGGAACCCCAAGGGCCGGAGGGGTCCGGGGAACCCCAAGGGGGTGCCCCGGTGGATCAGGCCCCGGTGGGTCGGGTCCCGGTGGTTCGGGCCCCGGTGGTTCGGGCCCCGGTGCATCGACCTCCGGGGGTGGCCGAGCCGTCCGGGCCGCCGGACGGGCTCGTGCTGGTGACCTACCCACTGCTGCTCGACGACGCCTCCATGCTGGCGCGCGCCGCCGACCTCAACCGCTCGACCGCGCCCGCCTTCGTCGAGCTGCACCCGGACGACGCCGAGCGGCTGCGGATCAGCGACGGCGCCGCGGTCGAGGTGGACTTCGGCCAGGACCGGGTGGTAAAGCTGCCCGCCAGAGTCAGCTCCGGGGTCGCGCCCGGCTGCGTCTTCGTGCCCGCCAACCAGCCCGACCTGACGCTGGGCGCGCTGCTCGGCGCCACCCCGGCGCTGCGCGTGGTGCTGCGCGCGGTCGAGGAGGTGGCGGCATGAACTGGTGGGACTTGGTGATCACGCTGGCCAAGGTGGTCGGCATCTTCGCCTTCCTACTGCTGAGCGTGCTGTTCCTCATCTACCTCGAGCGCAAGGTGGTGGCCTGGATGCAGACCCGCATCGGGCCCAACCGGGTCGGACCGGCCGGCCTGTTCCAGTCGCTGGCGGACGGCATCAAGCTGTTCTTCAAGGAGGACGTGCGGCCGAGCAACGCGGACCGCTGGCTCTACGGCCTCGCGCCGGTCTTGCTGATGGTGCCGGCCTTCCTGGCCTTCTCAGTGATCCCCTTCGGCCGTAACTTCGGCACCCAGGCTGCCCAGCTCACCGACCTGAACGTCGGCATCCTGTTCGTGCTCGCCATGGGCAGCCTGCAGGTCTACGGCGTCGTGCTGGCCGGCTGGGCGGCGGGGTCGAACTACCCGCTGCTCGGCGGCATCCGCTCATCGGCGCAGATGATCAGCTACGAGATCGCCCAAGGGCTGTCGCTGATCGGCGTGTTCATGCTGGCGGGGACGCTGTCGGCGCGGGGCATCGTGAACGCCCAGCACGGGCTCTACCACATCACCATCGGCAGCTCGCAGTACCCGGTGTTCCCGCAGTGGTACATCCTGCCGCAGCTGCCGATGTTCCTGGTCTTCCTGCTGGCGGGGATCGCCGAGACCAACCGGGCGCCCTTCGACCTGCCGGAGGCGGAGACCGAGCTGGTCGGCGGCTACCACACCGAGTACTCGGGCGTGAAGTTCGCGCTGTTCTTCCTGGCGGAATACCTGAACATGATCACCGTGTCGGCGGTGGCCGCCACCCTGTTCCTGGGCGGGCCGGACGGGCCCATCCTCCACAACCCCAGCTGGCTGCAGTGGCTCTGGCCGATCCTGTGGTTCGTCGCCAAGGTCTACCTGTTCCTGTTCCTGTTCATCTGGCTGCGGGCGACCCTGCCGCGCCTTCGCTTCGACAAGCTGATGGCCGTCGGCTGGAGGGCGCTGATCCCGGTCACGCTGGTCTGGATCCCGGTGACGGCGATCGAGATCCTGCAGCCGCTCCCGTCCAGCTCGAGGAGGTGGATCGCGATCGTCGGCGGTGCGCTGCTGGTCGTGCTGCTTGTCTGGCTGCTGCTCACCGCGAGACCACCGGCCGAGGAGGAGACCGCCACGAGAGGTTCGACGCCATGATTCCCGAGATCCTGAAAGGGTTGTCGATCACCTTCCGGAGCATGTTCCGCAAGCGGAACACGATTCAGTACCCGGAGGAGAAGCGACCGACCGCGCCGCGCTTCCACGGCCGCCACCTGCTCAACCGCTACGAGGACGGCCTGGAGCGCTGCATCGGCTGCGAGCTGTGCGCCTACGCCTGCCCGGCGGACGCGATCTACGTCGAGGGAGCCGACAACACCCCCGAGGAGCGCTACTCGGTAGGGGAGCGCTACGCCGCCATCTACCAGATCAACTACAACCGCTGCATCTTCTGTGGGCTGTGCATCGAGGCCTGCCCGACCAGGGCGCTGACCATGACCAACGAGTACGAGCTCTCCGAGGCCACCCGCGGCGAGCTGGTCTACTCCAAGGAGCGGCTGCTGGCGCCAGTGCCGGCCGGGGCCAAGCCTCCGCCGCACCAGGACTCGGTCGACGGGCCGCCGACGATCGCCCGCTACGGCCCGCAGGCCTCCTTGTCGCAGGAGTCCGTCGAGCCGGTGTGGGCCCTGCTCGAGCCGCAGGAGCCTGGTCAGGACAACCTGCCGAGCGACGAGGCGGTGCCGAGGTGAACCTGGCCAGCACGACCGCCGTGCTCGCCGCGACCACGCCCGCGCAGCGGGCCGAGCTCGTCACCTTTGTGATCCTCGCCCCTGTCTCGGTGATCGCCGCGCTCGGCATGGTGCTCAACCGCAATGCGGTCTACTCCGCCCTGCTGCTGGTGGTGAACTTCTTCTGCCTGGCAGCCTTCTACGTGCTGCTGCAGGCGCAGTTCGTGGCTGCCGTGCAGGTGATCGTCTACGCCGGCGCCATCATGGTGCTGTTCCTGTTCGTGCTCATGCTGCTCGGCGTCTCCCGCGAGGACGTCCTCACAGAGACGATCAGAGGCCAGCGCCCGGCCGCGGCCATCCTGGTGGCGCTGCTGCTGGCGGGCGTCGTCTGGGCGCTCTTCGCCAAGCCGTTCAGCGGCACCGGCGCCGACCTCGTCAAGGTGGCGGGCGGTGACAACGTCCGGGCGATCGGGCAGCTCCTGTTCACCCGCTACGTATTCGCCTTCGAGGCGACCGGCCTGCTGCTGGTGGTCGCCGCGGTGGGCGCGCTGGTCCTCGCCAAGCGGAGGCGGCCATGAGGGTGGAGCCGAGCTGGTACCTGGTGCTGTCGGCGCTGCTGTTCACCATCGGCGTCGCCGGCGTGCTGATCCGCCGCAACGCGATCGTGGTGTTCATGTGCGTCGAGCTCATGCTCAACTCGGTGAACCTGACGTTCATCGCCTTCTCCAAGCTGAACGGCGACCTGAACGGCCAGATCCTGTCGTTCTTCGTCATGGTGGTGGCGGCTGCCGAGGTGGTGGTGGGCCTCGGCATCCTCGTGGCCATCTTCCGCAAGCGCTCGTCGACCAGCGTCGACGACGTCAACCTGCTCAAGGGGTGACGAGGCCCTGAACCCTACCGGCGCGATCCGTCTCGTCTGGCTGGTGCCGCTGCTGCCGCTGGCCGGCTTCGCCGTCAACACCCTGGTCGGGCGGCGCCTGCGGCAGGCGGCCGGGTGGCTGGCCACCCTGCTGGTCGCCGCCGCCTTCGCCATCACCGTGGCCGCCTTCCTCGAGCTGCTCAGCAAGGACGCCAGCTCGCGCACGGCGATCCTGCGCGGCTACGACTGGTTCGTCTCCGGCAACCTGCGGGTGGCCTTCGACCTGCGCTTCGATCCCCTGTCGGCCACGCTCGCGCTGGTGGTCACAGGGGTCGGCTTCCTGATCCACCTGTACTCGGTCGGCTACATGGCCGCCGATGCCCGAAAGGGCACCTACTTCGCCTGGCTCAACCTGTTCGCCACCGCGATGCTCATCCTGGTGCTGGCCCAGAACTTCCTGGTCATGTTCCTCGGCTGGGAGGGCGTCGGCCTCTGCTCCTACCTGCTGATCGGCTTCTGGTTCACCAGGCCGGAGGTGCCTCCGGCAGCGAAGAAGGCCTTCATCGTCAACCGCATCGGCGACATCGGCTTCCTCATCGCCATGTTCCTGATCTTCGCCACCTTCAGGAGCCTCGACTTCGACCAGGTCTTCAGGGGCGCCGGCGGTATCGCCGCCGGCACCGCCACGGCGATCGCGCTGTTGCTATTCCTGGCCTGCACCGGCAAGAGCGCGCAGATCCCGCTGTACGTCTGGCTGCCCGACGCCATGGCGGGTCCGACGCCCGTCTCGGCGCTGATCCACGCCGCCACCATGGTGACCGCCGGGGTCTTCCTGGTGGCCCGCACCCACGTGCTGTTCGAGGCCTCCAGCGCCGCCGCCACCACGGTGGTCGTCATCGGCGCCCTGACCGCCCTGCTGGCCGCGGTGATCGCGATCGGCCAGGACGACATCAAGCGCATCCTGGCCTACTCGACCGTCTCCCAGCTCGGCTACATGTTCATCGCCGTCGGGCTCGGCCCGATCGGCTACGTCGCCGGCATCTTCCACCTGGTCACCCACGCCTTCTTCAAGGCGCAGCTGTTCCTCGGCGTCGGGTCGGTGATGCACGGCAACGACGACGCCACCGACATCAAGCAGTTCGGGGGCCTGCGCCGCCTGATGCCGCTCACCTTCGTCACCACCATGGCGGCATGGCTGGCGATCATCGGCTTCCCGTTCACGTCCGGCTTCTACTCCAAGGACCAGATCCTTGGCGCCGCCTTCGACCATGGCGGGGTCGGCAGGCTGGCCTGGGCGATCGGGGTGCTAACCGCCGCGCTCACCGGCTTCTACATGTCGCGCCTGGTGTTCCTCACCTTCTTCGGCAAGCGGCGCTGGCCGGAGGGCCGCCACCCGCACGAGTCACCGCCGGTCATGACCGTGCCGCTGGTCGTGCTCGGCCTGCTGGCCCTGATCGGCGGGTTTACCCTGAGCACCTTCACCGGCGCCGGCGGCCGTATCCAGAAGTTCCTCCAGCCGGTGCTGGGCCGGGCGCCCGAGACGGTCTCGGCCACCCTGAGCGCCCTCTGGCTGAGCGTCATCGCCACCGCCCTGGCCTTCGCCGGCGTGGGCGTGGCGTGGTACCTGTACGGCAGCGGCCGGGTGCAGTGGCTCGCCCTGCGCGAGCGCTACGCCGCTGCGTGGCGGGTGCTCTCCAGCAAGTTCTACGTGGACGAGCTCTACGAGCTCTTCACGGTCAGGCTCGGCCGCGCGCTGGTCGCCTTCCTGTCGGGACCGGTGGACCAGGGTGTCATCGACGGCACGGTGAACGGCCTGGCCCGAGAGGTCGGCAACGCCGCCACTGGCGGCCGGCGGCTGCAGACCGGCCTGGTCCGCACCTATGCCGTGGGCGTGCTCGGCGGCGCCGTGCTGCTGCTCGCGTTCCTGGTTTTCCGGAGCTAGCGATGAACGCCAAGCGACCCATCTCACGGCGACCATGGCACAGGCGCTCTTGGGGGGCCGTGGGGGGAGCGAGCTCCCCCCACATGGACCGAGAACCGCGGTTGGTAGGCTTCTCGCGAAAGGAGAGCGCTGCCCTGTGCTCCTGATCTTCACCGTCTTCGTTCCCTTGGCTGGGGCCCTGGTCCTGCTTGCGGTCCCGCGCGGCCAGAGCGGCGTCGCCCGCTGGCTGGCGCTGGCGTTCAGCCTGGCGACCTTCGGGCTAGCGGTCGCGCTCGCGCTCTCGTTCGAGGTCGGCCGGCAGGGCTTCCAGCTCGGGGTGACCGCGAACTGGGTGCGCTCGCTCGGGGTGCGGTTCCGGCTCGGGGTCGACGGCGTGAGCCTGCCGCTCGTGCTGCTCACGAGCGTGCTGGGGCCGCTCGCGGTCGCCGGCTCGTGGCGCATGCGGGACCGTCAGCGAAGCTACCTGGCGCTGCTGCTGGTGCTCGAGTCCGCCCTGCTTGGGGTCTTCGTCTCCCTCGACCTTTTCCTGTTCTACATCTTCTGGGAGGCGGTGCTGGTCCCGAGCTACTTCCTGGTGGGGGTCTGGGGTGGCCCCAGGCGCATCGCCGCCGCGGTCAAGTTCTTCATCTACACCCTGCTCGGCGGACTGCTCATGCTGGTCGGCATCGTGAGCCTCGCCTACCTGCACTCCAAGGCGACCGGCTCGTTCAGCTTCGACTACGAGGCGCTGCGCGACCTGTCGAAGAACTCGGTGACACAGCGCTGGCTGTTCCTCGCCTTCTTCGCGGCGTTCGCGATAAAGACGCCGCTGGTCCCGTTCCACAGCTGGCTGCCCGACACCTACGTGCAGGCCCCGACCACCACGACCGTGCTGCTGGCCGGAGTCATGTCGAAGATGGGGGTCTATGGCTTCCTGCGGTTCTCGCTGCCGCTGTTCCCGGACGCCGCCCACTGGTTCCAGCCGCTGCTGCTGACCCTGGCAGTGGTCAGCATCCTGTACGGCGCGCTGGTTGCCACCGGCCAGCGGGACTTCAAGCGACTGGTCGCCTACTCCTCAGTGTCCCACCTCGGCTTCATCGTCCTCGGCATCTTCGCCTTCACCGTGCAGGGTCTCCAGGGTGGCGTGTTCTACATGGTCGCCCACGGCCTGATCATCGGCGGCCTGTTCTTCGTCACCGGCATGCTCCAGGAGCGCCGCGGCACCTCCGAGATGGCCGAGCTCGGCGGCCTGCAGCAGGTGGTCCCCCGCATGGCCGGGGTGACGCTGGTCATCACCCTGGCGGCGGTGGCCCTGCCCGGCCTGGTCGGCTTCGTCGGCGAGTTCCTTACCCTGATCGGCGCCTTCTTGACGCACCGCGCCTACGCGGTGGTTGGCGCGCTGGGGGTGATATTGGGCGCGGTCTATATGCTCTGGGCTTACCAGCGCATGTGGCAGGGCAGGCTGACCCGGGAGGAGAACCGCGCCATCGGCGACCTCGACGGGCGCGAGTGGGCGATCGTGGTGCCGCTGCTGGCCGCGATCATCGCACTCGGCATCTTCCCGCGCCCGCTGCTCGACCGCATCGAGCCGGCCGCACAGCGGGTCGTCCAGATCACCACCCAGGCTGCCGGCGCCGGAGGGGTCCGGGGAACCTCAAGGGGGCTCCCCGGTGGATCGGGGTCCGGCAGCGCCCTGGAGGAAACCACCCGACCGCAACCGTGACCGCCCGGGGCACCGGCCCCGGGCTCGATGGAGGAGCCCGTGCACCTGCTGGCCCAGACCGCCGCGCCGCTGCCGCCGCTGCCGGCGCCGCAGATCGCCTGGCGCGCGATCGCGCCCGAGCTGGCCCTGGCCAGTGCCGGGGCCGTCCTGCTCATGGTCGTCGCGTTCTGGCCGAACGCGCGCCGGAGCCTGCTCGCCTCCCTGACCCTCGCCGGCCTGGCTGTCGCCGCCGGCCTGGTGGCGTGGAACTGGGATCTGTCGGCGGTGGCCTTCGGGGGCGCCGTCTCGCTGGACGGCATCACCCGCTACGCGCGGGTGATCCTGCTGGCGGTGGGCGCGCTCGTCGCGCTGATGGCGGCGGCGGACGAGGGGGACGACCGGGTGGGGCCGCCTGAGGTGTTCCCTCTGCTGCTGTTCGCGCTCACCGGGATGGTGCTGCTGGCGGCCGCCTCGGACCTGCTGGTGGTGTTCATCTCGCTGGAGATCCTGTCGCTCTCGCTGTACATCATGGCCGGAGCCAACCGCCGCGCCTCCGCGCAGGAGGCGTCCATGAAGTACTTCCTGCTCGGCGCCTTCTCCTCCACCTTCCTGCTGTACGGCATCGCCCTGTGCTACGGAGCGACCCGGACCACCAACCTGGCCTCGATCGCCCGCGCGACGGTCCGTCCCGATATGCCCATGGCCCTGCTGCTCGCCGGCGTGGCCTTGCTGGCGGTCGGCTTCTGCTTCAAGGTCGCCGCGGTGCCGTTCCACATGTGGACCCCGGACGTCTACCAGGGAGCGCCAACGCCGGTCACGGCGTTCATGGCCGCCGGCACCAAGACCGCCGGCTTCGCCGTCTTCCTGCGGGTGTTCGCCGGCGCGCTCGGCGGGCTGGTGCTCGACTGGCGGCCGGTGATCGCCGGCGTCGCCGTGGTCACCATGCTGGGCGGGTCGGTGCTGGCGATCGTGCAGAACGACGTCAAGCGCATGCTCGCGTACTCGTCCATCTCGCACGCCGGCTACCTGCTGATCGGCCTGGCCGCCGCGCCGACCAACCCGGAAGGCATCGCGGCGTCGATGTTCTACCTGCTCGCCTACGCCTTCATGGTGATGGGCTCGTTCATGGTGGTGCAGTACGCCTCCGGAGTGCCACGGCAGGCCGCGGTTGCCAGGGTCGCGGTCCCGGCCATCGCCGGGGGGGCGGGCGACATCGCCCCGCCGAACGGTGGCGTCGTGGAGGCGCCGGAAGGCACCTCGCTGGACGATCTCCGCGGGTTCGGGCGGCGCCACCCCTGGCCGGCCGCGCTCCTCGCGGTGTTCATGTTCGCGCTCGCGGGCATCCCGCCGCTGTCGGGGTTCTGGGCCAAGTACTACGTCTTCCAGGCAGGCATCAACGCCGGGCTCACCTGGCTGGTGGTGATCGGCGTGATCAGCTCGGTGATCTCCGCCTTTTTCTATCTGCGCGTCATCATGGTCACGTACCTGCAGGAGCCGGCGACGCGCGAGGGGCCGGAGGGGTCCGGGGAACCCCAAGGGGGTGCCCCGGTGGATCGGGAGGGGTCCGGGGAACCCCAAGGGCCGGAGGGGTCCGGGGAACCCCGAGGGGGTGCCCCGGTGGGTCGGGCCCCGGTGGATCGGGAGGGGGGGCGGCCGCGGGTCGCGCTGGACGTGGCGCTCGGCGTGGCCGCCGTGCTCACCGTGGCGATCGGTCTCGCTCCGCAGGCACTGGTGACCGCGGCGCAGACGGCAGGAAGGATCCTCGGTTAGTGGTGCTACCAGCACGATCGCTCGACGGTGAACTGGCCGCCCTGCAGGCCAGCGTCCAGGCCGGACTGGAGCGTGTCGAGGCCGCGCTGGCCGAGGCGGTCGCCAGCGCCGACCCGTTCGTCCAGGAGGCGGCCGGCTACCTCGTCCGCGCCGGCGGCAAGCGCTTCCGGCCCACGCTGGTGCTGATCTGCGGCCACCTCGGCGACGCCGAGGAGCCGCGCCTGATCGGCGCGTCGGTGGCGATCGAGCTGACGCACCTGTCGACCCTCTACCACGACGACGTCATGGACGAGGCCCAGGTGCGGCGCGGGGCGCGCTCGGCCAACGCCCGCTACGACAACAAGGTCGCGATTCTCACCGGCGACTACCTGTTCGCCAGGGCCTCCGAGGTGACGGCGGACCTGGGCGCCGAGCCCACCCGGGTGCTCGCCAGAGCGATCGGCCGGCTGGTGCAGGGCGAGATCCGCGAGGTCCGCGGTGCGCTGCCGGGGGAGGACCCGGTCGAGCACTATCTCAGCGTGCTGCGGGACAAGACGGGGGCGCTGATCGCGGCCGCCTGCCGGCTCGGCGCCTGGCTCGCCGGCGCGTCGATCGATCTGGTGGAGGCGCTGACAGAGTACGGCGAGCACGTTGGGGTCGCCTTTCAGCTCGGCGACGACCTGCTCGACATCACCACCGAGACCGCCGTCGCCGGCAAGGAGCCCGGCACCGACCTGCGCGCCGGCGTCCGCACGCTGCCGGTGCTGTACCTGCTGCGGCGTGGGGGGCCGCCGGCGGAGCGGCTGGTGCGCATCCTGGAGGCGGAGCGGAGCGACGAGGCGATCGCCGAAGCGCTCGCCCTGCTGCGCCGGTCTCCCGCCCTGGCCGAGGCCCGCGCGGTCGCACAGGCCGAGGTCGACCGCGCCAAGTCGGCTCTCGCCGCGCTGCCCCGCGGCACCCCCCGCCTCGCCCTCGAAGCCATCGCCGACCAGGTCTTCGACCGCCAGGTCTGAGCCGCGAAGCGCCTTGTCCCTGTAATTTGACGGGACCTGGCTCCCCCCGCCAGCCAGGTCCCGTGTGTCGGCAGCGACGGCTGCCGATGGTCAGCTCGTACGTTCGTCCTTTGCGTCCGACTTGTGGTCAGCATCGAGCCTCGTGCAAGGTGATACCAGAGCAGCGCTTGCCGGCTTTGACATTTCTTGCCAACTGGGGACGAGAGGTGGGGCGTAGGGGGTGGGGGTGAGCGTGGACTTCCCGACCTTCGGGCACGCCCTCAAATACCTGCGGCGGCGTGCCCGCCTCACCCAGCGCGAGCTGGGGCTCGCGGTCGGCTACAGCGAAGCGCAGATCTGCCGCCTGGAGCAGAACCGGCGCCTGCCCGACCCGATCACGCTGGCGGCGGTGTTCGTGCCCGCGCTCGGGCTCGAGGGCGACCAGGCGCTCGCCGCTCGCTTCCTGGAACTGGCCGCGGCGACGCGCGGCGAGGCCCGGCCCTCCGGCAGCACGGCGAGGCACGCGCCCGCCGGGCCGACCGGACCCGCCGACGTGCCCGAGCTGGACGCCATCCCCGCGCCGCCCCGCCACGCCGTGCCCCGCACGGCCATGCTCGCCGAGCTGCGCGAGCGCGTCGCCAGCGACCGCGCCGTCGCGGTGCTCGGCCTTCCCGGGATGGGCAAGACCACGCTGGCGGCGGCCTTGGCGCGCGAGCACCGACCCGAGCCGGTCTGCTGGCTCACCCTCAGCGCTGGCGTGAGCACGTCGATGGACGCCCTGCTCAGCCGGCTCGGCCGCGCCCTCGGCGTGGAGGAGCCGAGCCCGGCCCCACCGGTGGAGACGCGGCTCGAGCGCTTCGGCGCGGCCATCGCGGCGCGCCCGCTGCTGGTCTGCCTCGACGGCGCTCAGCTCATCCGGGACGACCAGGCCGTGCTGCGGGCGCTCGGCCACCTGATCGAGGCCACTCCCGCGCTCCTCCTGCTCACCAGCCGCGAGCAGCTCCCCCTCCCAGGGCTTTCCGTGCTCCGGCTCGGCGGTCTCGAGCCGCCCGAGGCGCGCACGCTGGTCGACCGGCTCGGCGGCCCGCTCCCGGCGGAGCTCGCTGAGCGGCTGATCGCCCGCACCGGCGGCAGCCCGATGCTGCTGCGGCTCTCGCTCGCGCAGCTCCGCACCGCGCCAGAGCCCGCCCGGCTGGTCGAGCACCTCGAGACCCAGCCGGAGATCGCCGCCTACCTGCTCGACACCACCCTTCGCCACCTGCGCGAATCGGCCAGCATGCTGCTCGCCCTGGTGGCGGTCTTCCGCCAGCCGGTCGACCTCCACGACGAGACTCTGGTCGACCTCTACCAGGCCTCCGAGGGCCCCTGCGACCTCTTGGACGATCTCGCCGAGCTGCAGCGCCATCAGCTCATCGACCATCCCGCCCAGGCGCAGCTCCATCCGCTGGTCCGCGACCACGTATATACCCGGCTGGTGGGCGACGTGGCGCGGCGCCGGCGGCTGCACCGGGTCGCCGCCACCTGGTACGAGCTGGTCCGCGAGGACGCGCTCGAGGCCGCCTGGCACTTCAGCCAGGCCGGCGAGGTCGCCCAGGCCACCGAGGTGCTGGCCGGCCAGACCCGGGCGCTGGTCCGGGCGGGCCAGGCGCTGCCGGCGGCTGACCTCGCGGATGCCCTGCTGCGCCGCGCGCGGCGTGCCGGTGCGGGCTCCGATCTCGTCCGCCAGCTCCTGCAGGCACGGGGTGACCTGCTGGTGAACACCGTGCGGGCGGGCGAGGCCGAGACCGCCTACCGGCAGGCGCTCGCCCTTGGCGCCTCGCCAGCCCTGCACGCGCAGGTGGCCTGGCGGCTCGCGGAGAGCCTGCTGCAGCGGGCCCAGGTGGCCGAGGCGCTCGCCCTGTGCCGCGAGGCGACCGCCGCGCTCGCCCCCTCCGACACGCTACTGCTGGCCCAGCTCGCCGCCACCGAGTGCCGAGCGCACCTGATGCTGTCCGCCTACGACGACGCCGTGGACCGCGGTGAGCAGGCGCTCGAGCTCGCCGGGACGCTTCGCGCGGTGGCTCCCCAGAGCGCCGCCCAGGTGCGCGCCCGCGCCCTCGCCGTGCTCGGCATCGTCGCGCGCCTGCAACGCCGCTATGTGGCCGCCGTCGACCACCTGCGCCGCGCCATCGCCGCCGCCAGAGAGGCGGACCTGCAGGGGCTCGCCAACCGCTGCCTGTTCAACATCGGCGCGCTCCGCTTCGAGCAGGGCCAGATGGAGGCGGCGCTCGAGGTCTACGCCGAGGTGCTCGCCGACATGCGGGCGGTTGGGGACAGCTATGGCGTGGCGCGGGTGCTGCACGCCCTGGCGGACGTGCGGCGGGTCCGCGGCGACGTCGAGGCCACCCTTGCCCTGCTGGACGACGCCTGCGCCATCAAGCGGCGGCTCGGCGACGTTCAGGGCCTCGCCACGTCGGAGAACAGCCAGGCGGTGGCGCTGCTCTCGCTCGGCCGGGTCGCCGAGGCACAGGCGCTCTCGGAACGGACGCTGGTCGAGACCGCCGACATCGGCGAGCAGTGGCTCCGCGGCCACCTCCTCGGGACCCTCGCCGCCATCGCGCTGACGGCCGGCGATACCGGTCGCGCGCGGGCCACGCTGCACGAGGCGCTCGCCCTTCCAGGCCTGACCGACCCCCGCATCCGCGCCCTGCTCACCGTGCACCTGGCCCTGGCCGAGCTGGTCGACGGGTCGGTCGAGCGGGCGGAGACGCTGCTGCGCGACGGCGTGGGCGACGAGCACGGGCCGGAGGTGGCGCTCGACCGCCGGTTCCTGGCCGGCGCGGTCGCGCTGGCACGCGGTGACGCCGCCGCCGCGCGCGACGCCGCCCGCGCGATGGCCGACCAAGTCTCGAGCTCTGGCTACGCGCTCTACGCCCCGGTCGCCGCGCGGCTCGAGGCCGCGGCCGCCGACCCCCCGCCGCTGGCCGCCCTACCCCGCCTGCTCTGGGTCGTCGGGGAGGGGGCCCCGGGGTGATCCGTGGGGAGGGCCCTGGAGCCGTGGCGAACCTCCCGGCCCGGCTGCCCGCTCCACGCGCTCGGCGGCCAGGCGGGCGAGTCGCACGACCGCTGCCGCCGGGCCGGGCGCGCGCGAGCCGTTCAGGACCAGCTTGAGCACGTGCCCGCCGCAGCGGAGCACGCACACCAGCCCGGTGGCGCGCAGGTAGCCTTCGTCTCCGACACCGGCGACCGGCACGCCGAGGCGCCGCTCGACCTGCAGGGTGTGCGCGGCCAGCGGCCCCACGATGGCGGTGAGCGTCAGCGAGCAGCGCGGGCTCTTCGCCGACCGCCACACGCAGATCTGGGCCGCGGCGCCGAGAGCGACGCAGGTCGGCGGTCGCACCGGCTCGCCCAGGGCGGCCGCGACCTCGTCGGCGTAGAGGAGGCTCTCGAGCCGCCCCAGGGACCACATGACGCGCTGCTCCTTGGGCTGGACCAGTGGTACACCGGTGATAGCAGGCGATCTCCCCCGGGTTGTGACATTTCTTGCCAACCAGGGGTGTCACCAGCGATCCCGACGACCTTCGGGCCATCGATTCCAAGATCACCCTGCTGCAGCCGGCCTCGCCTCGGCGCGGCTTCCAGAGCTTGTTCGTTCGTGCGAAAAACCGGCATCTACCTGCCGCTTTACGATTGGCTGCGGTTGCCGAGAGTGGCATAGAATGCGTGCCGAGCCAGGTGTGGCGGTTCGCCGCGCCTGCGCTGCGACGCCGAGGCCGGCCGTCCCGATGCCACACCGGGTCTGTGCCGCTCGGTGTGGGCGCCCGCAGGTTGGAATCGAGGGAGTCGATGACCCAGTACTTCCAGGCGTACGGCACGCTGGCCGGGCTGCTGGTGCTCGCGATCGGGTTCCTTGCCCTGGCCTTCGGGGTCAACTGGGCGCTGCGGCCCAGCCGGCCGACCGCGGGCAAGCTCACCACCTACGAAAGCGGCATGACGCCGATCGGCACGGCCTGGTCCCAGACACAGATCCGCTACTACGTCTTCGCCTTCCTGTTCGTCATCTTCGACGTCGAGAGTGTCTTCCTCTTCCCCTGGGCGGTGGTGTTCTCGTCGCTGGGGGTGGCCGCGGTCTGGGAGATGGTGGTGTTCATCGCCGTCCTCGCCGTCGGCCTGCTCTATGCCTTTCGGAAGGGTGTCCTGAAATGGGTCTGATCGACGCGGTCGAGCTGCCCCAGCCGATCAAGTTCGTTTTCAACTGGGGGCGGAAGTACTCGCTCTGGGTGTTCAACTTCGGGCTGGCGTGCTGCGCGATCGAGTTCATCGCCACCTCTATGGCTCGGCACGACTTCATCCGCCTGGGCGTGATCCCCTTCGCGCACGGCCCCCGGCAGGCCGACCTGCTGGTGGTCTCGGGGACGCTGACCGACAAGATGGCTCCTGCCATCAAGCGCCTGTACGACGAGATGCCGGAGCCCAAGTACGTGATCTCCTTCGGCTCCTGCTCCAACTGCGGCGGTCCCTACTGGGACTCCTACTCGGTCACCAAGGGAGTCGACCAGATCATCCCGGTGGACGTGTACGTCCCCGGCTGCCCGCCGCGGCCCGAGGCGCTCCTGCACGGCATCATCAAGCTGCAGGAGCGCATCGGCAAGGAGTCGCTGCGTGAGCGCTACGCCCGCGGCGAGCTCGAGCCGATCGTGGTCGGGGGCGGCGACCCCGTGCCCGGCGCGCCCACCGAGCTGACCACACCCTCCGGCAAGACCGCGGTGGGTGCGTAGCCATGGACGCTGAGGCCCTGCGCGACCACCTGGTCGCGGAGATGGGAGAGGACACCTTCACACCTGACATCTCGTTCGGTCTGCTGACGGCGACGGTCGCGCCCAGCGACTGGCGCCGCGTGGCCGAGCACGTGCGCGGCGACGCCGACGTCTCCTGCAATTTCTTCGACTTCCTCTGCGGAGTAGACGAGGAGGAGGCGGGCATCGGGGTGGTGCTGCACGTCTACTCCACCAACAATCGCCACCACCTGCAGGTGCGCACGGTGGTGCCGCGCGACGGCGGCCACCTGCCGACGGTGCACGACCTCTGGGCGGGGGCCAACTGGCACGAGCGCGAGACCGCCGAGCTGTTCGGCGTGGTCTTCGACGGCCACCCGAACCTCGCCAAGCTGCTCCTGCCCGAGGAGTTCGAGGGCTATCCGCTGCGCAAGGAGTTCGCCTTGCTTGCCAGGGAGGCCAAGCCCTGGCCCGGGGCCAAGGAACCAGGGGAGTAGCACCGTGGCTATCGACCAGCAAGGCGGGAACGGCGGCCCACGCGCCGCGGCGGACGCGACCACCAGCGCGGCGGGACAGGCCGCCGCCTTCCAGGCCGCCGACGGCACCGGGGTCGGCATCATCATCAGGGACAAGGCCGACCGGGTCCTGCACACCCAGGACATGACGCTCAACGTCGGCCCCCAGCACCCGGCCACCCACGGGGTGCTGCGGGTGCTGGTGACGCTCGACGGCGAGATGATCGAGGACGCGCAACCGGTGATCGGCTACATGCACCGCTCCTTCGAGAAGCTCGCCGAGGCGCGCGACTACCGGCAGATCATCGCCCTGGTCAACCGCCACGACTGGGTCTCCGCCGTCTGCAACGAGCTGGGCGTGGCCCTGGTGGTCGAGAAGCAGATGGGGCTGGAGGTGCCGGACCGGGCGACCTGGATCAGGATGCTGATGGCCGAGTGGACGCGGGTGCTCAATCACCTGATGTTCGTCGGCTCGTATCCGCTCGAGCTCGGCGCCATCACGCCGATGTTCTACGCCTTCCGCGAGCGGGAGGAGATCCAGGCGCTGATGGAATGGATCACCGGCGGCAGGCTGCACCTCACCTACTGCCGGGTGGGCGGGCTCAAGGACGACCTGCCCAGGGGCGCCCTGCGGATGTCACGCGAGCTGGTCCCCAAGATCCGCGCGCGCCTGCGCGAGTACGAGGACCTTGTCCTTGGCAACGAGATCTTCATGGCCCGCACCAAGGGGATCGGCGTGCTCCCGGCCGACGTGGCCTGCTCCTACGGCGTCTCCGGAGCGCCGCTGCAGGCCTCCGGGGTCCCGGAGGACGCCCGCAGGACCGAGCCGTACTGCTTCTACGACCAGGTCGAATTCGACGTGCCGACCGGCTCCAACGGCGACTGCTACGACCGCTTCCACATGCTGATCGCGCGCATGAAGGAGTCACTGAAGATCATCGAGCAGGTCCACGACCGCATCCCGCCCGGGCCGGTCAGCGTCAAGCTGCCCAAGGTCGTCCGCGCCCCGCGGGGCCACGCCTACGTGCGCACCGAGAACCCGCTGGGCCAGCTCTCCTACTACATGGTCTCGCACAACGAGAAGACGCCCTGGCGCTTGAAGATGCGCACGCCTTCCTTCAACAACATCTCCTCGCTGCCGTACCTGCTGAAGGGAACGCTCGTGCCCGACATGATCGCGGTGATGGGCTCGATGTTCTTCATCGTGGGGGACATCGATCGATGATGAGCCGGAGGGGTCCGGGGAACCCCCGGGGGGTCCGGGGGGCTCAAGAGCGAGGCCCGGGGCGGATACCAGAGCGCGAAGCAAGGCCGAGCGTTGGTCCCCCGGTGGATCAGGGGGTGCCCCGGTGAGTCAAGTCCGGGACTGGCTGTCGCACTACTGGGTGCTGATGCCGGTCAAGGTCGTCGTGATCCTGTTGGTGTTCCTGACCGTCCCGCTGCTGGTGGGCTACATGGAGCACAAGGTCATGGCCCACATGCAGGCGCGGCTCGGTCCCATGGAGGCCGGTCGCTTCCACGGCGTGCTGCAGCTGGTCGCCGACGGGATCAAGTTCGTCCAGAAGGAGAGCGTCATCCCCAAGGCCGCCGACCGGTGGGTGTTCGCGCTGGCGCCGGCGGTCGCGCTGATCCCGACCGTCCTGCTGTTCGGCTTCCTGCCGTACGGGCCGGACCTGGTCCCGATCCGCTCGGACGTGGGCCTGTTCGTGGTGCTGGCGCTCGGCAGCGTCAGCGTGATCGGCACCCTGATGGCGGCCTGGTCCAGCGCGAACAAGTACTCGCTGATGGGCGGCATCCGGGCGGCGGCGCAGCTGATCGCCTACGAGCTGCCGCTGGTGCTGGCGGCGGCGGCCGTGGCGATGCAGGCGGGCTCGGCCGACCTGGCGGTGATCGTCGAGCGCCAGGGCACCGTCTGGAACATCGTCTACCCCTGGCACTGGTTCGCGTTCTTCATCTTCGGCGCGGCGGCGCTCGCCGAGCTGACGCGGCCGCCGTTCGACATGCCGGTGGCCGACTCCGAGCTGGTGTTCGGCCACCTGACCGAGTACACCGGGCTGCGCTTCGCGTTCTTCCTGCTCACCGAGTACGCCGGGATCGTGGTCCAGGCGGCCATCGCGGCGACGCTGTGGTTCGGCGGCTACAAGGGCTTCATCATCCCGTCCGGCCCCTGGTGGCTGCTGCTCAAGGTCCTCGCGCTGTCGTTCGTGGTGATCTGGCTGCGCTCGACCTACCCGCGGCTCCGCGAGGACCAGCTGCAGTCGTTCGCCTGGCTGCGCCTGGTGCCGGTGTCCCTGCTGCTCATCCTGGTCGTCGGTTTCGTGAAGGTGGGGTTCTGAAGATGCCAGCGCTCAAGGGGACCGGGCTGATCAAGGGGCTCGGCGTGACCTTCAGGACGATGTCCCGGAGGGCCGCCACCGTGCAGTACCCGCACGTCAAGCCCAACCTCCCCGCCCGGACCCGCGGCGTGATCGCCCTAGTGGAGGAGAACTGCACCGTCTGCATGCTCTGCTCGCGCGAGTGCCCGGACTGGTGCATCTACATCGACTCCCACAAGGAGATCGCGGCGCCCAAGGAGGGGGGCCGCGCCCGCACGCGCAACGTGCTCGACCGCTTCGCGATCGACTTCGCGCTGTGCATGTACTGCGGGATCTGCGTGGAGGTGTGCCCCTTCGACGCGCTCTTCTGGAGCCCGGAGTTCGAGTACGCGGAGCCTTCGCACGAGGCGCTGACCCACGAGAAGGAGCGGCTGCGCGAGTGGGCCTACACGGTGCCGCCGCCCGACCCGCTGGAGGAGGGCGCGGTCGAGCCGGCCGAGCTCGCCGCCGCCCGCAAGGCGCAGGATGCCGCCGCTGCCAAGGCGGCCGCCTCGGCCCAGGCCGCGTCGCAGGCGCAGGCCGCGTCGCAGGCCGCCGCCCCGGCCACAGCGGCCGCTCC
>JBKPDO010000253.1:0-6222 GCA_046727955.1 bacterium | reverse complement strand
GGCACCCCCCCCCCCCCCCGGCGCGCGCTGCGCGCGCCGGGGCTGGTCTACCCTGGGGGGGGGAGCGCGCCCCCCCCACGCCCCCCAAGAGCGCGTGTGCCATGGTTGCTATGGTCGATCATCTCGCGGGCACCATTGGGGCCACTTGCGCCGCTGCGTTAGTCTTGCGCCCGAAACTGCGATCTCACCGGGAGCTCAGCGGTGGCCGACCAAGACCAGACCCCCTTTTCCTGGCCCGGCGTGCTCGGGCGGCTTCTGCGACGCGAGGACCTCAGCGAGGCCGAGGCGGCCGCGGCGATGGGCTCGGTGCTGTCGGGCGAGGCCACCTCCGCGCAGATCGCGGCCTTCGCCGCCGGCCTGCGCATCAAGGGCGAGACCGTGACCGAGATGACCGGGCTGGTGCGGGCGATGCTGGCCGCGGCCACCCCGATGCAGGTCGAGGGGCCGCTGCTGGACGTCGTCGGCACGGGCGGCGACCGGGCGGGCACGTTCAACGTCTCCACGCTGGCCGCGGTGGTCGTGGCCGGCGCCGGTCAGCGCGTCGCCAAGCACGGCAACCGCGCCGCCTCCAGCCTGTGCGGCAGCGCCGACCTGCTGGAGGCGTTCGGGGTGGCGATCGGCCTGCCGCCCGAGGGCGTGACCGCCTGCATCGACGAGGTCGGCATCGGCTTCTGCTTCGCACCCGTGTTCCACCCCGCGATGCGCTTCGCCGCCACACCCCGGCGCGAGCTTGGCGTGCCGACGGTGTTCAACTTCCTCGGCCCGCTGACCAACCCCGCGCGCGCCCGCCACGCGGCCGTCGGCGTGGCCGACCCGCGCATGGCGCCGCTCATGGCCGAGGTGCTGCGGCGCACGGGCATCAGGCACGCGCTGGTGTTCTACGGGCACGACGGGCTCGACGAGCTGACCCTGACGACCACTTCGACCATGCTCGAGGTGGGGCCGGACAGCCTTCGCGAGCTGGAGGTCGACCCGGAGGCGCTGGGCCTGGAGAGCGCGGCCAGGGAGGACCTGCTCGGCGGCGACGTCGAGCGCAACCTCGCCATCGCCAAGGCGGTCCTGGCGGGACAGGGCGGCCCCGCAAGGGACTTCGTGCTGCTCAACGCGGCCGCCGCGCTGGTGGCCGCCGACGCCGCCCTGGGCCTCGCCGAGGGCCTGGAGACCGCCGCCCGCTCGATCGACGAGGGCAGGGCGCAGGCCAAGCTCGACGCCTGGGTGCAGGTGTCGCAGCAGGCCGCGTCGTCGTCCTGACGGTGCCCGTGACCGTTCTGACGTGATCCGGCCGCTGCTTGGAAGCCGTGCCGTGGCGGTCTCGTGACCGCGCCGGAGGATGCTGCTCATGGCCGGTCACAGGCTATCGGCGCTTCACCGAAGGGGGTCGCCATGCGACTCGTCCGCTCCACGTTCGTCACCCTGGTCCTTGGCGCCCTCGGGCTGACCCTGGCCGCGGCTCCCGCGATGGCCTCTCAGGCGCCGGAGATCCCGGAGCTGGTGGCGGTGCGCTGTGCCCACCATCCTGGCTTCGACCGGGTCACCTTCGAGTTCCGCGGCGGGTCGCCGGGCAAGCCCAGCATCCGCTACGTGCGCAGCTTGACACAGGACCCCAGCGGCAAGCCGGTCCACCTCGCCGGCGGGGCCATCCTCCAGGTCGTCTTCCACGGCGTCAACGCGCACGACCCGGACACCGGCAAGTCCACTGTCGCCAGCACCTGCCGCTCGCCGGGGCTGCCCGTGCTCAGGGAAGTCGCGCCGGCCGGCGACTTCGAGGCCGTGGTCACCTACGGCCTCAGCGTCATCCAGCGGCTGCCCGTCAAGGCGCTCGAGCTGAGCAACCCGCCGCGCGTCGCCATCGACATCACCGCTCCCGCCTCCATGCCCCATGGGGCAGGCACGGGAGAGACGACCGGCTCGAGCGGGGCCGGCAGCCTGCCTTTCACCGGCGCCAGGACCACCGGCCTGCTGATCACTGGGCTGACCCTGGCCGCCACCGGCGTGCTCGTGCTGCTGCTCGCTTACCAGACCCGCACGCCCACCCGGACCCGCTGACCAACCAGTCCCGCTGAGGGGGCCTTGCTCTCGGGTCGGGGCCGGCGGAGCGCCAGGCCACGTCAGTCCGGCTGGCCGGTGGCCTCGAAGCCGACTGAGAACATGCGGTCGAGGTCATGCCGGGAATAGGTGCGGAAGGCGATCAGCGTCTGCGTGGCGGCGACCCCGTGGGTCTTGCGGATGTGATCGGTGACCATCGCCGCGAGGTCGTCGTGGCTGCCGACGCGGACGACGGCGACCAGGTCCCAGTCGCCCGCCACCGAGTACACCTCGGTGATGCCGTCCAGGTCCGCCAGCGCCTCGGCCGTCTCCGACGTGCGGTCGACCTCACAGGTTACGAGCACGATCGCGGTGACCATGTGCGCTCCTACGCTCGTCGGCCGCCGGGGCGGCCCTCCTCATCTCCAGTCTCCGGACCCTACACGAGGCGCCTGTGGACGGCTCGCTCAATCGGCCGCCGCGAGGGCGACCGCCATGCCCTGCCCGCCGGAGATGCACAGCGTCGCGAGCGCCCGCCGCCCCCCGCGGCGCTGCAGCTCGTGCGCGGCCGCCCCGACGATGCGCGCGCCCGTCATGCCGATCGGGTGGCCGACCGCGATCGCGCCGCCGTTGACGTTGGTCCGCTCCCAGTCGAACTTGAGCTCGCGGTCGCAGGCCAGCACCTGCGCCGCGAAGGCCTCGTTCACCTCGACCACGTCGATCTCCGGCAGAGCCCAGCCCAGCTTGGCCAGCACGCGCTGCGTCGACGGCACCACGCCCCAGCCCATGATGTGCGGGTCGACGCCGGCGCTGGCCCAGCCGACCACCCGGGCCAGCCGCGGGACGCCGCGCGCCCGCGCCACCTCCTCGGCCATCAGCACCAGCGCCGCCGCTCCGTCGCAGATGCCGGAGGAGTTGCCGGCGGTGACCGTGCCGTGGTCGCGGAACGCCGGCGCCAGCTTGGCCAGCCCCTCGATCGTGGTGGCCGGGCGCAGGTGCTCGTCCCGCTCGACCGTGATGGTCCGTGACTTCGCGTCGAAGGTTTCGACCGGGACCACCTCGTCCTCGAGGCGGCCGCTCTCCCACGCCGCCGCCGCGCGCCGCTGCGACTGCAGGGCGAACTGGTCCTGCTCCTCGCGCGTGACGTTGTAGCGCTCCGCCAGGTTCTCCGCGGTCTCGCCCATGGCCTCGCCGGCGAGCGGGTCCATGAAGCCGTCGGAGCTCATCCCGTCCTCGATCACCGCGTCGCCCATGCGCTGGCCGCCGCGTATGCCGCGCAGCAGGTAGGGGGTGCGGGTCATGTTCTCCATGCCCACCACCAGGGCCACGTCGATCTCGCCGAGGATGATCGAGCCCGCCGCGAGGGTGAGCGCCTTGCTGCTCGACCCGCACGCCTTGTTGACCGTATAGGCAGGCACCGTCTCCGGCACGCCGGCGCGGACCGACACCTGCCGCCCCGGGTTCGGGCCGTTGCCCGCCTGCCGGCCGTGCCCAGCGACCGTCTCGTGCACCTCGCCGGGGTCGAGGCCGGCAGCGTCCAGCGCGGCGCGAGCCGCCGTGACGCCGAGGTCCACCGCGGGAACCTCGGCGAACGCACCCATGAACTTGCCGATCGGGGTCCGCCTCGCCGAGACGATGACGACAGAACGCTGCTCCATAGATGGTTCCCTCCAGCGGCTGATCCCCTCCCGGCATTGTAGGGTTACCCACCGTAAGGGACCCCACCAGGGCAACGGGTGAGGGACCCCACCGCGACAACCATGGCGCAGGCGCTCTTTGGGGGGCCGTGGGGGGAGCGAGCTCTCCCCACATGGAACGAGGACTGCCTTTCGCTGGCCGCGCCTCGGCGCCGACGAGAGGCCCCGCTACGAGGTCCGCTACGCCGGCTGCGCCTCGCTGCCGAGGGCTCCGCGGACGGAGTCGACGAGGCTCTCGTGGTCGAGCTGAAGGCGCTCGCCGGTCATCGACTGCAGCTCGGCGAGGCTCTTGACCAGGGCCTCGTGGGAGGCGAGCACGCGGTCGGCCACGCCGGGCGCGACGGTGGCGTAGGACGGGGCGAAGGCGAACCCGCAGAACGGGCAGCGGAAGCCGTCGACCGGCCGGGTGAGCTGGTCGAGCAGAAGCTCCCGGTGGCAGTTGCCGCAGTGCGCCTCCAGGCTCACGGGGCCACCGCCCCGGCCGCGGGCGCGGTGCCGCGGCGCTCCTCCACCAGACGGCGTGCGACCTGCGCAAGGGCGAAAGGATCGACCGGCCGGTTGACCAGGGCGTCAGCGCCCGACCAGCGGGCCAGCCACTCGTCCTGGGGCCGCTCCAGCACCACGATCACCGGGCAGGAGGTCTCCGGGCTGGCCTTGACGTCGCGGGCAACCCCGAAGGCGCCGTACGGGGTCACCCCGACCTCGACGACTACCAGGTCGGGGCGCTGCTTCTCGACCAGCACCATGGCGTCGTTGCCGTCGCCCGCCTCGAGGAACCGGACCTCCTCACCGGTCACTTCGAGGCGCTCGAGCGCCAGCCGGAGGCGCTCGCGAGCGCGCTCGTCGCTTGCTACCAGGAGGACCTTGATCACGAATGCTCCTGTTCTGCGCTGGTGGTCAGTGCCAGGTCGGTAAGAGTGAACACTATCGAGGGGTACCACGTCCCGTCGCGCTGCACGGCGATCACGTACGGGGTCGGGGGCCCCGTGGCCGCGTCGGGCTCGGGGCCGCCGGAGGACCGCTCGGCCTTGAAATAGACCTTGACCACCCGGTCGGCCACCTGCTCAGTACCGGTGACGGGCCCGCCCGCGGAGTAAGGGGCGGGAAGCCCCAGCATCTCGTTGCCGGCTCCTCCGGCTCCAGCCCAGCCCCGGCTGCTCTGCAGCGCTGCCAGATAGGCCTCGAAGGCGTTGCGCTCGCTCGGCGCCGCGCCCGCCAAGATCTCGTCGAGCGGTCGCTGCTGCCGCAGGCCGGAGAGCAGGCCGCTCACGGCGGCCTCCGGCGAGGACACGCCCGGGCTGGCCGCCGCGGTGAGCTTGGCGTAGTCGGCGGGACCGCCGCCGTCCAGGCGCGTCCACTCCAGCGCGGTCGGGAGCAGCGCGACGTACCAGCGACCGCCCGTCCTGAGCGTGACCACTCGCAGCGAGGTCACCCGGCTGCTGGTCTGCTCGGCCAGGCGGCGGCGCGCCTCGTCGACGGAGAGCTCCAGACGCCCGCCACCGGTGCGGACGTGGACGGTCCCCGACACCGCCTCGAGCACCGTGACGCCGTCACTGCCGCCACTGCCGCCGACCCGCTGGAAGCGGACGTCGCGGGCGCCGAAGCCGACGATCCCCAGCGTGTCCGGGCCTGACGGCCGGGCGGCCCGCTTGGCGATGCGGTCGCCGTAGGTGCCGGCCAGCAGGCGCTCCTCCCCGGTGAGGTAGCGGCTGGCCCGGTCGAGCGCCTGGGCGTCGAGCGGGTCGCGGTCCAGCGCGGCCAGCAGCCCGCTCGCCGCCGCCTCCGGCGAGCCCGCGCCGAAGTGGGCGACGCCGGCGCGGCGTGCCGCGACGAGGCCGATCATGCCGAAGACGAGCAGCAGCGCGATGAGGCTGGCGACCAGACCGGGCCCGATACGGCGCTGCGGGGGAGGGGGCGGCTCGGGTGTCCACGCCTCGGCGGCCGGGTGCTCCTGGGCGGCGGCCACGGCCTCAGTACTTCGGCCTGGCCGTGGGCCCCCGCCAGGGATAGCCCATGGTGTGCTTCCAGCAGTTGGGGCCTGGATTGTACTGAGAGAGTGGCTCGCCGCACTGGGGGCAGGACCGACCGCCTGGGAAGGTCTTCTGGACGCCCTTCCCCGGACCCGCCTGGGCCCGGGCGCCCTGCACCGCACGTCCCTTGGAAGGCATGTGATCACATTCCTTACACCGCTGAGCTGCCGGCTTAGTCTGACACTTGCGACCCTGACGGCGCAAAGGCGAATCGAGACAAACGCCCTGCTCAAGGGGATGATCTTGACCTTGGGGGCCGTGGGGGGAGGCCGGCACAGGCGCTCTTGGGGGCCGTGGGGGGAGCTCGCTCCCCCCACATGGATAGAACTGCCCGGGCGCGCGGAGCGCGCGCCGTGGGGGGGGCGAGCGCCCCCCCCCAGGGTAATGGCCGGGGGGGAGGTGGCGGGGGGGGCGCCCCGGGGGGGGGCACCCAGCAAGGTTGTGCGGGGCCCCCCAGCCCGCCCCGGCCC
>JBKPDO010000252.1:0-18443 GCA_046727955.1 bacterium | reverse complement strand
ACCCCCCCCCCCCCACTTGTAAAGACCGCCCCCGGCGCGCGCCGCCCGCGCCGTGGGGGGAGCGAGCTCCCCCCACATGGATCAAGGGCTGCGGAGAACAATAGGGCCAACTATGCTAAGTGATTGCCCCGACCAAAGGAGCGCCTTATTAGGGGGCAGCGGCGGTACCCTGACCGGGAAGAGGCGGGCGAGCGGCTGGCCGAGGCCCTGGTCGGCCGTGTCCACCCACCCGCGATCGTGCTCGGGATCCCGCGTGGCGGGGTGGTCGTGGCGGCGGTCGTGGCCCGCCGTCTCGGCGTGCCACTCGACGTAGTGGTGCCGCGCAAGGTCGGCGCCCCGGGCAACCCCGAACTGGCGGTCGGCGCGGTGGCCGAGGGCGTCGAGGCGATCGACCACGAGGCCGTGCGGCGCCTCGGCCTCGACCTCGCCGAGGTGCACGAGGAGGCGCGGCGACAGATGCGAGAGGTGGCCAGGCGCACAGCGGCCTACCGCGCCGGGCGCCCGCCGCTGGTCCTCGCCGGCTACGAGGCGGTCCTGGTCGACGACGGCATTGCCACCGGCTGGACGGCGGTCGCCGCGGCGCGCTGGTGCCGCCGGGCCGCCGCGCGGCGCGTCACCGTGGCCGTGCCAGTCGGCCCCGCCGACCTGGAGCGACGGCTCGGCTTGGAGGTCGACCAGGTGGTGGTGCTCGAGCGCCCGGAGCCATACATGGCGGTTGGACAGGCGTACATTCGCTTCGATCAGGTCAGCGACGAGCAGGTGCTCGCCTGCCTGCGGGCTGTGGACGTCTCGGGAAGAGCCGAAGGACCACGCGGGTAGAATCGGTGGTGCTCCGTGACCGCTACTGACGCCGGTAGCCCTGTCCGGTTGGCCGCCCTGGTTCGTAGTCTTGGAGGCAGCAGCGTATGTCGAGCACGGTATCGCCGGATCTTGACCTCGTCGCCAAGTCGATCGCCTTCCGTCCCACCGAGGCCGAGCTGCGCTCCTTCACCGACGCGATGCCGCAGGCGCGGCAGACGCGCTACGGCAACGTCAACGTCCAGACCAAGGTGCTCGCCCGCTCCAAGGCGTCGACCTACATCGTCACCGACCGGCCCGAGGAGCACACCGACCAGACCGTCAGCCGTGACGAAGGGCGCCGGATCGCCCGTATCCAGGACGACTACATGCGCGGGCGGGACGTGGTGGTGGTCGACGGCTTCATCGGCCACTCCGGCCCGTACCGCAGCCCGGCGCGCCTGATCATCGAGCGGGCCAACGCCAATATCGCCGGGATGCAGCGTTTCCTCTACTACGACCCAGTCGACGGCGACCAGCCGTACGAGCCCGAGATCACCATCATCTACACCCCCAACCTCACCATGCCCGGCTATCCGAACGACCGCGTCATCGCGGTCGACCTCGAGGCCGGCGTGACGCGGGTCATCAACTCCGACTACTTCGGTGAGTCGAAAAAGGGCGGCCTGCGCATGTGGAACACCAAGGTCTACGACGGCGGCGGCCTGGCCATGCACGCCGGCTGCAAGGTCATCCCGACCAGCGAGGGTCACAAGACCATGCTGATCGTGGGCCTGTCGGGGACCGGCAAGACCACCACGACCTTCACCAAGCAGAACGGCTCGCAGGCGGTGCAGGACGACTTCATCGGCCTGTTCCCCGGCGGCGAGGTGGTCTCGACCGAGGACGGCTGCTTCGCCAAGACCTTCGCGCTCGACCCCAGGGACGAGCCGGCCATCTACGGCGCCGTCACCAAGCCCGACGCCTACCTCGAGAACGTCAGCCAGAAGGACGAGGAGCTCGACTTCTTCGACACCTCGTACACCCAGAACGGTCGGGCCGTGTTCAACATGCGCTCGATCGACAACTTCCCGCCCGACCAGGTCCCGCCCGCGTCGTTCCTGCTGATCCTCAACCGCAACGACAACATCATCCCGGCGGTCGCCAAGCTGAACATCGAGCAGGCCGCCGGCTACTTCATGCTGGGCGAGACCCAGGGCACCTCGGCGGGGGGCAAGGAGGAGGCGGGCAAGGCACTGCGCGTGCCGGGCACCAACCCGTTCTTCCCGCTGCGCCACGAGCAGCAGGGCAACCGGCTCGCCGAACTGCTGGCCACCCATCCGCTCGAGGTCTACCTGCTCAACACCGGCCGGGTCGGGGGCAAGGACGACGACGAGCGCTCCAAGAAGGTCCGCATCCCGCACTCCTCGGCGATCGTCGCCGCCATCGCCGAGGGCAGCATCGGCTGGGACGCCGACCCGGACTTCGGCTACCTGGTCGCCAGCGAGGTGCCCGGCATCGACGACCTCGAGCTGCTGCAGCCACGCCGCCTCTACGAGCGACAGGGCCGTACCGCCGAGTACCGCGAGCACGTGGAGCGTCTCAAGGCCGAGCGGGCCAAGTACCTGGCGGAGTTCCCCGGTCTGGACCAGGCGATCGTAAGCGCGGTCACCTGAGACCTCCTCCAGGCCCGGGCCGGGCTGGCACGAGGGAAGGCGGGCATCGCGGAGCCGGAGGGGCTGTCAGATCTCGGTGAGTTCGGGCTGATCGCCCGGCTCACCGCTGGGATGCGCGCCGGCCAGGGGGTCGAGGTCGGCATCGGCGACGACGCGGCGGTGCTCGCGCTCACCCCTGGCCGCAAGCTGGTGGTGACTACCGACGTGCTGGTGGAGGGCCAGCACTTCAGCGCCGAGCTGTCTGCGCCAGCCGACTGGGGCTGGAAGGCGGTGGCCGTCAACTGCTCGGACGTCGCCGCCATGGGCGCGCTGCCGCGCTGGCTGGTGCTGGCCCTCACCGTCCCGGCCGAGACCCCGCTGGAGCTGCTCGACCAGGTGTACGCGGGCATCCGCGAGGCTTGCGGCGCATTCGCCGTCGACCTAGTCGGTGGCGACGTCTCGCTGGGGCCGGCGCTGTCGCTGGGCGTCACCGCGCTGGGCGAGGCCGAGCGGGTGGTGACCCGGGCGGGCGCCCGGCCCGGTGACCGCCTGGTCGTGAGTGGGCCGCTCGGCGCGGCCGCCGCCGGGCTCGCGCTGCTGCGGCGGGACGACGAGGCCGCCCAGGAGCTGCTAGGCCGCTTCCCCGCGCTGGCCGCTGCGCACCGCCGGCCCTGCCCCGATCTCGGCGCCGGGCCGCGCTTGGCGCAGGCCGGCGCAACCGCCATGCTCGACGTCTCCGACGGGCTCGCCGGCGACGCGCTGCACCTGGCCGAGGCCTCTAGCACGGGTCTGGAGATCGACGACCCCTCAGTGCCGCTCGCACCCGGGGTGAGGGAGGCCGCCGCCTTGCTGGGCCGCGACCCCGTCGAGCTGGCGCTCGGCGGCGGCGAGGACTTCGTGCTCGCCGCCGCCCTCCCAGCAGGGACCGGCCGCGGGGCCAGCCCCGCCGCCGGCCTGATCGACTGCGGTACCTTTACCGCGACCCGCGAGCGCCGCGTCCACCTCACCCCTGCCGGCCCCGCCCCCCTGACCGGCCTCGCCTTTGACCATTTCCGCTAGCCACCCATCCAGCGCGACTGAGACTGAGTGGAGCTCCCCTGCGCGCGCCGAGCACGGCAGGCTCGGCGGCGGCGGTAGCCTGGGTGGCACGGATCACGACGGATCACGACGGATCTCGCAGTAGGGGTGATTGCTGGTGGCGGTACCTGCGCGGACGCTGACGATTGCCGGGTCGGACTCGGGCGGAGGGGCGGGGATCCAGGCCGACCTCAAGACCTTCATGGCCCACGGGGTCCACGGCACGTCGGCCATCACCGCCGTGACCGTGCAGAACTCTATCGGCGTGCAGGGCTTCTACGAGCTCGAGCCCAGAGCGGTCTTCGAGCAGATCGAATCGGTGGTCACCGACATCGGCGTGGACGCCGCCAAGACCGGCATGCTCGCCTCGGCCGGGATCATCGAGGCGGTCGCCGACGCCTGCGAGCGCTTCGCCGTGCCCAACCTGGTGGTCGACCCGGTGGCCGTCTCCAAGCACGGCGACCCGCTGCTGGCCCCGGACTCGGTCGAGACGCTGCGCCGTCGCCTGCTGCCGCTTGCGACCGTCGTCACCCCCAACACCGGTGAGGCCGAGTTGCTCGGCGGCGTCCCGGTGCGCGAGCGCGCCGACCTCGAGGCGGCCGCCCGCGCCTTGCACGCCCTCGGTCCCCAGTGGGTGCTCGTCAAGGGCGGTCACTTGCCCGGCCCGGAAGCGGTCGACCTGCTCTGGGACGGCCGCCAGGCCATCTGGTTCGAGGCCAGGCGCCTCGACACACCGCATACCCACGGCACCGGCTGCACCCTGTCCGCCGCGATCACCGCCAACCTCGCCAACGGCCTCGACGTCGTGACCGCGGTGGGCGAGGCCAAGCAGTACCTGACCGGTGCGATCGCCAGCTCCTACCCGCTCGGCAAGGGGATCGGCCCGACCGACCCCGCCTGGCGGCAGCGCGGGGCCGGCCTGCTGCGCCCCGGCGGCCCCAGCCACCCGTCGCCTTCGTCTTAGCTCTGTGCCCCAAACCCTACGAGGGGTAGGGGTCGCCGTCCTCCCATGAGGCCGGCTCCTCGGGGACCTGGCGGCGGAGCAGCTCGGCGAACCCGGCCTTGACCTCGTCGCGCGGCAGACCCCCAGCCTCCAGCTCAGCGTCCTCCTTGGCGAGTAGGCGCTGGTAGAAGAGGATGCCCGTGTCGATCGGCCCGCTGTCGTCGGGCTCGGCCTCGATCGCCTCGAACAGCGCGTCCTCGGCATCGGCGTAGCGGCCCAGTTCCTCCAGCACGCGGGCGAGGCCGAGCTGCTGCTCAGCGGTGAGGTCGAGGCCCGCGGCCCGCTCCACCAGCTCCCCAGCCAACTTGGCGTCGAGCAGGCGGTCGGAGCGGCTGGCAAGGTAGCCAGCCAGGCTCAGCGCGCGACGGTAGCGGGTCGCCGCCGCCTTCTCGTCGCCACGCAGGGCATGCACGTCGGCCTCGGCCTTGACCACCTCCAGCACCGAGGCGACGCGGCGGAGGTCCGGCGACGAGCCCGAGGTGAGCAGCGAGACCAGCTGCTCGTCCGTGAGGGTCGAGACGACCCGCGAGCTGATCCCCAGCAACGGCTGGTACACCTCGTCGAACATGGCCAGCGCCTTGTCCGGGTCGCCACCCAGTGCCTGCTTGAGGATGACCGCGACCGCCCGGGCGGCCTGCTCGATCTGCCGCATCAGGTAATCGCGCTGATACATGCGGCCTCGCCCTCTCTCGCGCTGGCGGGAGCGGCGTCAGACTGCGCGGCGCACCTTGTTTGCCTTGAGGCAGGAGGTGCAGACGTTGCGGCGCACCGGCGTGCGGCCCTCGAGGATGCGGATCCGCTGGACATTCGGGTTCCAGCGGCGCGGGTTGCGCTTGTGCGAGAAGCTCACGGACATCCCGAAGCCCGGGTGCTTGCCGCAGATGTCGCAGACGGCAGCCATGGTGTTGAGAACCTTCCTAGTTGCTGGGTGGGACGCGGAACCGCGTCGCAGAGAAGCCGCGAAAAGGTAGCACGACCTGCGGTGTTCCAGCAATGCCACAGGGCTGGCCGCCGGCCGCGCGAGCCATTGCGCGCCGAAAATCCCGAGCTGTGTCTCCAAACGCCCCTATACTCGGGCGCGTGCCGGATAACAGGGCTGACCCGCTCGCCACCCCGCTCACGCGCGCGCCAGGGGTGAGCGCGACCCTGGCCAGGACCATCGACGCGGCCTTCGGCTACCGCACCGTCCGCGACCTGCTCGAGCATTACCCGCGCCGCTACCTCACCCGCGGCGACCTGACCGACCTCGCCCACGCCAAGGCCGGCGCCGAGGTCACCCTGGTCGGCACGGTGAAGGGCATCGCCAAGAAGCAGCCCCGCCGCAACCTCAAGATCCTCGAGATCCGCGTCGGCGACCGCGGCGGCGCCTGGGTGTGCACCTGGTTCAACCAGCCGTGGCACGCCACAAAGCTGCCGGTCGGCACGATGGCGGCGTTCTCCGGCAGGCTGATGTGGAAGGTCGGCCGGCTCACCATGGCCAACCCGGTGTACGAGGTGCTGCGCGAGGGTGACGACCCAGAGGGCTTCGCCAACGAGGTCATCCCGGTCTACCCAGCGACCAAGGACATCTCGTCCGGGCGGCTGCGGCGCGCCATCGGCGGGCTGCTGGAGGGCTACGGCCAGGTCCCCGACTTCGTGCCCGAGGAGTTGCGGCGCGCCCACCGCCTGCCGGCACGCGCGGCGGCGCTCAGGGACATCCACCGTCCACCCGACCTCGACACCGTGTCCAGGGCGCGGGACCGGCTGGTCTACGACGAGCTGTTCGTGCTCCAGGTGGGGCTGGCGTTGCGCCGCCGCGCCCAGACCAGCGGTGAGCAGGGCCACCCGCTGCTGGGTGACGGCGACCTTACCAAGCGCCTGCTCTCGAGCCTGCCCTTCCGGCTCACTACCGCGCAGTCCCGCGCCATGTCCGAGATCGCGGCCGACATCGCCCACCCCAAGCCCATGCACCGCCTCCTGCAGGGCGACGTCGGCAGCGGCAAGACGGCGGTTGCCCTGTGGTACCTGCTGGCCGCGGTGCAGTCGGGATTCCAAGGGGCGATCATGGCGCCCACCGAGGTCCTGGCCGACCAGCACTTCATCAACCTCCGCGCGCTGCTTGAGCCGCTGGGGGAGGGGGGCGGGCTGTTCGGCGGGCCGCGGCTGGCCCTGCTCACCGCCAGCACGCCCGCGGCCGCCAGGGAGCGGCTGCTCGCGGAGGTGGCCGCCGGCGAGGCCGACGTCGTCGTCGGCACCCACGCGCTGCTCTCCGAGGGCGTCACGTTCTCCAGGCTCGGCGCGGTGGTGGTCGACGAGCAGCACCGCTTCGGCGTGCACCAGCGCGTTCGCCTGCGCGAGAAGGGCGACCAGCCACACGTGCTCATCATGACGGCCACCCCGATCCCGAGAACGCTGGCGCTGACGCTCTACGGCGACCTGGACGTCTCCACCCTGGACGAGCTGCCGCCCGGCCGCAGCCCGGTGACCACCTACGTGGCCGCCGACGAGTCCCTGCGCGAGCGGGCCTACCAGCGCGTGCGGGAGGAGGTCGCGGCCGGGCACCAGGCGTACGTGGTCTGCGCGCTCAAGGACGAGTCCGACAAGATCGAGGTGCGCTCGGCCAAGGCCGAGGCCGAGCGGCTGCGCGGCGAGGTCTTCCCAGACCTGCGGGTCGGGCTGGTCTATGGCGACATGCCGGCCCGGCAGAAGGAGTCGACCATGGACGCCTTCCGTGCCGGCGAGATCGACGTGCTGGTCTCTACCACCGTCGTGGAGGTGGGAGTGGACGTGCCCAACGCCACCGTGATGCTGGTCGAGGACGCCGACCGCTTCGGCCTGTCCCAGCTCCACCAGCTCCGTGGGCGCGTGGGGCGGGGCAGCGCGCCAGGGCTGTGCATCCTCTTCGCCGACCCGCAGACCGACGAGGGGCGGGCGCGCATGGCGGCGATCGCCCGCACCACGGACGGCTTCGAGCTGGCCAACGAGGACCTGCGCATCCGCGGCGAGGGCACGGTCTTCGACGCCCGCCAGTCGGGCCTCTCCGACCTGAAGCTGGCCCGTCTGGTAGAGGATTTCGAGTGGGTCCGCAAGGCTCGGGCTGATGCATTTGCGCTTGTCGAGGAGGATCCGGAGCTTGCGGACCCCGCTCACCGGCGCCTAAAGCAGGAGGTCATCGCCCGTCTCGGCGACGGCCGCGCCGAATGGCTCGCCCGGGGATAGGTGGTTGCGGGCCGGATCGCCCTGGGCCCTAGGGCCTGGTTGCATTCAGGGGGGAGCCCGAGACAACTCCCCCCCGAACCCCCCCATCGGGTACCTCGACGTGATCCCTGGGTTGTGGGTCAGCACCGCGATCGGGCAGGTTCGCCGTGCCGCGGATCACCATTGCAGACAGGCCCTAGTCAAGGCTCCGAGGGAGGCACTAGGCTGCCAGCATGGTCGTTCGCGAAGCGCGATGGGGCGACGGGGAGCAGTTGGTCGCGGACCTGGCCGAATTCGGGCTGAGCCGCAACGAGGCCCGGCTGTATCTCGCCGCCGTGGGTGGTCCCTCCCTGCGCGCCGCGGAACTGGCCCAGCTCGCCGACATCAGCCGCACCAAGACCTACGACGCCCTCAGGCTGCTGGTCGAGAAGGGCCTGTTCACCGAGGAGCCGGGCCGGGTCGCGCGCTTCCGCGCGGTCGATCCGCAGACCGTCGTCCGGCGGCTGCGGCAGCAGAGCATCCGCGACCAGGCCGGCCTGCTGGAGGACACCACCCGCCTGGTCGCCGACCTCTTCCGGCTCTACTACTCGTCGCCCACGACCAAGGACCCGCTCGACTTCGTCCAGCTCCTGCGGCAGGGCGAGGCGGCCTGGGCCAGGCAGGAGGCGATGATGGCGGGGGCCCGCGGCGAGGTGATCCGCACCCGGCGGCTGCCGCGGCGCGGCGCGCCGCTTCCCGACCCGCACACCCTGCGCCAGGGCGTCAGCGCCCGGGCGATCTACGAGCGCGGTTTCCTGGACGATCCGCGCTACCGCAGCGGGCTCGCCGAGCGGATGCTGCTTGGGGAACAAATCCGTTTCGCGGATAAGGTTGGCCTCGGCCTGTGCATGGTGGATCGCAGGGCCATCCTGCTCAGTCTCAATAACTCCGGAGTGGTCAACGGACCGGGGCACTGGCTCGCGCTGGAGCACCCTGGCCTGGGCGAACTGCTCTCTCAGGTATTCGAGCAGCAGTGGGCAGCCGCCGTGCCGCCGCCGTCGCTTGAGCGGTTCAGGAAGTAATCCCGACAACTCTAATTACTCTACGCAAAGCAGCTTGACTTCCTCTGGAGCCCCTGCCACTGTTCGCGTCATCCGTCGTCCCTGGAAGGACAGAGCATGCCGAGCGAGCCGGCCGAGGCCGACTTGATCGACCGTCTGGTTCGCCATGGCTTGGGTCAGGGCGAGGCCCGTTGCTACGTAGGCATGCTCGCGCCCAGGGCGTTCAAGGTGAGCGAGATCGCCCGCAAGGCGGGACTGCCGCGCTCGCGCGCCTATGAGCTGATCCATTCGCTAGTGCGGGCGGGGCTCTGCTCCGAGGTCGCTGGCGGGGGCGTCGCGCGTTTTCGCGCCGCCCCGCCCAACGAGGCGATCGGCCGGCTGGAGGCGTTCCTCAGCGAGCAGGCACGCCGCCGCAGCGCGGCGCTGTCCGGCATCCTCGATGGGCTCGACAACCGCGACGCCGCGGACCCGGACGGCCCGTACCGCAAGCCAGTGGACATCTTGAGCGGCCGTGAGCAGCTCATCGACGCCTACGAGCGCCTCATCCACGAGACCAGGGAAGAGATGGTCAATCTCCTGCCCATGCCGTGGTCGCTGGCCCACCGGCCCGCACCCCTGGATTCGCTCGCCGCCGGGGTGCGGTTCCGGGTGGTGCTCGATCGGGCGACCTGCTTCAGTGAGTCGCATCGGGAGTTCGTCAGGTTCTACTGCGCGCAGGGCGTGGAGGCGCGTGTGGTCGACGAGATCGCGGCGCGCTTCGCCGTGTTCGACCGCCGCCGGGCCATCCTCCACCTGACGATGCCGGACGGCGGCACCCACCGGCTCGAGTCCCTGCTGATCGACCACGCGGGCTTCGGGCAGAGCCTGCGACAGGCCTTCGAGTGTCTCTGGGACCAGGGGATCCCGTTCGACCAGGCATTGCGCCAGGTCACCGACCCTGTGCTCGCGGGCACCCGACGGCGCCCACGCGCCATGCGCCAGCTTGTGTCGCGTGGAGGAGAGGGACGGTTCAAAGGCGACTGAACCGGCCAAGCCGGTTGGACGGCGGGGGAAAGGCCTTGGCCCCCCCGGGCTCGACCCCCGCCTCCAACCACCTGGTGGTGCGGGGGCCTGTGACTTTCTGCATGCGGCACCCGTAGTCCTCGTTCCATTGTGGGGGGAGCTCGCTCCCCCCACGCCCCCCAAGAGCGCCTGTGCCATGCTTGCTGGGGTGCCGCTGCAGCGGGGCCGCTGCAGCGGGCCGATGGTGCGGCATCCCGCTCACCGCGGAGGAGGGCGCGATGCGGGTGGTGGGTGGGCGGCTGGGGGGGCGGCGGCTGCGAGCGGTGCCGGGGAGCGGGACGCGGCCCACCAGCGACCGGGTCCGGGAGGCGCTGTTCTCGGTGCTCGGCCCCAGGGTCGAGGGGGCGAGGGTGCTCGACCTGTTCGCAGGGACCGGCGCACTAGCGATCGAGGCGCTCTCGCGCGGAGCGACGTCGGCCGTGCTGGTCGAGCAGTCAGCCCAGGCCACCGCGGTGATCCGCGCCAACCTGGAGGCGCTGGACCTGAGCGGGACCGCCACGGTGCGGCGCACCAAGGCCGAGGTGTACCTGCGCACACAGCGTGACGGCCCCTTCGACCTGGTCTTCCTCGACCCGCCCTACGCCCTGCCGGTGGGGCTGCTCGCCGGCATCCTCGCTCGGCTGGCGACCGCGACCGCCCTCATCCCTGGCGCGGTGCTCGCGCTGGAGTCCTCCGCCCGCGCCGAGCCGCCGCCCTGGCCGCCCGGCCTGCGCCCCGACCGCCCGCGCCGCTACGGCGACACCGCCCTGCACCTCGCCACCTACCTGACGGGTTAAGCTGAGATCTCCCTAACAGGAGGCTGACCAGTGCGGATCGCTTGCTGCCCAGGCACATATGACCCGGTCACGAACGGTCATCTCGACATCGTGGCCCGGGCCGCCCAGGTATTCGACCGGGTCATCGTCGCGGTGCTCATCAACCCGGGCAAGCAGCCGCTGTTCACCCTTGAGGAGCGCCTCGCAATGCTCAAAGAAGTGACCGCGGACATACCGGGCGTCGAGGTCGATTCCTTCGAGGGGCTGCTGGTCGACTTCGCCCGCGACCGCTCGGTCACCGCCATCGTCAAGGGCCTGCGCGCCGTCAGCGACTTCGACTACGAGCTCCAGATGGCGCAGATGAACTACCGCCTGGCGGGTGTCGAGACCCTGTTCATGACCGCCAACCCCTCCTACTCCTACCTGAGCTCCAGCCTGGTCAAGGACGTCACGCGCAACGGCGGCGACGTCACCGGCCTGGTCCCAGAGCCGGTGCTGCTGCGGCTGCGCGAGCGCGCCGCGCGGGCATAAGCTGGACCTGCGCGTTGTTTTCCTGCGCGTTGTTTCCTATTCGTCGCAGCTCTCTGCTACCCTGCCTCGGGCGGCTCGGCCGTCCCGGAGACTCCTGCCTGCGTCCCCGTCGCGGGCACGCGAAACACCAAGGTCTCTCACATGAGTAATCAAGCCGCAGCACCCTCGCTCGCGATCAACGTCCGCGAGCTCCTCAACCAGCCTGGAGCACACAAGCACGTGGTCCAGAGTGGTCCCCTGCCCGACATGGCGACCCCGGTCGCCTGGGTGGAGCCCGACGTCCCCGTCACCGTCGACGCCGAGATCGAATCCGTGGTCGAGGGCCTGCTCGTCACCGGCCAGGTGACCGCGCGGGCCACGCTGCAATGCGCCCGCTGCCTGCGCACCGTCGACGAGGAGCTGAGCGTCGACGTGCGCGAGCTGTTCGCCCTCGATCCTCGCGAGGCGGAGGACGACGGCTACGCGCTGCTGCCCGACGACCGCCTGCCGCTGGACGCCATGGCCAGGGACGCGATCGTGCTGGCCTTCCCGCCGGCCCCGCTGTGCCGGCCGGACTGCGCCGGGCTCTGCCAGCGGTGCGGCGCCGACCTGAACGTCACTGACTGCGACCACCTGCAGGGCGCGGTCGATCCTCGCTGGGCCGCCCTGGCCGAGCTCGACCTCGGGGCGCTCCGGTCGCGCGAGAACGGCGGAAGCAAGACGTAACCCCGACAGGAGGAACAGATGCCCGTCCCGAAGCGGAAGACGCCGCGGTCCAAGGCCCGGCATCGCCGCGCCCACTGGAAGTCGAACGCGCCGACCTACGCGGCGTGCCCGCAGTGCCGGCAGGCGAAGCGGCCGCACGCGGTCTGCCAGAACTGCGGGTATTACGGTGGCCGCCAGGTCGTTGAGGTTGACTAAGCGGGTCACTCCGCTCGAGAAGGCGCTTGGGGTCCGCTTCGGGAACCAGGAGCTCTACATCTGGGCACTGACTCACCGGTCCTACGCCTACGAGCACGGCGGTCTGCCCACCAACGAGCGCCTGGAGTTCCTGGGCGACGCCGTGCTGGGCGTGGTCATCACCGACCTCATCTACCGGGCCTTCCCCGACCTGCCCGAGGGCCAGCTCGCCAAGCTGCGCGCCGCCACGGTGAATATGAACGTGCTCGCCGACGTGGCCCGCGAGCTGGGCGTCGGCGACGCGGTCCAGCTCGGGCGGGGCGAGGAGCTGTCGGGTGGCCGTGACAAGTCCTCCATCCTGGCCGACACGCTGGAGGCCCTGCTGGGTGCGATCTACCTCGACAAGGGCCTGCCGCGGACCACCACGCTGATCCGCAGGCTGTTCGAGGCCAGGGTGATGGAGGCGGCCGGCCGCGGCGCCGCGCTGGACTACAAGACCTCACTACAGGAGCTGGCCGCCTCGAGCCTCGGCGGCATGCCCTCCTACTCGATCGAGGAGGAGGGTCCCGACCACGCCAAGCGATTCACCGCCACCGTCTCGGTGGCGGGCGTCGCCTACGGCAAGGGTCAGGGCCGTTCCAAGAAAGAGGCCGAGCAGAACGCCGCCCAGGAGGCGTTCGAGAGCCTGGCCGCCTCGCGCATGATCACCGGCGGCGCCTCCGGCAACGGTCAGGGCCCCGACCGCCGGGTGGACGTGGTGCCGGCCGACAAGCCGGCCAGCGGGCAGTAGGCGCCGCGAGGATGCCGGAGCTCCCCGAACTCGACGTGCTGACCGAGAACCTCCGCGTCCAGCTCACCGGTGCGCGGGTGCGCTCGGTCCGGGTGGTCTCGGTGGCCGCCCTCAAGACCTTCGACCCGCCGCTGGACGCGCTGGCCGGGCGCACGATCGTCGGCGCCGGCCGCCGCGCCAAGTACGTCTGGATCGAGGTCGGGGGGTCCGGGGGGCTCGCTAGCGAGGCCGGAGCCACGGCACCACGACCCGAAGCAGGGCCGAGCGTAGCCCCCCCGTGGGATCCAGGGTCAGGGGGGCTCGCTAACGAGGCCGGGGCCACGGCACCAGGCCCGCCAAGCAGAGCCGAGCGTAGCCCCCCGGTCGATAGCGGCGGTCTCGACCTGGTCATGCACCTCTCCCTGGGGGGCCGGCTGACGCTCGGGGCCAAGCCAGCCTCCCGCAAGGTGGCGGTGCTCGCCGTGGAGCTGGAGGACGGCCGCGTCCTGTCGATGACCGAGGTGTCGACCCAGCGGCGCGCGGCCGTCTGGCTGGTCGAGAAGCTGGACCAGGTGCCCGGGCTGGCGGCGCTCGGGCCGGAGCCGCTCGACCCCGACTTCACCGTCGAGCGCCTCGGCGAGATCCTGGCAGGCGGCGGGCACACGCTCAAGGGCATGCTGACCGACCAGCGCGGCATGTCGGGGGTCGGCAACGCCTGGAGCGACGAGGTGCTCCACCGCGCCCGCCTGTCGCCCTTCGCCCGGCCGGAGCGCCTCGGCGAGCAAGAGGTCGCCCGCCTGCACGGCGCTCTGCTGGAAGTGCTGACCGAGGCGAGGGGCTCGCTGGCCGAGCAGGTCGGCGGCAGGATCGAGATCCCGAAGGCGTCCGAGCGGCTGTTCGCCGTCCACGGCCGCGCCGGCGCGGCGTGCTTCGTGTGCGGCGACACCATCCGCTCGGTCTGGATGGGGGAGCGCGAGACCTCGTACTGCCCCACCTGCCAGACCGGCGGTCGCGTCCTGGCCGACAGGCGCAGGTCCAAGTTCCTCCGGTAACCGCTGTGGCGGAAAGAGCACTGTGGCGCCCTCTTGGCTAGATCCTTTATCCACGTGGGGGGAGCTCGCTCCCCCCACACGGCGCGCGCTTCGCGCGCTGGGGCAGATCGATCGATGTGGGGAGAGCTCGCTCCCCCCACGGCGCGCGCTTCGCGCGCTGGGGCAGGTCGATCGATGTGGGGGGAGCTCGCTCCCCCCACGGCCCCCCAAGAGCGCCTGTGCCATAGGAACCGTGAGGAGGCGGCTTGCCGGACGAACTCACCGCTAACTGGCCACGCCCCCCAAGAGCGCCTGCGCCATGGTCGAGCCGGTGCCGCAGGCCACTCTCCGTGGTCGACTCTCGCTCGGATGCATGCACGGAGCCGTCAGCTTGGTTACACTGCCCCCGCCCGGGGAATGAGGCGCTCGGGCCTGGTGCGCTGGGGAGGGGACCATTGCCCGAGCTGCCCGAGGTCGAGACGCTTCGTCAGGACCTAGACAAAGAGGTCGTCGGTCGCAAGATCACCGACGTCGAAGTCATGGCGGCCCGGACGGTGCGCCGCCACCACAACCGCAAGGAGTTCGCCAAGCGGCTCCTGGCGCAGCGCATCGCCGGGGTCGACCGCCGTGGCAGTCACCTGGTGCTGCCTGTCGACTCCGGAAACGCCCTGGTCGTCACCCTCGGCGCCAGCGGCCGGCTGCGCCGTGAGCGCAGCTCGGCGGCGATCGAGCAGGGCACCAGCGCGGTGATCACCTTCTCCACCGGCGGCGGCCTGCGGGTTCTGCACCTGCCGCCCGACGGCGAGTTGTTCGTCGTCGCCGAGGCCGAGCTGGACGGCCTCGAGGGACTGCAGCGCGCCGCCATCGACCCGCTGACGGACGCCTTCACCTGGCCCGCGCTCGGGCTCGGGCTCGGCGCCAGCCCGGCCAAGCTGCGCCCGCTGCTTACCGGCGGCGCGCTGATCGCCGGCATGGGCCCGATCTACGCCGACGAGATCCTCTGGGCTGGTGAGCTGCGCTGGGAGCGGGACTCGAGCGGCCTGTCGCCGCAGGAGGTCCGGCGCCTGTACCGCGCCATCCAGGAGGTGCTGCAGGAGGCGGTGCGCCTGCGCGGCACCTCGCTGGGCGAGGACCTCTGGCTCGACTTGCACGGCAACAAGGGCGAGTATCAAAACCAGCTCAACGTCCACCAGCGGGACGGGCAGCCCTGCAGGCGCTGCCGCACCCCGCTGGTGGTGCAGCGACTCGACGAGGAGGACCGCACCTACTTCTGCCCGAGGTGCCAGAGTTGACGATCGCACGCGCCCCCCGCCTGCTCCTCCTTGCCTGCCTGGCCGTGCTGCTCGTGGCCGGGTGCTCGAAGCGCCCCGCCGAGCCGGCCACGCCGGGCGCCGCCGTCCCCACCGCCGCCCCCACCGCCGCCGCGCCGCAGACCTCTGTCCGGGACGACTCGGTCAATCTGGGCGGGGCGTCAGCGTACGCGGCGCTGGCCAGCGGTGACTCCGTGACCGTCCGCTCCAAGCCCGGTGGGGGCAAGGCGGTGGACTTCCTCCCGCCGAAGCTGGTCTGGGGCACGCCAACGCCCTTCCTGGTGCGCGAGGCGCGCCGCGTCGACGGCCGGGTGTGGTACCGGGTGCTGCTACCCAAGCGGCCCAACCAGTCCAGTGGCTGGGTCCGCGGCGACCAGGTCCGCACCGTGCCGCGCGATTACCACGCGCTGGTGGACCTCTCCGAGCGCCGTCTCAGCCTCTACAAGGACGACAAGCTGGTGCGCAGCTTCCCGGTCGGCATCGGCAGGGCGGCGACGCCGACGCCCACCGGCAGGTTCTTCGTGACCGTCAAGCTGCGCCCGCCGCAGATCTCCAGCATCTACGGCGCCTGGGCACTGGGGCTGTCGGGCTACTCGCAAGTGCTCGAGCAGTTCGGCACCGGCGATGGCCAGATCGCCCTGCACGGCTCCAGCAATCCGGCCAACCTCGGCCACCAGGTCTCCAACGGCTGCGTGCGGCTCGACAACGGGGCAATCTCGGTACTGGCCGACCTGCTGGAGCCCGGCTCACCAGTGGACATCCAGGCCTAGGCTGGTGACCGGTCCGATCAAGGCGACCATGGCACAGGCGCTCCTGGGGGGCCGTGGAGGGAGCTCGCTCCCCCCACATGGATCGAGGACCGCGTCGTGAAACAGCGACTTCGAGCCACAGTCCATGGCATGGTCCAGAACGTCGGCTTCCGCTATTCGGTAATGTCGGCGGCGCAGGAGCTCGGTCTGACCGGGTTCGTGGAGAATCGCCCGGATGGCTCGGTCTACGTGGAGGCCGAGGGACCACCGGCGATGCTCGACCGGCTCGAGGCCTATCTGCGCCGTGGCCCGCGCATGGCACGAGTCGACCAGCTGGAAAGCGAGCGGGTGGAGGCGACCGGTCAGTTTGACAGGTTTTCCTGGCGTTGAGCGGGGATTGGCCTGGTCGCGCCCGCTCGGGCGACTGCGCCATCCGCGCCTACGCTACTTGGCGTACCAACGAGAACGTGGTATCGTCCGCTTGTGAAATCATGTCTCTGGAACTGCCTTCATGCGGTGCGTGGCACGGCCGACGTCGATCCCACCGACGGGACGGACGTCAGGTGCCGCACGGGCCTTCCTCTCCAGAGAGCCAACTGAAGTAGCAAGCCGTCGGAGTTTTCCGCCCGGCAGGGGACGGAGATTGGTTTGTGCCGGCAGGGCGGACTGAGATTGCAACGAACGATGAAGTCGTTGCTGAGGGGAGGACCTTCCCTGTGTCGAAGGCGCTCATGGGCTTTGTCGGGCAGCCGCCCGCATACCTCATCCTGCGGGAGCTGAACGCACTCAAGGCGCGTGTAGCCGAGCTCGAGCGCGCTCTTGCGGTTGCTGAGCAGGAGATTGCCCTTCGCGACGTCGAGGACCTCCGGACCTCGACCCAAAAGGAAGCAGCCCTGGCCTGATCCGGGGTTTTCGTTTCTTAGGGGCCCTCTTTTCTGAGGGCCCCTGTTTTGTTTGTAGGCTATACGTGGTTTCCGAACCGAGCGCCTCTGCGTGGTTTGACGTAGGCTTACGTGGGGATTGTTACCTATTGCCTCCAACCGTCCCGCACGGCTGCGTGCTACACTGCGCCGTCGCCCGACCGGCGCACGTCCCCGGCGCTTTGTCCGTCCCAGTGGCGGGGTAGGGTATGACGGGTATGGCCTCGACGACCTGCGGATCGAAAGGTTCCCGGCCAGACGCGTGTTCCTGAAGTCTCTTACCCTCCGGGGGTTCAAGTCGTTCGCGGACAAGACCGTCCTCGACTTCGAGCCCGGGATCACCGTGATCGTTGGCCCGAACGGGTCCGGCAAGTCCAACGTGGTGGACGCCATCTCCTGGGTGCTCGGCGAGCAGGGCACCAAGTCCCTGCGCAGCGGCCGCATGGAGGACGTGATCTTCGCCGGGACCGCGAGCCGCCCGCCGCTCGGCCGGGCCCAGGTGACTCTCACCATCGACAACAGCGCCGGCCTGCTGCCGATCGACTTCAGCGAGGTCACCGTGGCCCGCCTGCTGTACCGCTCGGGTGAGAGCGAATACTCGATCAACGGCACCGCCTGCCGGCTGCTCGACGTCCAGGAGCTGCTCTCCGACACCGGCATCGGTCGCGAGCTGCACACCATCGTGGGGCAGAACCGGCTGGAGGACGTGCTCCAGGGCCGGCCCGAGGACCGCCGCGCCGCGATCGAGGAGGCTGCCGGCATCTACAAGCACCGCCGCCGCAAGGACAAGGCGCTGCGCAAGCTCGCCGGCATGGAGCAGCACCTGGTGCGCCTCTCCGACCTCGTCGGCGAGCTGCGGCGCCAGCTCAAGCCGCTGCAGCAGCAGGCGGAGACGGCCCGCAAAGCCGCGGAGGTCCAGGCGGAGCTGCGTGAGGTGCGGCTCACCCTGCGCGCCCGGGAGCTCGAGTCCGCCCGCCAGCGCGCCACCGCGCTGGCGGCAGAGGAGGAGCGCTTCAACGCGCGGCTGGCCGAGCTGGAGGGCCGACACCAGGCCGCCCAAGCCGACGAGGCGCGCATGCAGGCAGCGCTGGACGAGGAGGGGCCGCGCGCCGCCCGCGCGGGCGAGACCGCGCACCACCTGGACACGGTGCGCGAGCGCCTGCGGGGCACGATGGCCCTGGCCGAGGAGCGCGCCCGCCACCTCGCGGAGACGCGACCCATCGACGAGGAGGAGAGCCGCTCGCCAGGGGACCTGGAGCGCGAGGCGAGCGAGGTGGCCGCCGAGCTGGTCGAGGTCGAGGACGAGCGGGCAGCGGCCACTGAAGTCACCGCCACGGCCGAGGCAGCCCGGCACGAGGCGCGCGCGGCGCTGGCCGCCCACGACCAGGCGGTGACCAGCTCCGAGCGGGACCGCGCCAGGGCCCACCAGCGCGAAGTCAGTCTGGCCGGCGAGGTCGCCGGACTGGAGCAGGCCATCGAGCAGCTCGAGACCGAGTTGGGCCGGCTCGACGGGCAGGGCCGCTCCCTGGAGCGTCGCCAGGCCGAGCTGGCGGCCCAGCTGGAGGCGCTCGGCGCCGAGGCCGAGGAGCTCGAGCGGGCGCAGGCGGCAAGCTCCTCGGCGCTCGCCGCCTGGCGTCAGGAGCGCGACCGTCAGGGGGCCGAGACCAAGCGGCTGCGCGCCGAGGAGCGGCGCCTAGCGGGCGAGCGG
>JBKPDO010000251.1:0-17002 GCA_046727955.1 bacterium | reverse complement strand
AGGTCGGTGATGGCGGCCTCGAGCTCGTCGGCGGTGATGGTCGCGAGCGGCCGGTCGGCACCGAGGCGGGTGGCGAGCCGGCTCAGGTACTTGCCGTACTCCCGGCGGGTCGCGTCGGCGAGGTCGGCCTGGGTGAGGAAGGCGTCGACCGCGCCCGCGATTGTCCGCGTCGGCGCTGGCCTGTGCCCGCGGAGCGCGACGACGGCTGCCGGCCTTTGTGGCATCCGTGGCTCCCCCTGGTCGAGTCCGCGGAAAACCTGCCCGCTTCGCCGGTCGGCCGCCGAGCGAGCGGTGCAGCTCACCGTGGCGGTCACCCCGCGAGCTCGCGGAAAACAGTCTATTTCCCGCGGCGATAGCCCCATGCAAGGTTGGGCTGTGGGCGGCGGGCCGGGAAGGCTGGTCGGCGTTGTGCCTGCTTGTCGCCTGCCCGGGAGCCTATGGTGACTTTGGTCGCCCTGCTCCGACTGCCACACCGGCCCGTGGATCACAGGTGGCACACGTCTGGACCGTGGCAGCGTGGCCACGACCGCGTCGGCTTGCTTCCCCTCGGCCCGGCCGAGGGCTCCACTGGCGTGCGGTGGCTCACCGGCGCAGTGTCGTGGAGGTCATCCGATGAGTCGTGCGCGCACCGCGCTTGCGATGTCCAGCCGCAGCACCCGCCACACCGCGTGCGCGGTGGCCAGCAGCGCAAGCGCGATGGCGAGGGCGATCACCACGGCGAAGTTCGAGGGCGCCGGGTGCAGCCCGATGCGGAACCACGCCTGCCCAATCCGAGCGGCCAGCGGCCAGGCCAACAGCAGGCCAGCCGGGATCGAAAGCGCCCCGGCGACGGTGGATTCAACCAGCGCCTCGGTACCCAGGATCCTGGCGATGCGGTTGCGGCCGTAGCCGAGCGCGCGCAGCGTCGCGAACTCCCCCTGGCGGTCCAGCAAGGACAGGGCGAGGCTGGAGACCAGGAACAGCGCCCCGACCCCGAGGCTGATCGCCAGCAGGACGTCGATCAGGCCGGTGAGCTCCCGCACCAGGTCGTGCATGCCGCCGCCGGCGGCGGCCAGGGAGGTGACGCGGGCGACCTCGGGCCGCTCGCGGAGCCGTTGGACGGCGGCGTCGCTAGCCGCAACGAACAGCGCGTTGCTGCGGCCGGACAGGTCCAGCAGCGCGGCGGCCTGGTCGTCTGGCAGGTAGCTCTGCGTTGAGGCGAGCGTGCGAGCGGTCCCGGAAACCGTCATGTCCCATGCACCGTTCGGGGTGGTGACGTGCACGCGCTGGCCGGCTTCGACGCCGAGGGCCTGGGCGGTCTGCTCGCTCACCAGGATCTGCCCGGCAGCGGCAGGGGCTCCCCCGGCAGTGACCCGGGGCCGTTGCAGGGTCGGCGAGGCCGGCAGGCCCACCAGCTCAACGTCAACGGCGGCAGCGCTGCCGTGGGCGATCAGGCGAGCGGGACCCTTCACCACGGGCTCGACGGCGGCGGCGCCCGCCTCGCGCGCCAGCGTCACTGCGGCACTGGTCGGCAGGGGCTGGGCGAGGTCGACCGCGGCCGTCCACCCCTGTCCGGCGAAGGTCTGGTCCACGGCCTGGTTGGTCGAGGCGACCAGCAGGTTCAGCGCCGCGCCGAGCCCGATCGCGGCCGCCAGGCTCAGCACGGTCGCCGCGGTCAGCAGCGGCCGCCGGGCCAGCGAGCGGCCCGCGTAGGCGACCTGCGGGCCGCTGGCGCTGGTCGCGCGGGCAAGCCAGCCTGGGGGCTGGAACCGGGCGGCCGGCTCGCCGCGCATCGCCGCCGCCGGGGCAAGGCGCAGCAGCGTCCATGCCGGCAGCAACGCGGCGGCCAGCGTCGCCCCGATCGCCAGCCCGGCTGCCCGGGCGAGCGGCCCGGCCGCAAGGGTGCTCACGATCGTTGGGAAGCCGACCGCGGACACGTAGGTCCCCGCGACCAGCCGGCCGATGGCAATCGTCACGGCGATCGCGACCGCCGCACCTGGGACGGCCAGGACGGCGGCCGGCAGCAGGACGGTGGCGAGCACCGCGGCGCCGGTAGCCGATGGCCAGCAGGGTGCCGAGCTCGCGGCGCTGCGCCTGCACAAGGCGGCGCAGGCTGAGTCCGATCAGCAGCAACCCGACGGCGGCGAACACCGCCGCAAGGATCGGGGCGAACAGCGCGAAGCTGTGCAGGTCGGCGTTGGTGAACCGCAGGCTGAACTGCTCGGCGCGGGGGATCAGGTGGGCCACCGGGAGCCCGGCCGCCACGGCCAGCTCCGTGCTTGGTGGGGTTCCTGTGGGGAGGTCCAGGACGAGATCGTTGGCGCGGCCAGCGGCGCCGGCTGCGTCCGCGAGCCCCTCTCTCGGCAGGAATACGACCGCCAGCGAGCCCGGCTGGGGATCAGGTACTGCTGGTCGGCGGTGGCGAGCAGGTACTCTGGGCTGCGGGCGATCCCGCGCACCCGCACCTGGATCGGCCGCCCACCGATCGCAAGTCCGAGCATGTCGCCGACGCGCAGCCCCGAGGTGTGCGCGTACTGCGCCTCGACCACCGCTCCCAGCGGATCGGCCTGGCTCAGGCCCGGGCCCTGGACGATCGCCAGCCGATCCAGCCGAGCGTGTGGGCGCATGCCGAGGACCTCTGCGGCGGTCCGCTCGGCGCCGCGCGACGCGATGCCGTCCAAGACCAGCCGCGTCTCGGCCAGCGTCGCGCCGGCCGCCTGGGCCCGCGCGGCCAGGACGCTGGCCTGGATCGGCCGCTGGAGGCGGACGTCGAGGTCGGCGAGCGCCTGGTCGTGGTAGAAGGCGTCCCTGGTCGCCCGCACGTCGCCAAGGGCCAGCCCGATCCCGGCCGCCATCCCGACGCCCGCCCCGATCACCAGGACCAGCAGTAGCGCGCGGGCGCCCATCGCAGCAACATCGCGGAGCGCCTTGCGCAGCAGGAGCAGGATCACGCCGGCTCCTGCTCGACCTCGACGATGTGGCCGTGCGCCAGCCGTACCGTGCGGTCGGCCGCCGACCCCACCGCGGGGTTGTGGGTGACGACCACCAGGGTGGTCCGGGTCTCGGCGTTCAACGCGCGCAGCAGCGCCGTCACCTGCGCGCCGGTGTCCTGGTCCAGATTGCCGGTCGGCTCGTCGGCCAGCACCAGCGCCGGCTGCTTGCCCAGCGCCCGGGCGATGGCGACGCGCTGCTGCTCCCCGCCGGACAGCTGCGCCGGGAACTTGTCCGCGGCGTCCTGGAGGCCGACCCGGGCGAGCATGCGTCGCCCCCGCTCCTTGGCCTCGGCGCGGCCGATGCCGGCGACGGTGAGGCCGGCCTCGACGTTCTCCAGCGCCGTCAAGGTGGGGAGCAGGTTGTAGAACTGGAAGACGAAGCCGACCGAGCGCGCTCGGTAGGCGGTGAGGGTCGCGCGGTCCGCGGCGGTGAGGTCGATCCCGCAGCAGCGCACCGTGCCGGCGTCGGGCCGGTCCAGCGCCCCGATGAGGTTGAGCAGGGTGGTCTTGCCGCAGCCGGACGGCCCGATGATCGCCACCATCTCGCCAGCGCGCACCTCCAGCGACAGCCCGTCCAGCACCGTCTGGGTGTGCCCATCCTCCCGGTAGCGCTTTACCACGCGGTCAAGGATGACGATCGGCTCAGCGCTCATCGACTGCCCCCTGGCCGGCTGCGCCGGGCTGCTTGACCCGCCCGGGGACGTGGCTCGACGGCGCGCCTCGTGGCGCCCCGAGGAACAGGCGCACCACGCGGCGCAGGGCTGGCTGCCGTTGGCCGACGGCGCGTGCGGTGGATCGTCGTGGGGTTCATGGCTGAGCGTGGCCATGCGACCCGGGGGGCGAGCCTGTGCGACCCGACCGTGGGGGATCGGCCTGTTGTGCCACGATCACCTGGATGTCGGGCAGCTTGCACCAGGGGACGCGGTCGCCGTCGATGGCTTCCAGGTGCTGGGCGGCCAACGCAGCGACGAGGTCCGGGGGGAGGCCGGCGTGGCTGTGGCGCCGCCAGCGGAGCATCACGCGGCGCGCGGGGCGCCAGCTTGAGCTCTCGAACATGTCGGCGACGACGAGCACGCCACCGGGTGTGAGCATGCGACCAATCTCGCCGATCCCCGCCGCGGGGTCGGCCCAGTGCCGCAGGGACATGGTGGCGAGGACGAGGTCGAAGGTGTGGTCGGCGAACGGCAGGCGCTCGGCGGCGCCGCGGACGTAGCGGATCCCTAGCCCCGTCGGGGTCGCGCGGGCCGCGGCGCAAAGCATCTGCCAGGCGAGGTCGACGCCGACCAGGTCGGCGTGGGGGTACTGCTGGCGGGCCTGGCGCAGGAGCCGGCCGGTGCCACAGCCGATGTCGAGGACCCCCCGTGGTCGTGGCAGGTGCTGGCGCGCGAGCTGGAGCGCGGCCTCCTGGGCGGGGATAAATAGGAACTGCTGCAGCACACTGGCGTCGTAGCTGCTCGCCCGCGTGTCGAACCCGGTGACGGCCGCAGCCGCAGCCGGGGCGGTGCTCGGTACCACCGCCCGCTCTGCGCCGTGCTCCGCGGCAGGCGTCCAGCTGGGTCCGGGTCGGCGGGCGCAGGCGCTCATCCGGCGCTCCAGCCGCCTGTAGCCAGGCGGCGCAGGTCGGCGGCCAGCGCGTCGGGCTGGACGCCCTGGGGGTAGGCGAGGTGGGCGAGGTCGTCGGCGGTGAAGGCGTAGACGAACGCGCCGTGGTCGACCCCGTAGCCGGTGTTGCCGTTGCCGCTGCCGAGGGGCTCTTTGGTGGCCGGGGGCATGCCGACGGCGCGCTGGGCGGCCTGGATGGTGCGCGGGTTGCCGGTGAGCCCAACGAACGAGGCGCTGAAGTTGGCAAGCCACTGCCTGAGGCGCCGGGGGGTGTCGCGGGCCGGATCGGTGGTGACGAACACCACCGTGATCTTGCGGGCGACCGCGGCGGGGAGGGCGTGGACGACCTGGGCGAGCTCGGCCATGGTCAGGGGGCAGACGTCGGGGCAGTGGGTGTAGCCGAAGTACAGCAGGGTGAGCTGGCCGCGGGTGCGCTGCTTGAAGTCGTAGGGCTTGCCGGCGGTGTCGGTGAGGGTGAACTCGGGCTTGGGCAGGGACGCGCCAAAGATGGCTCCCGACCAGCCCGTGGTGGCCGTGGTCGGGGACGACACGGTGGCGTGGGGGTGGCGTGGCTGCGATCCGCAGGCGGTGAGCGTGAGGAGCCCGGCGGCCAGCACCAGCATGGCGGTGGTCGCGGGCGGGCCGGGCGAGCGTGGCCGACCGCCAAGCCGAGCGCCAAGCAGGGTGCGCATCCGGTGGCCTCCGTGACAGGTATGGACTCGGCCTGCCGGGGAGCTCACCCACCTACTACGAGCAGTGCCCCGGGGGGCGAGCATGGCCCAGCGAGCGGCGCCACCACACAGGCGGCCTCGATCCCTTAGTATGATGACTGACCAGTCGGTTTCTAACATCATAGTGCCATGCCACACGTGGCGACAACCACGGGCGCGACACCGTGTGTGTTCGACTCGCCCGCTGAGCGTTGAGAGGGGACCGTCATGCCCAAGCTGACCGCGGCGGCCCGCTCGGCCCGCCGCCAGGACCTGATCGACGCCGCCTGGCGGTGCATCGCCCGCAAGGGCTACCGCGACCTGACCGTGGACGACGTGTGCGCCGAGGCGGGCGTCAGCAAGGGCGCCTTCTACGGCTACTTCACCCGCAAGCAGGACCTGCTGGTCGCGCTGCTGGAGCAGGACACGGTCGCGCTGGCGAGGGCCCTTGATGATGCCGGCCGTTCAGGCACTGGCCAGCCGGCCAATGTGCCGGCCGGGGTGCAGCTGCGCCGGTTCGCGCGGGTGATGCTGGAGCGGGCCGCCGACCCGGCGCGGGTGCAGTTGCGCGCCGACCTGTGGGCGGTGGCGCCCACCGACCCGCAGGTGCGTGAGCGGCTGGCCTTCACCGCGGCGGCGCAGCGCGGCTGGCTGCGGGAGGTCGTCGAGCGGGGGATCGCCGCGGGCGAGCTTGCGTCGGTGCCGGCCAACGCGCTGGCGTCGCTGCTGCTGGCGCTGACCGACGGGCTGGTGCTGCACGGCGCGCTGAACCCGCGGGCGTTCCGCTGGGCCAACGTGCAGCGGGCGTTAGACGTGCTGCTGGAAGGGGTCGAGGTGCAGCACCAGTGAGGGTGCGGATCCGCGTCGGCGTGGGGGCGCCGCTGCGGCCGTCCCGCCGGTTGCTGCTGGCTGGCTACCAGTGGCTGCGGGGCAGCCCGGCCGGGCTGGTGGCGCTGGCGCTTGCGGTGGGGGTCGGCGCGGGGCTCGGCGCGATCGCCTTCCGCTACCTGATCCTCGGCTTCACCAGGCTGCTCAGCGGCCACGGCGACTACAGCGCCGCCAGTCCCGCGCATGCGGCCAACCCGCTGGTGCCATGGCTGGGCCCCTCCTTACGGTCCCGACTGCACGTCCGGTGTTCGGCTACCGGTAAAGACGCCGCGGCCACCCGAAATCGGGCACCCCTGCCCACTTTTCCCACCGCCCGACGTCTAGTTCTTCGACAGCCGGCGTCAGCTGAGCCGAACAAGCGAGGAGTGACCGTGCCCAGGTTCCCTGTTCTCGTACCGAGTACCCAAGGACCACCAGCCTGGCGGGGAGACCGGCCAGGCGTGGCAGGCCTGGTTCGAGAGTCTCGGCAGCAGCCGCATCGACACCGGGCACGCCGTGCTCGCCACCCGGACCTTGGGACCTTCGACGCCGAGACCCGGCTCGGCGGCTACTCCCTGGTTACAGCCGAGGACATGGATGGGGCAGCGGCGCTCGCCGCAATGCCATCCGGTTTGCTGCTTTGACGTGGTAGTGTCCGCTCCTTCCCTGAAGCGACCAGGAGTGGACACACGACCGGATGGCATCCGCCGCACCCACCCAGTTGCCCTCGCCGCCGCCGATCACCGACCGGATCGCGCTGGGCGCCCTGACCCACACGTTCCCACCCGACCTGGTCGACCAGATCGTGCAGCAGACCGGCCGCGCTGAGCAGCGCCACCGGCTGCTGCCCGCCCGGGTGGTCGTCTACTTCGTGTTGGCACTGGCGCTGTATAGCCACGCGGCCTAGGAGGAGGTGCTGCGCTGCCTGGTGGAGGGGCTGGGCTGGGCGCAGCAGGCCAGGCGGGGGCGGCGGACCTGGCCCTGGTGGCACGTGCCGGGCGCCTCGGCGCTGGCGGAGGCGCGCCAGCGGCTGGGCGCTGAGCCGCTCAAGGCGTTGTTCGCCACGGCTGCACGGCCGTTGGCGACCAAGGCGACGCGGGGGGCGTGGTATCAGCACTGGCGGCTGCTGGTGCTGGACGGGGCTTGCCTGGACGTGCCCGACAGTCCGGCCAACCAGGCGTTGGGTCGGGCAACAGGCCAGGCGGTCGCGGGCAGGCAGCGTTCCCGCAGGTGCGGGTGGTGGGCTGGTGGAGGCCGGCACCCAGGCGATCGTCGACGCCGCCCAGGGCCCTACGCGAGCGGGGAGCAGACCCTCGCGCGCGAACTGCTCCACGATGGGAGCCCACTGGGTCGGGGGTGCTGCTGCTGGCCGACCGGCTGTTTGTGGGCGGCGAGCTGTGGCGGCAGATGGCCCGCACCGGCGCGGAGCTGGTGTGGCGGTGATGGAGCTCACCGAAATTGGCTCTGACGCACATCTCGTGATGGAACCGTCGCCGGATCGGTGGCCCGCTTCATGATCCTGGCCGCTATGTGAAGCTCAGGGTCTTGACGGCCTTTTACCGCACCTGGCCGTCGTTGCGGTCGAGCGAGTCCAGCAAGTCGAACACGCCGTGCACATCTGGGCACACGCCCGCGCCGCCACGGCCGCCTGCCCCCACTGCAGCCGCGCCTCTGCCAGGGTGCACAGCCGCTACCAGCGCCGACTCGCCGACGCGACCATCGGCGGCCAGCCGGTCGTGCTCCGCCTTGAGGTGCGCCGGTTCTTCTGCGAGCACCTCGACTGCCAGGCCCGCACGTTCACCGAGCAGCCCACGGGGCTGACCACCCGCTACGCTCGGCGCACCCCGCTGCTGCGCACGCTGCTGGAGCAGGTCGCCCTGGCGCTGGCAGGCCGCGCCAGCGCGCGGCTGGCCAGCCGGCTTGGGCTGCCGGCAAGCCGCGACACGCTGCTGCGACTGCTGCGCGCGCTGCCCGACCCCGAGGTCTCAGGGGTGACCGTGCTGGGCGTGGACGATTTGCGTTCCGACGCGGCCGCGTCTACGGGACCGTCCTGGTCGACATGGCCACCCACCGACCCGTCGACCTGCTGGAAGATCGTGAAGCGGCCACGTTTGCCGCCTGGCTTGGTGCGCATCCCGGCACCCGGGTGGTCTGCCGCGACCGGGCCGGCGCCTACGCCGACGGCGCCCGCACCGGTGCGCCAAAGGCCATCCAGGTCGCCGACCGCTGGCACCTGTGGCACAACCTCGCCGAGGGTGTCGAGCAGACGGTGCCTGCACACCGTGGCTGCCTACGGGAGCCCTTGCCGAGCCGCCGACACCCACGGCGCCGCCGCTCGATCCGGTCCCAGCGGGACCGCCGGAGAAGAAGATCGTAACCAGGACCACCCAGTGCTACGCGGCAGTCCAGCAGCGGCGCGCCCACGGCGAGTCGATCTCGGCGATCTCCCGCCGCCTGCACCTGGACGTCCAGACCGTCCGCCGCTTCGCCCACGCCCCCAGCCTGGACCAGTTGCTGGCCAAGACGGCCGAGCGGGCCAGCGTCCTGGACGGGTTCACCGCCTACCTGCACCAGCGCTGGAACGAAGGGTGCACCGACGAATCCCTAGTGGGTCCCCTGGGGACACTGGCGCAGCCATCGGCACGCGCCCTCCGGTCACGCCCGGCCGTTGCGGCACCTGGCCACGCCGCGTGGTGCCGTGCTCGATAGAACCCACGCCCGCTCGCACCGGTTCGAAGCCGAAACCTGCTGCCCCCAGGCCAGTAGCCGACCATCCATCGGGCCGGGCGGCGGCCTGTGTCGGGGGCAACCCGCTCCGCCATAGGCACGAACTGAAACCACCCCTCTTGACAGGTCCTTGGCCGGTCAGTTGGCTGGAGATGGCAGTCGCCGTACCGCCGCGCTTTGGCCTGCCCGGGTGCCTGGACGCTGGCATCCGGGGAGCGCCAGAGGCCTGCCGACGTAGCGCGCCGGTGGGCTGGTACTGAATTGTGGGCGGAGATGGGCATGCGGACGCGATCGGAGCCGGTGCCGGAGCTGCTGGACCGGGAGGCAGAGCGCGCGGCGCTCGATGGCCTGCTGGGGGATCTGCGGTCCGGGCGCGGGCGGGCGCTGGTGGTGCGGGGTGAGGCGGGGGCGGGCAAGTCGGCGCTGCTGGAGTACGTGGCCGGGGCGGCGGCGGGGATGCGGGTGGCCCGGGCGGCAGGGGTGGAATCGGAGATGGAGCTGGCGTTCGCCAGCTTGCAGCTGCTGTGCGCGCCGCTGCTGGGCCGGCTGGAGAGTCTTCCGGTTCCGCAGCGCGACGCGCTGGGAGTCGCGTTCGGGCTGCGCGCAGGGGCCGCGCCGGACCGGTTCCTGGTCGGGCTGGCGGTGCTGACGTTGCTGTCGGAGGTGGCGGAGGACCGGCCGCTGCTGTGCGTGGTCGATGACGCGCAGTGGCTGGACCGGGCGTCGGCGCAGGTGCTGGCATTCGCGGCGCGGCGGCTGTTGGCCGAGCCGGTGGGGCTGATCTTCGCCGCGCGCGACCCGGGTAAGCAGTTCCGGGGGCTGGCGGACCTGAAGGTGCGGGGCCTGCCGGAGCAGGCCGCCCGCGCGCTGCTGGGGTCGGTGGTCCGGTTCCGGCTCGATGAACAGGTCCGGGACCAGATCGTGGCCGAGACGGCAGGCAACCCGCTGGCCCTGCTGGAGCTGCCGCGCGGGCTGAGCCCTACGCAGCTGGCGGGCGGGTTCGGGCTGGTCGGGGCCCAGCCGGTCCCGGCGCGGATCGAACAGGGCTTCCGGCGGCGGATCGAGGCGCTCCCCGCCGACACGCGCTCCCTGATGCTGGTCGCGGCGGCCGAGCCCGTCGGCGACCCGGGCCTGGTCTGGCGGGCGGCCGGGCGGCTCGGGATCCCGGCTACCGCCGCCGGAGCCGCTCAGGCGGGCGGGTTGCTGGAGATCGGCACGCGGGTGCGGTTCCGGCATCCGCTGGTGCGGTCGGCGGTGTACTCGGCGGCGTCGCTGCCGGACCGGCGGGCGGCGCACCGGGCGCTGGCCGCGGTGACCCATGCCGGCCGGGATCCGGACCGGCGGGCGTGGCATCTGGCGGCGGCGGCGCCAGGACCCGATGAGGAGGTGGCCGCGGAGCTGGAGCGGTCGGCGGGCCGCGCGCAGGCCCGCAGCGGCATGGCCGCGGCGGCGGCGTTCTTGCAGCGCGCACTCGAGCTGACGGCCGAGCCCGTCCGGCGGTCCGCGCGGGCCCTAGCGGCCGCGCAGGCGAACCTGCAGGCCGGCGGCCTGGAGGCGGCGGCCGAGCTGCTCAACATAGCGGCAGCGGGGCCGCTGGATGAACTCCAGCAAGCCCGCGCGAGCCTGCTGCGCGGGCAGATCGCGTTCGCCTCCACCGCGGGCAGCGACGCCCCGGCGCTGCTAGTGAAGGCGGCCAAACAGCTGGAGCCGCTGGACGCCGCGCTCGCCCGCCAGACCTACCTGGACGCATGGCTCGCTGCATTTTTCGCCGGGCGGTTCGCAGGCGCCGGCGATCTGCACGAAGTCTCCCGGGCCGCCCGGTCAGCCCCCCCACCGACAGGCGCGCCCCGGCCGCCCGATCTGCTGCTGGACGGGCTGGCCGTCCTGATCACCGAGGGACGCGCCCAGGCGGCCCCCCTGCTGAGGCAGGCAGCGCGGGTCTTTGCCGAAGAAGCGATCACCATGGCGGAGCGCCTGCGCTGGGCGACACCGGCCACGCTCGCCGCGGTCATGGTGTGGGACGAGCAGCGCTGGCACGCGATTGTTGCCCGGCAGCTCCAGTCCTGCCGCGAGGCAGGCTTGCTCGCCCAGCTGGTGATCTCTGTGAACTCGATGGCCGTCCGCACGGTCTGGCGTGGCGATTTCGCGGCGGCCGCTGCGCTGGTCGCGGAGGCGGAGGCGGTCGCTGCGGCGACAGGGACCCGCCACCCCCCACTCGGGGCCGTGTTGCTCGCCGGATTCCGGGGGGCAGAAGCCGAGGCCGCCCCGCTGATCGAGGCCGTGAGCACGGCTGCCCGAGCTGCGGGCCAGGGCAGAGCCATCCAATGGTCGCAATGGGTATCCGCCATCCTCTACAACGGGCTCAGCCGCTACGAGACGGCCCTGGCCGAGGCGCAGCAAGCCGCCGAGCAGGCGCCCAAGCTGCATGTCTCCATGTGGGCGCTTCCCGAGCTGATCGAGGCGGCCAGCAGGACCGGACAGACCCGGCTGGCCGCCGACGCGCTCGCCCGGCTGGCCGAGGTGACGAGGGTCGGCCAGACCGACTGGGGGCAGGGGATCTACGCGCGCTCCCGGGCGCTGCTCAGCGACGGCGAGGACGCCGAGCGCTGGTATCGCCAGGCCGCCGACCAGCTGAGCCGCACCCGCTTTCGTCCCGAACTCGCCCGCGCGCACCTGCTCTACGGTGAGTGGCTGCGCCGCGAGGGCCGGCGGGCCGAGGCGCGCGCGCAGCTGCGCACCGCGCACGACATGTTCGCCGCGATCGGCATGGCGGCGTTTGCCGAGCGGGCCCGCCGCGAGCTGCTGGCCACCGGCGGGACCGTCCGCAGGCGCACCGCCGACACGCGCGACCAGCTCACCCCCCAGGAGGCCCAGATCGCGCGGCTGGCCCGGGCAGGCATGTCGAACCCGGAGATCGCCGCCCAGCTGTTCCTCAGCCCGCGCACCGTCGAGTACCACCTAGCCAAGGTCTTCGCCAAGCTCGATATCACCTCCCGCCGCCAACTCCGGCAGGCGCTGCCCGGCAGCGGCCGCGACGGGCCGATGGCATGACCGGCGCCCGCACTGATCAGAATCCTGTGACAGAAAACCGCCAAGGTGGGCAAGATCATCTTGTGTCCGCCCCCTGTTCAAGCGCTAGCCCCAATGCCGTTGGGTTAGCCCTCCTCGAAGCTCCAGCCGCGCTGTGGGAACTGCTCCAGTAGTGCCGTCAGGGACGGCGCCTGGTACAACGCAGCCGGCCAGCCTTCGGCGGTGATGTCGAGCAGGACCAGCGCAGGTGGATCGTCGCGGAAGTCGTACGCCAACATCTCGCGGCCGCCGTCACCACCGATGACCACCGCTCCTGGAAACCGCTCGGGGATCGACCCCGCTTGGTTGATCCCAATGACCTGGTTGACGGGGTGGACAGTCAGGTAGTCCCCTGCGGGAGGAACAAAGCTGGCCATGCTGCCCTGTGTAGTAAGGAACCGCCGATAGTCGTCGGGGAAGCGGACGCCGAAGTACTGCTCGACCTTGATGATCTGCGCTTCGCTGGCACCCATAGGGATCCTCTCCATGGCTGTTGCTGGCAGGGCAGGCCAGCTGCAGGGACAGCTCCTCGGCCATGCCGATGATCGCGGCGGCGCAGTTGAGCAACGGCACGCCTGAACCTCTCACAGCGTCTCAAGGCAGCGAAACGACGTCTTACGACTTGGTGCGCGATAAGGGTCGGGGCATGCTGCGCGGCCCCCGATCAACCCGAGCCATCGCGCCGAGGTCGTTAGGACTCGAAGGACCCTAGCCTTACCAGGATCAGGGCTGCGCCTGTTACCATGCACCACATGGTAGAGGCCTCGCGTCCCGCCCTCCTCGCCCAGCTCCGGCGAGGCACCCTCGAGTACTGCGTCCTGGCCCTCCTCCACGATGGGGAACGCTACGGCCTCGACCTAGTCCGCCAACTCGGCCACGTCGACGGCATGCTGACCAGCGAAGGCACCCTCTACCCGCTCCTTGGCCGCCTGCGCCGCGACGGGCTGGTCGCCACCACCTGGCGCGAATCCCCCAGCGGCCCACCCCGCCGCTACTACCACCTCACCCCCAGCGGCCAGCAGGCCCTGGACGCCTTCGCCACCGAATGGGCCCGCTTCCGCGACGCCGTCGACCACTTCCTCGACGCAGGAAGGACGCCGCCATGAACGCCACCACCGCCGACCAGCTCGTCGCCAGCTACCTGGCCCACCTGCAGGCCGCCTTGCACGACCTCCCAACGGCGCGCCGGGAGGAGTTGCTGGAGCAGGTCAGCGAACACATCGCCACCGCCCGCGCCGAACTGGGCCCACACGCCAGCGAGGCCGACATCCGCCTACTGCTGGAACGCCTCGGCGACCCAGCCACCATCGCTGCCGAGGCCGGCCAACGCCCCGACGAGCCCACCGAGCCACCCCGGACGCGTCGCGGATGGATGGAGGTCGCGGCGCTAATCCTGCTGCCGATCGGCGGGATCATCATTCCCGTGCTCGGCTGGTTTGTCGGCGTGGCACTGCTGTGGAGCTCGCCGCGCTGGTCAGTCCGCGACAAGTGGCTCGGCACCCTGGTCGTACCGGGCGGCCTGGCACTGCCTGGGGCGCTTGGGGGGCTTGCCGTCTCCACACAAGGATGCTCCAGCGCCCCGGTGCCAGTCTCCCCGGTGCCAGTCTCCCCGGTGCCAGTCTCCCCGACGCCAGTCGATTCGGCCCCGGTCTCCTTGATGCCCAGCACCACCCCAGCAACGGTTTGCACCGGCGGCTCGCCGGGGTGGCTACAGGTACTCAGCGCGGTGGCCTTGGTGGTGTTAGTGCTCGCCCCCCTCGCAACCGTCATCTACCTCGGCAGACGGCTCCAGCACCAGCCCAACCCAGCCGCGTCTTGAGTCTTGATTCGTTCACCGCAACGACAATGACCTGATGCGCGATAGCTCAGGTTGATCGAGGGGACCGTACCGACGTGAGGCAGGCCGCACGATCATGCCGGAATGCGACTTCCACCTCCACATGGGCCCGTGCGGCCCTATCCCATCCTTGCTTCACCGGCATCCCACGGCGACACCTCGGCGAGCTGGTCGCCGAGCTGGCCGACCCCTGGACCGCCCAGCACGAGGCGGTGCTGGCAACCCGCCGCGGCCACGGGCGCCGTCGCGCCGCCGGGGCCGGGCCTTGCCCGCGGCTGGCCTTCTGCGACCGCGTGCTGGTCGCCCTGGTAGTGCTGCGCCTCCAACTCCCGCACCAGGCGGTGGCGGTGCTGTACGGCGTGGACCGCTCGACCGTCACCCGGGCCATCCACGAGGTCCGGCCGCTGCTGGCCGCCCGCGGCTTTGCCGCCCCCGGCCACCCGGAGGTGCGCTGCGGACGCTGGCTGACGTGGTCGCCTACGCCCAAGCCTGCGGGGTGGCATTGCGCTTGGACGGCAGCGAAACCCAGGTCCGCCGCCCACGGGCGCACCGGGCGGGACGCCGCGGGTTCGTCTCGGGCAAGCGCAAGCAGAACACCATCAAGACCACCACCTGCAGCGACCAGGCCGGCCGTACGCTGTGGACCGGCGCGGTGCGAGCGGGGCGGATGCACGACCAGACCGCGATCAAGTCGGAGGGCATCTGTGATCTGCTTGCCCAGCATCCCACCGTCATCGTCTGGGCCGACGAAGGCTACCGGGGGCTGGCCACCGCCTTCCCCCAGCAGGTCGTGGCCCCGCCCCGCAAGCCACCCAAGCACGCCGATGCCGATGCCGATGAGGTAGCCCGCTGGCAGCAGGCCCGCACCCGGCAGTCATCCCGGCGGATCTGCGTCGAGCACGCCATCGCCGAGCACAAGCACTGGCGCTCGCTGCAGCGCTGGATCGGCCGCCGCGAGTGCTTCGGCGAGACCTACCTGGCCGTCGCCGGGCTCGTCTCCGACCGGGCCGCCCGCCGCTGAGCACCATCAGCCGGACAGCTCAGGTCGGCGCGGGCCGATCCCTATCGCGCACCAAGTCGTTAGGGTCCGCGGGCGGTGCGGGCCACGATCGCCACAGCCTGGTCTGCTGGCTTGGTCGGCTGTGGCCAGCGGCGATGACGGTCGCGCTTGAGCGTGAAGTTGCTCATCTTGCGCTTGACCACCCGCGCCTGGCTGCGCAGCCGTCGTGGGGGCAGCAGGTGCCGCAGCGCCTCAGCGACCGCCTGCCGGGTCGCCCTGGCCAGCCGCCGAGGGGGAAAACGCGGCCTGGCTGCTCACCTGGCGCCGGGCGATGTGCAGGCTGCGGGAAAACGACAGCCGGTCAGGATCCACCTGGGCCTGCAGGGCGGCCTGGTGCATCAGCGTGCGGATGGCAAAGTGGACCAGCAGGTGCGCCCACACCTCCTGGCGGACCCCGTCAGGGTCGCGGCTGCGCAGCACCACGCCTGGGCCGCGCTGGTGGGTCTTCAGCTCATCCAGCGTGGTCTCGTGCTCCCACCGCTGCGGGTACAGCGCCGGCAGCTCCGCGGCGGGGGCCAGGTCGGGGTCCAGGATCGTGGTAATGAGCCGGTAGTCCTCCGGATGGCCGGGGCGGCCGGGATCGTCCAGCCGGTAGTCGACCACGCGGACCGCGACCCGTTTGCTCGGGGGCTGGCTGTGGCCCAGCTCGCTGCGCCAGGACCCGTCGGCGAACACCTCAAGCACCTCGAGCTTGACGTCGGCGCGGCAGCGCCACACCAGCTCCGCCCCGGTGGCCTGCAAGCTGCGCCACAGCTGCAGGCCGCACAGGCCCTGGTCGACCAGCAGCACCATCCCCGGCCCAAGCGAGCGGGCCAGCGAGGGTGCCAGCGAGCTCTCCCCAAGGTGCAGCCCGCCCATGGCCGCGTCCACGATCGCATGCGTGCCGCACTCCACCAGCCCCACCAGCCGCACCTGCGGGAACGCCCCCTGGCCCCGGCCGCCACCGGGCCGGCCGAACGCCGCCACGTTGGCCGGGGTGTCCGGCACGTCAAAGGTCGTGCCGTCCAGCGTCATCAGCCGCAACCCGCGATACCACGCCCCCGGCGTCGTCGTGGTGGCAAGCGGCCGGGCGGCCTCGGCAAACAGCGCCCGCAGCGGTGCCGGCCCCAGCCTGGCTCTGGCGCGGGCGATCGAGCTTTTGTCGGGGACCTGCCAGGCGCCTCGCCAGCGTCTGGCCCACGCCAGCCCCTCGACCAGCAGCCGCATGACCTCCTCGTAGCCCACCTGGGCAAACAGGCACATGGCCAGGGTGTAGTAGACCACCACCCGGGCGGGCAGCAGCCGCTGGCGCTGTTCGGCCCGGCCACACTTGGCGATCACCCGATCCACCAGCTCGGGCGGGAAGGTCTGGGTCAGCACCCCGATCGCGATCCGATCCGACAGTCGGGGCGTGACCGGTGGCTTGGTCTGTCCGGCGCGTGGCATCCGGGTGTGATCACCTCCGGACGCCGGACACTACCAGGTCACAGACCACCTAACACAACGGCATTGGCGCTAGCCCGAGCAATGTCCCTTCGGCCACTCACTAGCGCCGGGCAAACTGCGCGGCAGCGGGAGGGGAACACTAACGGCCTAATGGAGAGTGCTCACGCCAGCGGCGGGCACGACACCCTTCAGTGGTACTGCTCTCCTCACACCCAGGCGAGGGCGCGGTCTCTACATAGGGCTGGACAGTCCGCCAGGCTCCGCGAGTGCTCACTCGCCGGCCGCTACCGGACGCGAGTCTGCCGTCCCACGCCCACGCCCAGAGACAGTCCCGCTGTTCACGTGCTTGATCCTTGCCGCTGGGGGACTGTAAATACAACGGTGTAACTCCGTGACAGAGTGTGTCGACGTCACACCAGGAGGAGACACCAGATGACGCAGACGACGACGCAGGACTCGCAGCCCCAGGACTCGGTAGGAGCACAGGTGGATGCGGTCGACGATCTTGGTGGCGCGGGCCGCCGCAACCGTCTGGGAGGTCAAGCGGTCCGCCAGCGGGGTGATCCGCAACCTGGCCAAGAAGACCGCCTATGTCAACCACTACTCGTTTCAGTGCGCCGCGAGGCGCCTTGTCGTATCCCCGATTCAGTTGGGAGGAACTTGGAGGAGCGTTTCTGGGTCTGATGGCTTACCTGGATCTAAAAGGTGAAGGGGACAATAGCATGCCAGGAAA
>JBKPDO010000250.1:0-12567 GCA_046727955.1 bacterium | reverse complement strand
GGCCAGGGCCACCCAGCCGGCGGCGAGCAGCGCGGTCGCGTAGGCCATGCCGCCGCCGGCGGCGAGCGCCCGCTCGGCGAGCCGGCTGGCGCGGTCGGGATCGTCGCTGACCAGGCTGCGGGCCAGGCCGGCCAGGGCCGGCACCAGGCCCTGCTGGTCGCCGGACTGCTCGCCAAGGGCGATGGCCTCCTCGTAGGCGGCGCGCGCCAGCGCCAGGTCGCCACGCTCGCGGTAGACGTCGCCCAGCCCGGCCAGCGGGTAGGCCATCATGCGGCTGCCGATGCGCTGGAACACGCCCCTGGCCGTCTCGAAATCGGCGATCGCCTCGTCGAGCCGGCCGAGCCCCAGCCAGGCCTCGCCGCGGTTGTTCAGCGCGGTGGCCAGCATGGCGGCGAACCCGGTCAGCTCGCCGAGCCGGATGGCGATCTCCAGCTCGGTCAGGGCCTCCCGGTGCATGCCCTCCTCGCTCGAGCGGGAGCCGCGGTTGGTATGGATGCGCACCAGCTGCAGCACGTCGTGGGCGCGCTCGGCGGCCTCCTGCGCCCGCAGGTAGTGGGCGTCGTTGGCGGCGCGGTCGCCCCGCAGCGCGGCCAGCAGCGCCATGGCGGTGTGCGCCGTCGCCAGGGCCTCCTGGTCGCCGCTGGCGGTGGCGGTGGCCAGGGCGCGCTCGGCCGCCGCCTGGCAGGCATCGGCCTCTCCCCGCAGCCAGTGGGCGGTGGCGGTCCAGGCCAGCAGCCGGGCCTCCTCCGCTGAGGCGGGGTCCTCGAGGCGCCCGCGCCGGTACACCTCGAGCGCCGCCTCCAGCTCGCCGCGCTGGTGGTAGATCAGGCCCATGCGCCAGGCGAGCCGCGCCGGCAGCGCCTCCTCGCCGCTGGCGGCGCGACGGAAGCACTCCAGCGCGCCCTGCCAGTCGCCCTGGACCTGGCGCGCCTGCCCCTCGACCTGCTCGATCGCGCTGCTGCGCAGGCCAGCGGGGATGCGGCGGGCGGCCGCGGCGATGCGGGCCACCGCGCCGCCCACCAGCATGGGTCGGCCGAAGTCGCGGACGAAGTCCGCCAGGGCGTCAGGCTCGCCCAGATCGGCCAGGGCGAGCACGGAGGTGAGGGCCTCTTCGAGATGGCCGCTGGCGCACAGCCAGGCGGCCGCCCGCCGGTGCAGCGTGCGCAGCTCGTCCTCGTCCAGCGGCATCGACTCGCGGGCGAACTCCCGCACCAGCTCGTTGGGCACGAACCAGCCGTCGGGGCTGGCGCGCGGCTGCAGGAACACCCCGCGCCGGGCCAGCCCGGCCAGAGCCGCCTCGTCGGTCTCCAGGCCGACCGCGCGGCACAGCGCCGCCGTGAAGTGGGGCAGGGGCGCGACCCGGCGAACCAGCTCGCGCACGGCCGGGTCCTCGCGCGCGAATGCCTCTTCGGCCAGGTAGGCGAACAGCCGCCCGCCCGGGCGCCGCAGCGCGTCCAGGCTTGCGGGCCGCTCGGCCGGGTCCTGGTGCCGCAGGACCTCGGCGGCCAGGCACACCGCCGCTGGCCAGCCGCCGGTCAGCCGGTACAGCGTGGCCGCCAGCGTCGCCGTCTGGCTGTCGCTGTCCGTGCCGTCGCTGTCCGTGCCGTCGCCCAGCGCCGCCCCCAGCAGCTCGCTGGTCTCCCCAGCGGTCAGCGCCAGCATGCCGGCGTCCAGCTCGAGCACCTGGCCGCTGCCGCGCAGCCGCTCGATCATGAACGGCGGCTCCGTCCGCGAGGCCAGCACCAGGTGGAAGGTGGCCGGGGCGTGACGGCACAGCCCCTCGACCAGGCGCGCCGACGGGCTGCCCCAGACCAGTTCGTGCACGTCGTCCAGCACCAGCACCAGATCGCTGGAGAGCTCGCGCTCGAGCACCTCGCCGAGCACCGCGGCGAACGCGTCCGCGCGCACGTGGTCGTCGCTCTCCGGACCGAGGGAGCCGGCCAGCACCGCCGAGACGTCGACCGGCAGGCCCGGCAGGCGCAGCCACAGCGCGTCGACCAGCCCTCGCAGGAAGGTCGGCAGCGAGCGGTCCTCTCGGTGCAGCGAATACCAGGCCGAGCGGAGGCCCGATCCCCCCGAGGGGCCGGCCCACGCCGCCAGCAGGCTCGACTTGCCGAAGCCCGGGCCGGCGACCAGCACGGTCAGGCGCCGGCGGCGCGCCTCCTCCAGGCGCGAGCGCAGCCTGGGCCGGTCGACCCAGGCCGCCGGCAGCGCCGGCGGGAGCACCTTGCCAGCAGGTGTGGGCATAAGCGGTTCTTCTTCTTTATGGGCGTCTATGGCGATGTGGCCGCGAGCTGCACTGGTTTACGTCATGACCGTTCGCGGCGCAACCAGCTACGACAACAAATCGGTTCCGGATGTCTCTCAATGACTCGACGCGGGCGCCTGCTGGACTTAATGTCTTGCGCGCCGAGACAAATCCAGAGAAAGGATCGGGCCATGATGAATGGGGCGTATCCGGTGCAGTTCTCGGTCGACTACCCCGACCGGCCGCTCAACCGGCTGACCACAGCCTTCCGGCTGATCGTGGCCATTCCGATCGCGGTGGTGCTCGGGTCGGTCAACGGGGCATCCTGGCAGTACAGGGCCAATGGCACCACCAGGACGGCCGCCGCCGCCGGCGGGCTGCTGTTTGCCGGTCCGCTGCTGATGATCCTCTTCCGTCAGAAGTACCCGCGCTGGTGGTTCGACTGGAACCAGCAGTTGCTGCGCTTCATCAACCGGGTCGGCGTCTACCTGGCGCTGATGGACGACCGCTACCCGTCCACCGACGAGCAGCAGTCGGTCCACCTCGACGTTCCCTATCCGGACGCGCGGCGGCTGGTCCGGTGGTTGCCGCTGGTCAAGTGGCTGCTCGCGATCCCGCACTACATCGTGCTGTTCTTCCTCTGGATCGGCGCGATCGTCGCGGTGGTGATCGCCTGGTTCGCCATCCTGTTCACGGGCCAGTACCCGCGCGGCCTGTTCGACTTCGTCGCCGGGGTGTTCCGCTGGACCAACCGCGTCGTCGGCTACATGCTCATCCTGGTCACCGACGAGTACCCGCCCTTCCGGCTGAGCCCTTAAGCTAGAGCGCCGGTCAAGTAGCCGGTATTGAGGTGATTGGGTGGTCACTGGGGGCGGCGCGCAGGGCTGGGAGCTGCACGTATGGTTCTAACGCTACATGCTGCGCCGCCTACTTGACCGGTGCTCTAGGTCGGCAGTCGAGACCGAGCGGAGGATGGATGAAGCTCGCCCAGGCGATCGTCCAGGGCCTGGAGATCGGCGGGTTCTACGCCGTGCTCGCCTCGGGCCTGACGCTGATCTTCGGGATCATGAACGTGGTCAACGTCGCCCACGGGGCGCTGCTGGTGCTCGCCGGCCTGATCACGTTCGAGCTGTGGCGCAGGACGGGCATCGACCCGCTGCTGACCATCGTGCTCACCACCCCGATGATGTTCGCCGTGGGCTGGGTCCTGTACCGGACGCTGGTCCGGCGGGTCCGCGGCGCGCCAGCCTCCATGAGCGTGCTGCTTACCTTCGCCCTGGCCATCGCCATCGAGGGCATCATGGGCATGGTGTGGAAGAACGTGTTCCGCTCGGTCACGCCAAGCTATTTCACCCAGGCGTTCCACCTCGGCAGGCTGACCCTCGGCAAGGTCGACCTGTACGGCTTCGGGGTCGCGCTCGCGGTGCTCGCGGCGCTGTACCTGCTGCTCACGCGGACCTGGATGGGACGGGCGATCCGCTCGACCATGGAGAACCCCCAGGGCGCGCAGCTCGTCGGCATCCGCGTGGAGGACGTGTCGGCGTTCGCGTTCGCGGTCGGCGTGGCGACCGCCGCCGCGGCCGGCGCCATCCTGGCCCTGCGCCAGCCGATCTTCCCAGCCTCGCACTACACCTGGATCTCGCGCGGGCTGGGGATCATCGTGCTTGGTGGCATGGGCAGCCTCCCGGGCGCCCTCGTCGGCGCGCTGACCCTCGGTATCGCGGAGACGATGACCTCGACCTACCTGTCGGAGCGCTGGGCCCCGGTGATGTTCTACCTGGTCATCATGGTCGTCTTGCTGGTCCGCCCCCACGGCCTCCTCGGCGAGCGCCTCCGCGAAGACGTCGCCCAGTAGCGGCGAACGACTCCTCTGAGTATTGGCGGGCACCTTGAAAGCCGCGAGAACCGAGCGTAATGTCTAGACAGTCTAGATAGGAACGCCCTTGAAGGGCGAATCGAGGGGCGGAGATGCGCTGGCAACTTCAAGAAGCCAAGCAACGCTTCAGCGAAATCGTGCGGCAAGCGCACGACGACGGCCCTCAGATCGTCACCCGGCATGGTGAGGAGGTGGCGGTCGTCGTCAGTATCGAGGAGTATCGCCGCCTGAGCGGCAGCAAGCCCGATTTCAAGGACTTCCTACTCTCTGCGCCAGACCTTGCCGCCCTCGAGATGGCCCGCCTGTCCGAGCGGGCCCGCGTCGTAGAGCTCGATGACGGGCGAGCCGGTTGAGGCCATGGCAGTGATGGGCCGATGAGCTTTCTCCTCGACACCAACGTCGTCTCCGAGGCTCGCAAGGCGGCAGCCAATCCCAATGTCCAAGCCTGGTTGGCATCCGTGCCCGGTCTCGAGCTGTACCTGAGTGTTCTGGTTATCGGTGAGATCCGTCAGGGAATCGAGCGGCTGCGGCGCCGCGACCCGGCTCAGGCCGTAGTGTACGAGACCTGGTTGTCCACGCTGCTCCGGGACTACGCGGACCGCATCATCCCAGTCACTGCCGAGGTGGCGCAGGAGTGGGGGCGACTGAACGTCCCTGATCCTCTGCCGGTCATCGATGGCTTGCTGGCCGCCACGGCGAAGGTGCGGGGTTGGACCCTGGTCACCCGCAACACCGGCGATCTCGCCAACTCTGGCGTGCGCCTGCTGAACCCGTTCGAGCCCGCGAGCTGAGCGTAAGGTCTTGCGGAGGCTCCGCGAGCTGGCCTCGGACCCGAGGTGGGCGTGCGCGAGGCGGTCGCCATCGCGCTCCAGCGCCTCGGCGCCGCCGACATGCGGGCGCGGCCTCGCCGCGCCAATCCGCGATCCCGACGGTGCGCCACGGCGCCAGCGGCCTTGCGCCTTGGCAGAATTTAGACAGTGTTTTATGCTTTTATTGGTTCGCCGGCGGTCAGTCTCCGGCGGACGTCTGAGTCGCAAGGAGGCACTCATGCCGGTGGGGATCGTGACGGGGGCATCGAGGGGTCTGGGCCTGGCGCTGGCGCGCTCGCTGGTGGACGACGGGTGGTCGCTGGTCATCGACGCCCGCGGGGCGGAGGCGCTCGAGGAGGCGCGGTCAGATCTGGAGGCCCGCGCCAGCGCACGGACCTCGCCCCCGACGGTGGTCGCCCTCAACGGCGACGTGGCGGATCCCGACCACCGGCTGGCGCTGATCGAGGCGGCCAGGGCCCTCGGTGGCCTCGATCTGCTGGTCAATAACGCCAGCGAGCTCGGGCCGAGCCCTCTGCCGGCCCTCGCCGACTATCCCCTCGGCGAGCTCGAGCGGGTGCTCCGCGTGAACGTGGTGGCGCCGCTGGCGCTGGCGCAGCTCGCCCTTCCGCTCCTGCGGCCGCGCCGGGGCCGGGTCGTCAACGTCACCTCCGACGCCGCCGTCGAGGCCTACCGCGGATGGGGTGGCTACGGCTCCTCCAAGGCGGCCTTGGAGCAGCTGACCATGGTGATGGCCGCCGAAGAGGACGGCGTGAGGCTGTACGTGGTGGATCCCGGCGACATGCGCACCGCCATGCACCAGGCGGCCTTCCCGGGGGAGGACATCTCCGACCGCCCGCCGCCGGAGTCGGCCGTCCCGGGGCTGCGCCGGCTGATCGACGGGGGAGAGCCGAGCGGTCGCTACCGGGCGCCGGACCTCGTCGCAGTGGAGGCGGCGCAATGACCCCCACCGCCGTGCTCTGCTCCGAGGCGCCAGCGGGCGCGGCAACGACGGGGGCCGCGCCGGCGGGGGCCGCGATGGTGGGGGCCGCGATGGTGGGGGCCGCGATGGTGGGGGCCGCATCGGCGGGAGCCGCGCCGATGGGGATCGCGACCGAGCCGTTCACCCTTCCGCGGGAGCTGGAGGCGTCCGCTCCTGCCGAGGCGCGCGGGCGGCGGCGCGACGAGGTGCGGATGATGGTGGCTCGTCGCTTCCCGGGCGCGGAGGCCGCCACTTCCTGCTGCGCCATTGAGCACCGTCGCTTCGACGATCTTCCTGCGCTGCTCGGGCCCGGCGACATACTGGTGGTCAACACCTCGGCCACGCTCCCCGCCAGCCTCGACGCCACCGGGCCCGGCGGCGAGCAGTTGCGCCTGCACCTGTCGACGGCCTTGCCCGTGGCCGGTCTGTGGTCGGTCGAGCTGCGGCTGCCGGCCGGAGTCGCGAGCCGCCAGTACGGCGGCGGCGCGCCGGGGTGGAGGCTGCGGCTGGCGGGCGGCGCCTCGGCCGAGCTGCTGACGCCGCTCACCGGCTCGAGCCGCCTGTGGGTGGCCCGCATCGACCTGCCCGGGGGGTCCGGGGGGCTCGCTAGCGAGGCCAGGGCCAAGGCACCAGGACCCGAAGCAGAGCCGAGCGTAGCCCCCCGGTGGGATCCAGGGTCCGGGGGGCTCGCTAGCGAGGCCAGGGCCAAGGCACCAGGACCCGAAGCAGGGCCGAGCGTAGCCCCCCGGTGGGATCCAGGGTCCGGGGGGCTGATCGAGTACCTCGCGGCCTACGGCCAGCCGATCCGCTATCCATACGTCAGCGACGCCTGGCCGATCGATGCCTACCAGACGATCTTCGCGGACGAGCCGGGCAGCGCCGAGATGCCAAGCGCCGCGCGCGCCTTCACCGCCGAGGTCGTTGCCCGGCTGGTCACCCGCGGTGTCGAGATCGCGCCCCTGACCCTGCACACCGGGGTGTCCTCCCTGGAGGCCGGCGACGCTCCGTATAGCGAGTGGTTCCGGGTGCCCTTCGACACTGCTCGGCGGGTGAGCTCCGTCAGGCGGGCCGGGGGTCGCGTCATCGCCGTCGGGACCACCGTCGTGCGCGCGCTGGAGAGCGCGGCCGACCGTACTGGCGAGGTCCATCCGGCCGAGGGCTGGACCGACCTGGTAGTGACGCCGCAGCGCGGGGTGAGCACCGTCGACGGCATGCTGACCGGCTGGCACGAGCCGCGCAGCTCCCATCTGGCCATGCTCGAGGCGGTGGCCGGCGCCGAGCTCATCCGCGGCAGCTACCGGGAGGCTCTCGAGCGCCGGTACCTGTGGCACGAGTTCGGCGATCTCCACCTGATCCTGCCGTCCAGGTGCGCTGTCGGCGCGCGGGAGCTGGCCCGATGAGCCGCCCGGCGGTGCCGTCCCAGGCCGGCCGGATGGACCGGACCTCGACGCTCTCGTCGATGCAGCCGTCGCGGCGGTCGATCGTCTACGAGCTGAAGCGCCGCGGCGAGGCCACGGCCGACGAGCTCGCCGACGTGCTCGGGCTGACCGTGAGCGCCGTGCGTCAGCACCTCCTCGGGCTCGCCAAGGATGGTCTGGTAGACTACCAATCGGTCGCCGACGGCCGCGGCCGGCCACGGCACCTGCACCACCTGACGACGCGGGGACACGGGCTCTTCCCGGCCGCCTACGGCGAGCTGACCAATGAGCTGCTCGGCTACCTCACCGAGGCCGATGCCTCGATGGTGGACGCCGCCTTCGAGCGGCGGCGGGATCGGCGCCTGCAGCAGGCGCTCGCACGCCTGGAGGGCAAGTCGCTGCCCGAGAAGGTGGCGGAGATGGCCCGCATCCTCGACGAGGACGGCTACCTAGCCGATTTCGTGTCCCTGGCCGACGGGACCTGGAGGATCACCGAGCACAACTGCGCGATCTTTGCCGTCGCCCGCCGCTATGGGCAGGCCTGCGGGTCGGAGCTGGGCTTCCTGCGCGATTCGCTGCCAGAGGCCGAGGTTGACCGGGTGGCCCACATGGTCGCCGGCCAGCACGTCTGCTCCTACCGGGTAGCCCCCCGCACGCCGAGCTAATGCCACTGCCGGAGGGCTGGAATGGTGGAGTCTACCCGCGCCGGCCATGGCGACGCCGCAGGACCAGGCTCAGGTGGAGCCGTCCGGTGGCGGGGTCGCCCGATCCTCGATCTCCCAGGCGTGGTCCAGGGCGTGCCAGGCCGAGCGGCGCACGAAATACCTGGGTGCCCAGAGCCTGCCGGAGCGGGGCGTCCGGGGCGGCGGCTCGCCACGCGCCCGCGACGACAGCACCTCGACGATCGCCTCGCGCAGCCTGGCCATGTCCGCCGCCACGTCGGCCCCTCCGGTCTTGTACCTGCCCCCCAGACTGGCGAGATAGGCCCGGTCCGCTTCCAGTACGTGGGATACGATCGCGTCCAGCTCCCGCCCGCCCCCACGCGGCCCCTTGCGCAGCACCGCGGCGGAGGCCGCCTCCGCGGCCCTGTCGAAGGCGGTCCAGCACGCCTCGAGCACGGCCACCTGCCGACCGAGCTCGGCGCCGTCGAGCGGCCGCTCGTCGGCGGCGGGGGCCACGCCCGGCGCCCCGAAGTCGGTGGTGGCGTTGCCCTCCAGCCGCTCGCTCACCTCGAAGGCCGACACGTCGGCAGGGATGGTGAGCCCACCAGCCACCGGCCCGAGCGCGGCCGCATAGCGCTTGCCATAGGCGACCAGCGCCCCCAGCGCCTCGTCCTCGCTGCGGCCCCGGCGGCACCAACCCGGCCATTCGAGCGCGCAGGCGAAGACCCGGCTCCTGCCCACCTCCAGATAGGTCGCGATGCTCGGCTCCATGGCAGAGTTCTACCACGCGGTCGCCACTGTTCATCCGCGGGGGCGGGCAATGGTCATGGGCGTTTCGGCGATGGCCCTTGTGCTACCGGTATCAGATGGTGCCGCTGCTGGTGATTGCCCTACTGTCTGCGCCGGAGACAGCCGATGCGTGTGCTGGTGCGCCATGCCGATGCTGGCGACAAGCGAGACTGGACCGGCACGGACGCCGAGCGCCCGCTCAGCACGGAAGGCTGGGAGTAGGCCGTTGCCCTGGTCGACCTGCTCGCCGGGCTCCGATCGAGCGGCTGCTGACCAGTCCAGCGCTGCGCTGCCGCCAGACGCTCGAGCCGCTGGCCGCCGCGATCGGTCTCGACCCGCAGCCGCTCGACGAGCTCGCGGTGGACGCTGACATGCACCGGCTGGTGGCGATCCTGGAGGAGCCGCGGACCGAGCAGGCCGTGCTGTGCACCCACGGTGAGGTGCTGCAGGAGCTGTTCCGCCTGCTTCGCGCTGGGGAGATACTCGAAGGGCAGGCCGAGCCCCCCTGGGAGAAGGGCTCAGCCTGGGTCCTCGAGCGCCTCGGGGACGGGTTCCGCGGTCGCTACTTGGCAGCGCCCCGCTGACGCCGACGCGTGATCAGCACGCTCGCCGCGCCGAGTCCCAGCAGGGCGAGGCCCGCGACCAGCAGCGGGAGCGAGTTGCTTCCGCTGAAGGGAAGCACGCCTTTGCCCGCGGCCGCCCCGAGGATGGTGGAGGACGTGGTGGTCGACTGCTCCGACTTACCCCCGCCGCCCGGCGTGGTCGTGGAGGTCGTGCTGCTCGACGTGCTGCTGCTCCCCTGGCTCTCGCACGGCTGCACCCAGAACACCTTGTGCTTGACGAACTTGGGGGTCACGGCTTGCGGGCTGGTGACGGTGACCGTCAGCTTCACATGGAAGCCCTGGTTTTCGCTCGGGGCGACATCGATGCCGCTGAAGTCCAGGGCGTAGGTCCTGGAGGCGTCGAGCCCCGCCTCGCTGCCGCCGCCCGAGTTGTCGTCCCCGCCGACGTCGATGTTCGACTCTTCCTTGACAATCGACCCAGGGCCGTTTACGTCGCTCGTCGGGGGGTGGGCGGTGAAGGTGACCTTGGCGATGTCACCCACGTCGAAACCGTAGAAGTCGACCTGGAAGGTGCAGCCGACGTGCGGCTGGTTGTCCGGGGTGTCGTCGAATGGCAATCTGTCGATCTTGACGGTGCCGTTGTTCCCCGGCGGGTCGGCCGCGAAGGCGGTGCCGCTGAGGAGCGACAGCCCAGCGATGAAGGTGATCGCCATGGCGATCAGTGGAAACCTGCTTCTTCGCACTGCGAGCACTGGTTGCCTCCTGGGGGACTGTTCAATGCGAGACCGGGCATGCCTGGCATGCCCGCCGTGGGGCGGTTTGGCGTCTGGGAGAAAGAACCGCCCGATGGCCCGGGAGCGTTACACGTCTGGCGAAAAAGCTTGATAGGGAGATCTGCGGAGGTCTGCGGGGAAGGAAGCGGCGCCGCTCAGGCGCTTACCACTCGACCAGCTTCCAGATCTCGGGCTCGAGGCGGCCGACCTCGCCGAAGATGGCGGCGGCCCGCTTGAGGTGCTCCATGGCCTCGTCGGCGCGACCGGCGGCGTGGAGCAGGTCCGCCAGGTTGCTGTGCAGGGCGGCCTCGCGGTGCCGGTCGCCCTGGGCGACACAGAGCTCGAGCGCCGTCTCGGCGTGGCGCAGGGCCGCGTCGAGGTCGCCGGTGGCCCGGTGGACCAGCGCGAGGTTGTTCAGCGCCGCCACCCGGGCGCTCGGGTCGGGGAGGGTCTCCGCCAGGGTCAGGCTCTGCTGCAGGTGGCGCCGGGCGCTCGCCTGGTCGCCGAGGCTGTTGGCGAGCACCCCGAGGATGTTGTGCGCCTGGGCGAGCGACAGCGTGTCGCCGCTGCGCTCGGCCAGGTCGAGGGCCTGGCGGGCGAAGTCGCGCGCCTGCCCCGGCAGCCCCCGGTGGTGGGCGGCGAGGCTGCGGTCGGCCGCGACGCGGGCCTGGCGGGCGGCCTCCTCCTGCGTCCCGTTGCCGCCGGCCGGAGCGCCAGAGGCTGGTGAGTGGAGCGCTGCCTCGAGGTGGCGCTCCGCCGCGCTGAAGTCGCCGCGGCGCAGGTGCAGGTTGCCCAGCTTGTGCTCCAGCGCCGGCAGGCCGGCGGGGGTGGAGCGGGCGGCCGCCGCCTCGTAGCTGCTCAGTGCCGCGTCGTACTGGCCGAGCAGGGTCTGCACGTCGCCGATGGCCTGGTGCAGCGCGGCGGCGCCGGGGTGGCCGAGGGCCAGCGCGGCGCGGAAGTCCGCCAGCGCCTCGTGGCTGGCGTACAGCGCCCGGGCGCGCTCGCCGGCCAGCGCGAACCAGTGGGCGGCCTGCTCGTCCGCGCCGGCGAGCTGGAAGTGGTGCGCGACCAGGCCCGCCGGCGGTCCCCCGTCAGCCCGGCCCCGGCCGCGCCCGGCCAGCGCCGTGGCCACCCGCCGGTGCAGCAGGCGGCGGCGCGGCAGGCTGGTCTCCTCGTAGGCGAGCGCGCGCAGCTTCTCGTGGTTGAAGTCGTAGGCGGCCGCCGCCCGCTCGCCTTCGTCGACCTCGTGGACCAGCCCGCGCACGAGCAGCTCCTCCAGCGCCGCGACCGCCTCCTCCTCGCTGCGGCCGCTGGCCTCGCGGACCAGCTCGAAGTCGAAGGAGCGGCCGATGACCGCCGCGGCGGTCAGCAGCTGCCAGCCGGTCTCGCCGACCGACCCCAGCCGGGCGCGCAGCAGCTCGCGCACACCGCTCGGCAGGGCCGGGGCGGCCGCGCCGTCGCCGCTCGCGGTCATGGTGGCCAGGTACTCGACCAGGAAGAACGGCAGGCCCTCGGTCTCGCGGTGCAGGTCGCGCGCGGTGTCGGCACGGCCCGGAGCCACCGCCCGGACCAGCTCGGCCACCTCCGCCTCGCCAAGGCGCCCCAGCAGCAGCCTGGTGGCCATCCCCGCGCGCTGCGCCTCCACCAGCAGGCGGCGCAGCCGGTGGCCCCTGGGCACCTCCTCGCCCCGCCAGGTCACCATGATCACCAGCGGCTGGCCGCGCAGCCGCCTGACCAGGTAGGTGAGCAGGTCCAGCGAGGCGTCGTCGGCCCACTGCAGGTCGTCGACGAGGAGCACGCCCGCGCCGCTGGAGGGCCGTCCGCGGAGCGCGGCGAGCATCACCTGACGCATGCCCTCGAAGAAGCGGCTCTGCGCGCCGGGGCCGTCCAGCGACGGCGCCGGCGGCAGGTCGCTGCGCAGCTCCGTGAGCTCGGGCAACAGGCGCGCAGCCTCCGCGGCCCAGTGGGCGGGCAGCTCGCCCACCCAAGAGAGCCCCCCGGACCCCGTGTTCACCGGGGGGCTACGCTCGGCTCTGCTTGGCGGGCCTGGTGCCTGGGCCCCGGCCTCGCTAGCGAGCCCCCCGGACCCCCCGGACCCCCTGGGCAATGCGGCCCGCATTCCCTCGATGAACGGCGCGTAGGCGAGGTCGCGCTGCCCCTCGTAGCAGCGCGCCGAAATGGTCGCGGCCCCGCGCCGCCTCGCCTCCGCCAGAAAATCCTCGGCCAGCCGGGTCTTGCCGATGCCGGCCTCGCCCTCCACCACCACCAGGCGCCCGTCGCCCCGCGCCGACATGTACGCCTCCAGCAGCGCCGCCCACTCCTCTGCGCGGCCGACCAGCGGGTAGCTGACCGACTCGGCTGCGGTTGCCGCCGCGGTTGCCGCCGCGGTTGCCGTCGCGGGTGCCGTCGCGGGTGCCGGCGCGGGTGCCGTCGCGGGTGCCGGCGCGGGT
>JBKPDO010000249.1:0-14050 GCA_046727955.1 bacterium | reverse complement strand
ACCCCGCCGGCCCCAGGCTCCTGACCAGCGCGAACGCTCGCGCCTAGATACACGCCGCCTGCGCGTGCCATCGCCCATCTCCGCAGGTCACTGCCCAGATTCGTGGACTATGCGCGACCCGAGCTGCGGAACCCGGGTGAGACCGGTCCAGGTAAGTGATTCGGAACGTGGCCACGCCACATCTCCCTTCCGGGATGGACTCGGTCCAGGGAAGTACGCCGCTGGGGGGACGTGACCGAGCCGACTGGCCCAAGGATAGCAAGCGATCTCTCTTGGTGGGTGACTGGCCCCAGGTCACACTAGTACGACAGACCGGAGATGGAAGGAGGGACCAAGGTGCCCGCATCGCTGGAGAGCGTCCGCGAGCGCATGAAGGTCAAGCCGACAGCACGAGACGCAGGTCTCAACCTGACGATCGACGTGACCGTGTACGACCACGGCGTGATCCAGGTTGACGGCAGGCCGATCTGGGACAACCACGACCTGCCCGAGGCGTGGCTGGCGGCAGTCGAGTACATGATGACCACGCTGCGTGAGTTCCAGCGTCAAGTCGCACAGCGGCGAGCCACCCGGCAGACCTGACTCCGCTTTCACCGGAGCGCCCCGGTTCCCGGTCCAACCGAGGCGCTGGCTTGTGTGGCCGGACGGTGGCTGATCCTCTGGCATTCATGCCGGACCACATGAGATATGTGCCGGATCACTCCCGTCTCGGCAGCCGCACGACGCGAGGATCGATTCACTGTCCGAGGTCGGTTGTATCCTTGTTCGCGGCTTCCCCACCCCCCGAATCAAGATGGGAAGGACCACAGCGTGATTCCCCCCCGCGACCGTCGCTGCGCGGCTGTGTGCCGCAACGGGCACATCATCGAAGACTCTCTCGACCCTCCTCCACGCCCACGGACCTCCAACGGAGCACCCCACTTCGTTGAAGGCTCCGCATCCATTGGTGTGCCACCCCCGGAGCCCACCCCGCAGCGTTTCTGCGGTCAGTGCGGTTCTCCCGTTCTCCGAGCGTGCAGATCGTGTGAGGCGCCACTGCTGGGAGCCCACGAGATGGCCTACGGCTACGATCACTTGGAGCGGCCGGAGTCGTTCTGCTGGATCTGTGGCGCGGCATACCCGTGGGCGACGCGCGAGGAACGAGTGGGCAAGCTGTACGACCTGATCGACCACGAGGATCTGGACGAGGCCACGTTGCTCACGATCGGCGAGCAGATTGCTGTCCTGTCGGCTCCGGTAGACGAGGAGACAGATGAGCGGCGTGGCCGAGCGCTGGACCGCCTACAGAGTCTCGTGCCGAAGGCGTATGAGGCGATGCTGCCCGTGCTCCAGAGTCTCGCCACCGCCGAGATGAAGCGAAAGCTCCATATGCCGTAGGGGGACTGCTCGACCTCTGACCCGGGCTTGATAGATAGGCTGCCCAGCGCCGGCAAGGCTAGTGCGCCGTCTCCGGTAGCACCCCGACGCGCCGGGCAAGGGCGCGCAGGTCTGGGTTGACGCTGCGGCGCTCTCCTCGCAGCAGGTCGCGGATCATCTCGCGGACAAGTGGATGGCTTCGTACCTGCTCAGGCGTGAGCGACTCTGCCTCCTGGAGCGTCCATACCGTCTCAGCCGTCTTCCTGCGCTGGCCATACGCTCGGGCAACGTCGATCAGGAAGCGGGTGCGCCGCTCGGTGGAGAGGGCGGAGGCATCGACCGTGCCGGCCCGGCGCAGCGCCTCGCCGGCGTCGCCCAGCTCGACCGAGATGCCGACCGCGTGCAGGGCCACGTTGGTCGGGCCGAACTCGGTGTGGAAGTCGTTGCGGTCCTCGCCGATCCGCTGCGCGGCTACCTCTGCCTTCCGCATGCACGTACGGGCGATGTCCTCAGCGTTCGCTCGGATGGCAAGGACCGCGCCAACAAGGTTCATGGCGCCCCACAGTGCAAGGTGCTCCGTGGGAGCGCCCTGGAGCCCCTGCTCCAGGGCGGCGACGGTCGTGAGCGCTGTCCGCAGTCCCTGATCGGCGCGGTTGCCGCTCAGGAAGGCGTGCGCGATCCGGAACTCGCCGGCTGCCGCAAGGAGAACGGCCCCGGCGCGCTCGGCTGCGGTTACCGATCGGTCGCCCGCGATCCAGGCCAGATCCGTCTCGCGGAGCTTGGCCATCGCGGCGGCCGTGGCCTGGTACGTCTCCGCCGTCAACTCGAACGCCGCCTTACGGTCAGTGCCGCTCAGTCGCCGGGCGGCCTGCTCGCACTCCGAGATGAGCGGCGGGAGCAGCTCACCAAGGTCGGCGTAGCGTGAGGCATGGGCGAGATCCCAAGCCTGTTCGGCTCTTGCCTTAAGGTCCGACAGGTCGGGCGGCGTTGCCGCATGAGGGCCATCGAGGAGGACCGGCAGCGCGGCATGGCCGGTGAGCGCCATGCGGATGGCCCGGACGGCAGGATGCTCCTCGCTCTGCGCCTCGAGTACGAGAGGGTCCGGCGCCAGCTCGCTGACGGGCACGTTGAGCGCTCCTGCGACCTCCATGAGGACCGAGATGCGGTCGATGGAGCGCACCCCACGCTCGACTTGGGAAAGCCAGCTCTCCGAGCGGCCGAGGAGCCCCGCGAGCTTCACCTGGGAGAGCCCGCGGCGGCGGCGGTAGTAGGCGATGCGCTCGCCGAGTGGCGTCGAGACTTCCACGGCCGGCTACCGTGCCTGCTTGCTGGGAGTCGGTGTTCCCTTGCCGGCCTGGAGAGCAAGGAACTCGACTCGTGTTGCGGTGAGGTACTGCTCGCGCTCCTTCAGGAAGCGGCGGACGTGCTCTTGGCGCTCGTGTGCCTCGAATGCCTCGCGGTCGCGGTACAGCTCGTAGAACACCCGGGCATCGGATTCACCCTCAACCGCGTGGCAGGCGTAGATGAGCGTGCCCGGCTCGGACGTGCGAATGCGCTCTACGGTTTCGTTCGTCAGGACATCGAAGCTCGGCCCTGCGCCTGCTTTGAGATCGAAGCGAACGACGAGTCCAAACACGTGTTCCCCCTCGTGATAACGGTCACGCCCGGCGGCGCCCAGCCTATCGCCCTCAGAGAGGAAACCCAACAAGTGGAGTGCGACCCCGCACTCAGAATGCGGGTAGCTCAAGGGTCTCTACGCGGACTGTCAGGCCATCATCTGAAGCTCGTTTCCGGCTCCGATGACCTTCGCGGCCGGCTCTGGTTGTGGGAAATGGGACGGCTATTCTCGTGAGAATGAGAACCCGATCCTCAGGGGAAACGCCAGGCTAAAAACATCGGTGTCGTATTGGCACCGTCTGGACTCGAGATGAACGCTCTACCAGGGACTTCGCGTCCCGTTATGCACTCAGCCGCTCACCTCGCGCCCTGATCCGACCGAATCGTAACGCCTACCAGGACCCCGGTCATCGCAACATGCTTTAGTGCCATTGCAGTGTCCCGTACACTTTTCCTACCGCCCTTCAAGAGCACTACACATCCGCATCTGCGATGCAGCCTGACCACCGCGGTCGGGGAAAGGACACTTGCGTGGCGCTGCCGGTGAAGGCGCTCAAGGCCGGCCAGGAGACCTACTGGCTGGACCAGATCGCCAAGAACCGCGAAGAGTACTTCTCCGGCAGAGGAGAATCTCCCGGCCGGTTCGTCGGCGAGGCCGCCGCCACCAGCGGCCTGGTCGGCGAGGCCACCCCCGAACAGGTCCGCGCCATGTTCCGCGGCCTGGACCCGGCCACCGGCGCCCAACGCGGCACGCCGCTGCTGCGCGCCGACCCCCGCTCCAAGCTCCCCGCCGCGCCGCTGCTGGCGGCCCTCCAGTCCCGCGCCGCGGAGCAAGGTCTTAGCGAGCTGGAGTGGCTCGCCGGCTCCAAGGCGCTCGCGGGCGACGTGCGGTCGGTGCAGGCGGCCTGCAAGCTCGGCGGCTCCAAGCGCGTTAAGGTGGAGACCGTCGAGCGGGTCTGCCGCAAGGTGCTCGGTCTGGACCCCCACGAGCTGTACGGTGCGGCGTTCGACGGGGCATGGCGGCACCGCGGCAAGCGGGTGGATGAGCGTGTGTCCGCCCTGGACCACTGCTTCTCCTCCCCCAAGAGCGTCTCGCTGCTGGCCGGTGCCGGCGGCGAGCAGGTCCGCCGACAAGTCGCCGAGGCCCGCGCCGAAGCGCTCCAGGTCGCCATTCAGTACCTGGAGCAGCACGGGGTCGGGGTCCGCCGCGACCACAACGGCACCGACCGCTACCACGCCCACGGCGGGCTGCTCGGGATCGCTTTTGAGCACCGCAGTAGCCGGGCGGGCGACCCGCAGTACCACACCCACGTGCTGGTGCAAAACGCCGCCAAGGGACCGGACAGCCGTTGGACGGCGCTGGACTCTGACCGGCTGTACGCGCACCTGATGGCCGCCGACCACCTCTACCTGGCCGCCGAGCGGGCCGCACTGACCGAACGGCTGGGGGTGCGCTGGACAGCCGTGGACGAGCGGTCGGGTGCGGCCGAGATCGTCGGCCTGGACGACCGGACACTCATCCAGCGGTTCTCCAAGCGCTCAGTCGAGATCGACGACTGGCTGGCCGAGCATGGCCTGGCAGGCATCAAGGCCAGCTCGGCCGCGGCAGTCGCCACCCGCGCACCCAAGGACCACAGCGAGGACGAGCACAGCGTCTACGCCCGCTGGACCCGTGAGCTGGCCGACGCCGGCATCGGGGAGCACGAGCTCGGCCAGACGCTTGCGGATGGGCGCGGGCGGCTGGCCTCGGCCGAGGAGGTCCAGCGGGTGCTTGGCGAGTTGGCCGGGCCGGACGGACTGAGCGCGGGCACGAGCACGTTCACGCGGGCGGACGTGGTGGACGCGCTCTGTAAGCGCCTGCCGGTCGCGCCCACTGCGCAGGCCGCCCGCGCCCAGGCCGAGCAGCTAGCCGAGCGGTTCCTTGGCGAGCGGGCGGTCCACCTCGGCCGCGACCGGCGCCTCGGCGTCCAGCGGTACTCCACCCCAGAGCTGCTGGAGCGGGAGCGGCAGCTGGTCGCCGCCGCGGTCGACCGCCGCGAGCAGCGATGCGGGCAGGTTCGCCCCGAGGTCGTCCGCTTGGTGCTGGAGCGCCACCGGAGCGCCGGCCAGGACCAGGCCGCCATGGTGCAGGACGTGTGCCGGTCTGGCGCCGGCGTCTCGGTCGTGGTGGGCAGGGCCGGGTCGGGCAAGACGTGGGCGCTTGGGCTCGCGCGGGAGGCCTTCGAGCTGGACGGCTACCAGGTGCTGGGCACCGCCCCGACCGGGATCGCCACCGTCGGCCTGGGCGAGGAGGGCTTCAGCGACGTCCGCACCGTCGACCGGCTGCTGCTGGACCTCGGCAAAGGCTGGGACGGGCTGGACGAGCGGACGGTGCTGGTGGTCGACGAGGCCGCCATGCTCGGCACCCGCAAGCTCGCCCCCCTCCTCGACCATGCCGACCGGGCGGGCGCCAAGGTCATCCTGGTGGGCGATGACCGGCAGTTTGCCTCCATCGACGCCGGCGGCGGCTTCCGGGCGCTGCGGCTGCGGCTGGGTGCCAGCGAGCTAACGGTCAACCGCCGCCAGGTCGCGCTGTGGGAGCAGCAGGCCCTGGACGACGTGCGCGCCGGGCGGGTCGAGCAGGCGATCGCCGCCTACGCCGAGCACGAGCGCATCCGCGCGTTCGAGGCCAGCGACGAACGCGACCAGACGCTGCTAAACGACTGGTTCGCCGCGCAGCAGGCCGGCGAGGAGCCGGTCATCTACGCCCACCGCCGCGCCCAGGTCGACCGCTTGAACCTGCTGTGCCAGCGGCTGCGTGCCGACGCCGGCGAGCTTGGGGCTGAGCGGTTGGCGGTCGGCGACCGGCAGTTTGGGGTGGGCGATCAGGTGGTGTTGGGCGCCAACGCGCTGGCGCGGCTGGGCGTCGCCAACGGCACCAGCGCCGTAGTCGTCGCCGTGGACGTGCGCGGGCGGGCGCTGACGGTGCGCACCAGCGAAGAGGACCCGCCGCGGACGGTGCGGCTGCCGGGCTGGTACCTGGACGCCCCGGTGGCGCCGGGCGGCTCGCGGCGGGTGGACCTGGCCTATGCGCGCACCGACATGCGTTCGCAGGGCCGCACCGAGCAGCGGGCGCTGCTGGCGTTGGACGGCGCCGAGGACATGCAGGGCTGCTACGTGCAGCTGTCGCGGTCCAAGGAGCGCACCGACCTGTACCTGACGGTGGGGCCGGCGCCGCTCGGCGACCAGGAGGCCCACGGCCACCCCCGCGGCGAGCCGGTCGAGCCCGAGCAGCTGCTTGGCCGGGTCATGGCCCGCGACGGCAGCAAGACCCTGGCCAGCGACCTGCCGAGCTTGCTGGACGTGCGGCGGTGGTCCACCAAGCAGCTCCGAGAAGAGCGCGACCAGGTCCAGGCGGCGCGTGCGGAGTGCCCACCCGACCGCTCCCGCGAGCTGACCCTGGCCCAACGCCGCGCCAAGGACCTCGAGGCGGCCCGCCGGCAGGCCCTGGCCGACCTGGAGGCCGCCCGCGCCGAGGCCGCCGACGCGCGGGGCCGGGCGGCGCGGCTTGCGACCCGCGATCGGCTGGCGTTGGCCGAGCATCGGGGCAGGACGCTTGCCGGGCAGGCCAACCAGGCCGCCGAGCGGGACGGGATGCTGCGCCGCCACCAGCAGCAGCGGGACGGCTGGCTCGAAGAGCACGACGCCGAACTGCGGCGCCGCGAGCAGCTCGTCGCCCGCGAGCTGGGGTGGCGCCGCTGGGTGGATGCGCGGGCGATGGTGCTGGACCCGCCCACTTGGCTGATGGCTGAGCTTGGCCCCATGCCCCAGCAGCCCGCCGAGCGCCAAGTGTGGATTGCGGCGGCGGTCGAGCTGGACGCCTACCGGCGCGTCCACGGGCTGCCAGAGCCCGGAGAGCGGGCACAGCGGGGTGGTGGGCCACCCGAGCGGGACACCGACGCTGCGACCGACCGCGCACCCGCCGGGGAGGGGCCGAGGCCCCAGCACGCGGGGGCCGGCCGCGACCCTTCTGGCGGTCCTGCCGCGCCGTCCCGTCCGGCGACCGAGGAGCCGTCCAATCCTGCTCGTCCTGCGTCCCGTCCCGTGCCCGGCCGGGCGTCTCGTCCCGCGCCGGACCGGCCGGGTTGGCATCGCCGCCATCGCGACCGCGACGACACCCAGGACCGGACGGCAGGACCGCCCGGCGGGGTCTTGGGCCGCCAGCCCGGCCCCGACCGGCCAGGCCAGCGGCGGGACTGGCATGCGGTCCGCGCCGCGCTGGAGCGGCTGGTCGAGCAGCGCGAGCGGCTGTCCCGTAGCGACCGGCAGGACCGGCCAGGACACCGCGACCGCGACCGCACGCCCCGGCAGGACCGCGACCGCCACGAGCGGGACGGCCGGTAGCACCCCGGCCAGGAAGGAGCATGCCATGTACCAGCACCAGCCGCCCGACCCCGACCCCAACGACGACCTGGAGCAGCTCGGCCAGCCCATCTACCAAGGCGACGGGCTGGAGGTCCGCGGCCTCACCGAGGAGGACCTCGCCCGCTTCCTGGCCGCCCATACAGGCCAGCCCACCCGCCTGGTCGGCAGCGGCTGGGACAACCTTGAGCCGCACACGACCGACGCTGCCAGCCTGGCCCCTACCATCTCCGGCCCGGTCGCCCCGGCGGGACCGCTGCGCGGCAGCTACGGCGCACCGGGCGCCTCCGCCCGCGCGATCTACCGGCGGCTGCGCGTCGCCGAGCTGGCCGACTGGAGCCGCGGGCTAGCCTGGCGGCTGCCGCTGGCTGGTGGCGCCGGCATCGGCGTGGCCGTCCTCACCAGTCCGCTGCCGAGCGTGGCCCGGCTGACCGCCAGCCTGGTGGTGGTCGGCGTGGTCGGCTGGCGGCTGCGGTATCGCGCCTCCGCCGAGGCCAGCGCCTGGCGCAAGGGCGCCCGCGGGGAGCGACGCACCGCACGGCGGCTGCGTCGCCTTGTGCGCCGCGGCTACGTGGTCTTCCATGACCTGGCGATGCCCGGCTCGCGCGGGAACATTGACCATCTGCTGATCGGCCCCACGGGGGTGTTCGTGATCGACTCCAAGCAGTACACCGGCCGCGTTGAGCGGACCCCGGACGGCCACGTCTGGCACAACTACTACCCGATGGATGAGCAGCTTCAGACGGTCCGCGCCGAGGCCGGCGCGGTCGAGGCGATCCTCGGCGCGCCGGTGATCCCCGCTGCTGTGCGTGCATGGCGCCAGCGTGCAATGGGGCGGGCTGCGCGCCCAGGGTGTGGCGATCGTGCCCGCCGGGCAGCTCCGCGGCGCGCTCGGCGCTGATGTGGTGCTATCCGCCGAGCAGGTCGCTGTGCTCGCCGGGACCGCACAGGCCCGGCTGTGTCCGGCCCGCTGACTCTGCGAAGCATGGTTGTTGTGCGGCGCCTGCTACGCTGCTTCCCTTATGGACTCGCTCGACGTCAGGGGTTACTTCGGTCTCCCCGATCAACCAGAAGAAACGCGCTTGCCGGGCCAGCTCGTCTTCAGCGCAGCCGACGGCGGTTCACTCTCCCTCATCGGCAGGCTAGCCGGCCTGGGCCGCCAGCCATCGCGACTCGTGGGCGAGGCCGAGGGTCGGTCGTACACGCTGGAAGACTGCTTGCAGGCTCTCTCCGCGCCTGCCCAAGGCAAGCAAGTCTTGCTTGTGCAGCGCGTGATTGTTGACGCTGCCCACGCCAAGGACGAGCCGGTCACGGCCGACCGGGTCTCATTGGAGCTTGCCCACCTGACGCACTGGGCCGGGACGGCAGGGTACGCAGACGCCATCCGTCCTGGACAGGGAGAACAACCGGCGGAACGTTGGACGCTCTCGTCTGACCCGATCCAGCCACTCTCTGTGTCCATCCCCGGAGCCACGCTCCAGCTTCAGCAGCGCCGAGGCGAGGAGGGCGACGGCATCACCAGTCGGACTCTGACACAGGCTGCCTGGTTTCATATCGAGTTCGACGAAGTCCTGCCGCTTCCTGATGTAGTCGATCTCGCTAGCGACTTGCAAGACCTCGTATCCATCGGGACCGATCGGCCAGCAGCATTCGAGCATTTCCGGCTCTGGCACCCCGACTTCTATCGGGACCTCCCAGACGGGCGGCAGATCCGCCTGCCGGTTGACTACCTCGCTGAATGGAACGCACGGCCAGACCAGAAGCGTCCACCCAATGAGCATGATATGGCCTTCACCTTCGTTGAACTTGGCGGCATGGACGGCGTGGCCAAGTGGCTGAAGGTGGCCGCCAAGTACCGTTCCATGCTCGGCCAAGTTATGAACACCCGCTACGAACGCCGCATGTTCGTTGAGGATCGGCTCTTGGACCGAGTGGCAGCGCTGGAGGGTTTCCACCGTGAGTGGAAGCGCACGGGCAAGAAGACGGTGTGGCTGGTGGACCGGCTGACTGAGCTAGTCGCGCGGGCTGGTGATCCTTTCACGGAACTCGTCGGGGATGCGCGGGCCTGGTGTAGGCGCGTGAAGAAGGAGCGTGACAATATCGCGCACCACAAGGGGCGACCAGCCCATCAGGACAGCGGTGCCATGTACTTCTCAGCTGAAGCAGCGTACTGGCTCCTCGTGCTGTGCATGTTGAGGCTGATGAGGGCTCCAGCGGCGGTCTTTGACCACATCACCCACTGTCCTCAGTTTGTGTGGGCAAAGGATGGACTGGCGGACAGCACATGACTTATTGGTCCACCTCCACGACCCGGTAGCCCGGGACTCCAAACGTCGATCACCAGGAGCGCCAATGCCGCGGCTTGGCCCCAACGCCTTCGGCGAGCACCTCCAGCCCGGCCGGGTCGCTGACTGCTACCTCGGTATCCTGCTCGAGCCGCCCTTGGCGGTGATCGCGCCCGAGCCTGGTAGCGTGCTGGTGGTCGCCCCCGCAGCGCTGTTGCACGAGCAGATCCCGCAGCCGCACGGGAAGGTGGTGTACGACCTGCTGACCGGCCATCCCGACCGAGCGCCGCGGGAGCTGGTGTTTTTGGCCGACCTCACCGTCGAGCTGCGCGCCTGGCCACAGCAGACCTGGGCCGCGGTGGGCGTGAGCCCCGTGGCTGTTCTGCTGGCGGTGGTGGACCGCTGGCGCGCTGGCCATGTCAAGGGGCTGGAGGTTGGCGGGCTGAGCGCGGAGGAGGCCCGCGCGCTCGCCCGGCCCGCGATGACCTACCTCCGTGAGCAGCTCCGCGGCCGGCTGGCTCGTGAGCTCAGCCGCCAGTATCTGCGGTGGCTGCACCCGACCAGCCGTCGACGGCCAGGCGAGCGCTTCCTGTAGCCGACCACGCCGCCCGGGCCGCCGAGAGTGCGGCCGTGCCGGGCGACCATTGAACCAATGGGCAGTGCCGGGAAGCGATCGCGGTAGCAACCACCGTCCGGGTATGGCGGGCATGAGCGCACCGAAGGCCCCAAGGGCGGATACGACTATGCGGCACTGCGGCAGCGACCATGCGACCGCGACTGCGGTCGTACCGCACCGCGCGGCCCGAGCAGAATCGGCTATGAGATTTAGGTTCTCGCCTGGCCCTCGGGGAACTTCCTGGTGGAGCGAGGCTCGGCGTAGGGCGCCTTGTCCGGCGGGTGGCCCGCTTGGATGGCGCGGCCCCGCTGCAGCTCCGCGTCCAGTTCGACGCCTAGCAGCACGGCGATGTTGGAGATCCACAGCCACATCAGGAAGATCACCACACCCGCCAGGGCTCCGTAGGTCTTGTTGTAAGAGCCGAAGTTGGCCACGTAGAAGGCGAACGCGGCCGAGGCGATGATCCACACGATTACGGCGAGGATGCTGCCAGGGGTGATCCAGCGCAAGCTGGGGTGGCGCACGTTGGGCGCGGCCCAGTACAGGATCGCCAGCATCAGGCTCACGATCACGATCAGGACCGGCCACTTGGCAAGGTCCCACACCATCGTGGCGGTGTCGCCGATCCCGAAGATCTGGCCGACCCGGTCGGCCAGACTGCCGGTCACGACCACCGCGAACGCGCTCATGGCCAGCAGGACCAGCAGCACCGCGGTCACGGCCACGCGCACGGGCAGCTTGATCCAGATGGGCCGCCCCTCGGGCATCTCGTAGACGTGGTTGGAGGCGCGCATGAAGGCGGCGACGTAGCCGGACGCCGACCACAGCGCCACCGCGATGCCCACGATGGCGAACAAGCCCGCGGTGCGCTGGCTGTTCTGCAGATTCTTCAGCACCGTGGTCAGGATGTCCCGGGCGGGGCCCGGCGCGAACTCGCCCAGGTTGTCGATCAGTGGCTGGATGGATCCCTGGCCGAGCAGGCCCAGGACCGAGACCAGCGCCAGCAGCGCGGGGAAGATCGACAGGACCCCGTAGTAGGTGAGACCGGCGGCGCGGTCGGTCAGCTCGTCGTCGCGGAACTCCCGGATGGTCCGCTTGAGCACGCCCAGCCAGGAGCGCCTGCCCAGCTCGGTCGGGCGCTCGGGGGGCGGCCGCTCGTTTGGCCCGGTCCCGACTGCCCGTCGCGGTTGGTCGATGTCTTGTGCCACAGCCCTCACCCCCGGCAGCCGCCTGGCGCCCGCCAGGCGAGCCCGCTTGCCGTCAGCCGGCTGGCCAGGTGCCGGTCAGCCGGCGCACGCCCTTGGCGCCGCCGCGGTCCACGACCGCCTTGACCATCGCGAAGATCGCCCCCTGCAGCGCCGCGGCGAGCAGCACCTCACGCCAGGTCCGATCCTCCTCGGTGGCCTTGGGCGCATCCTCCTCGCCGGCAGCCAGCTTCCAGATCTGCTTGAACAGCGCTCCGGCGACGATGCCGCCCGCCACGCTGAAGCCGAGGCCGAGCGGCCGGTACAGCAGCTTGATCATGCTCGCCGCCTCCACCACAGGATCACCAGGGCGACCAGCAGCACCGCGCCGCCAATGGCGGCCAGCGGCGCACGCCGGTCCCGAACCGTGCGGGCGCCCTGCGCGGCGGTGGCCTGGGCGCGCTGACTGATGTCGGTGACCCGCTCCTGGACCCGGGCCTTGACGTCGGCCTTGTGCGCCAAGGCCTCGACCGTGTCGCCCAGCTCCTGGCGGGTGCGCTCGATCTCCTGCTGCAGCTCCTCCGGGTCGGAGCTCGCGTCACCCGCCGGCCTGCCGCTGGAATCGCGTGCTGTCATCTGCGTGCACGCTCCTTCACGACCTCGACGTCCGCCTTGACACTGTCGATCGCCTGTTGTGGCGCCGGCGGCGTGGCCTGGCTCACCTGGCGCTTGCCCAGCAGCGCGAACACGCCCGCTGTGGCCAGCAGCGCGCCACCCACGATCAGGGCCGCGGCCCAAGCCGGCAGCACCAGCGCCAGCAGCAACGCCACCCCAGCGATGATCGCCGCCAGGCCATAGAGGCTGAGCAGCCCGCTGCCACCAAACAGCCCCAGCCCGATGCCGGCGCGCTTGCCCTTGTGGGCCAGCTCGAGCTGGGCCAGGCGCAGCTCCTCGCGGACCAGCCGCGACACCTGTTCGCTCACCTGCTGGACGAGCTCACCTACCGGACGGTCCCGCAGGTCCTCGCCCTGTTGCTGGCTCACCTGTCCGGTCATCGCCGTCCCCCTCCCTCGAGCATTGCAGGCCCGCGACTACCCGACCAGGGGCGCGACTAACCCGCCTCGGCGCCCGTTTCTCGATTTCACATCCCGGGCAACGATGGAGGATCCTGCACCGTACATTTCCGGCCCGGAGGGAGCGCTGGTGCGCGGCTTGCTGTCGGAGTTCAGGACCTTTGTGCTCAGAGGCAACGTGATCGACCTGGCGGTCGGGATCGTCATCGGCGTGGCCTTCGCCGCGGTGGTCCAGGCCCTGGTCAAAGACCTCCTCACTCCGCTGATCGCCGCCATCGTCGGCCAACCCGACTTCAGCGCCCTGACCTTCACGATCAACCGCTCGGTGTTCCGCTACGGCGACTTTCTCAACACGCTGATCGCGTTTGTGACCATCGCCGCCGCGGTGTTCTTCCTCGTCATCAAGCCGGTCAACGCCCTCATGGCCCGCTTCAGCCACCGCGAGACGCCCGAGCCGACCACCCGCAAGTGCCCGTACTGCCTGATGGACATCCCCGTCAAGGCCCGCCGCTGCGCCTTCTGCACCACCGAGCTCGGCGCCGCGTAGCGCGCCTCGATCAGTCGGTCAGGTGGTCAGCAGGCCGCGTCGGTAGGCGTCCCCGACCGCGCCGGCCAGATCAAGGGCGTGGAGGTTGGCGGGCTGAGCGCGGAGGAGGCCCGCGCGATCAGCCGGCCCGCGATGGCCTACCTCCGTGAGCGGCTCCGCGGCCGGCTTGGCCGGGAGCTCAGCCGCCAGTATCTGCGGTGGCTGCACCCGACCAGCCGCCGCCGGCCAGGCGAGAGCTTCCTGTAGCCGACCACGACGCCCGCACCTCCAAGGCATGCGGTCGCGCCGGGCGACCACGCGACCAGTGCGCACAGTGCCGGTGGCGACCAGGCGACCACCGCGGCGGCACGGCGGCACTGCGCGGAAGCGACCACGGCAGCGGAGGCGACCATGCCGCATGCGGCACTGTGGTTGCGACCAGGCGACCGCGATCGGCGGTTGTACCGCACCGTGCGACAATCATTCAGCAACGCTGTAACGGTCACAGGTCGTGAAGCGGTCTAATCTATAGGTTCGTAGCAGCGCAGACGTGAGCGGCCCTGGGTCGGCCCCCCCGCCCGGGGTCGCTCGCCGATCCTCCAGTCCAGTCTGCAGCTGATGCAGGATGCCACGTGGGCTTTCCCCCCAGGTGTGCGGTCCTGCCGGGCGACCGCTGCGCACGGCGCCAGGGGCGACCATGCGACCACCGCAGCGGCATTGCGCGCAAGGCGACCACGGCAGCGGAGGCGACCATGCGACACCAGCAGCACTCCGGTTGCGACCATACGGTCATGCTTCGGTCGTGCATCCCCGAGCGACCAACTGCACTGCGCGAACGGCACCCAGGCGAAGGTGGCGTCCGGGTAGCGGTGGAAAAGTAGGACGGGCGTAGGCTCCCAGCAGAGCTAGCAACTCGAGCTGAGGAGGTCCACGCCCGTGCCCCCGAGACTATCTGCTGTCGAGCGCATCCGCGCCCAGATCGACGAGCTGTT
>JBKPDO010000248.1:0-10036 GCA_046727955.1 bacterium | reverse complement strand
GTTGAGCACGGTGGCTGGTGCCTCGGCCTGTGCGCCCTCGGCGCCGTGGCCTCTGGCCTCGAAGCCGACGCAGTCGACCGCCGCGTCGACCTCGCCCGGGCCGCCCAGGATCTGCTGGAGGGCGCCGCGCAGGTCGTCGGTCTGGGACAGGTCGACGGTCTCGCAGCCGAAGCTGCGCGCCTGGGCCAGGCGCTGGGGGTTGACGTCGCCGACGATCACCACGGCGGCGCCCAGCAGCTGGGCCGAGGTGGCACAGGCCAGCCCGACCGGGCCGGCGCCGGCGATGTAGACGGTGGAGCCGGGGCCGACCCCGGCGGTGTAGGCGCCGTGGTAGCCGGTGGGGAAGATGTCCGACAGCATCGCCAGGTCTTTGATCTTGGCCATGGCCTGGTCGCGGTCGGGGAACTTCAGCAGGTTCCAGTCGGCGTAGGGCACGGTCACGTACCTGGCCTGGCCGCCGAGCCAGCCGCCCATGTCGACGTAGCCGTAGGCGGCGCCGGCGCGGGCGGGGTTGACGTTCTCGCAGACGCCGGTGTTGCCCGCCTTGCAGTTGCGGCAGCGGCCGCAGGCGATGTTGAACGGCACGCTGACCAGCTCGCCCTGCTTGATGAACTCCACGTCACGGCCGGTCTGGATGACCTCGCCGGTGATCTCGTGGCCAAGGGTCTGCCCCGCGGGGGCGGTGGTGCGGCCACGGACCATGTGCTGGTCGGAGCCGCAGATGTTGGTCGCCACCACGCGCAGGATGACGCCGTGCTCAAGCGGGCGGTTGTTCTGCTCGGCCAGCAGCAGCTTCGGGAAGTCAAGATCCTGAACTTCCACCTGGCCAGGACCGGTGTAGACCACGCCCTGGTTAGTATCCGTCATCGTGCTTCCTTCCCAGTAGAGCGAAAGGTTCACGGCACGGTGGGGTCGGCGGGCCACGCGGTAAGTGCATTCGCCCCGCCTACCCAGCCAGGCCGGAGCGAACACCGAAGCAACCACCGATAGGCTGAGACATGTCGACCAGGAAGGCGCGTGTGGCGCCCAGTCCATGCGAGTCGCCTGCGACCTCGAATCGCTCTCGCCCCAAAGGGATCACGAGACGTCAAGCCACTCCACGAGCTGGGTAGTCAAGAACGCAAAACTAGGCGTATTGGCGGCTTCTTGACGTCGGAGTTGATAATACGGTTCGCGGTGTTGGGACCGCAACGGTGCCGAGGGAGGGAGCAGGTCAGCGGGCCTCCGCCGTGGCCATGCTGGGTCGACGGGCCGCCGAGTTAGACGCCGAGAACGTGGCGTTGCGGGCCGAACGCGACCGGCTCGACGCCGAGCTGGTGCGACTGCGGCAGATCAACCTGCGGAGGGAGGACGCCGCCAGCGCTCATCCACCACGCTTGACGATAGCTTCCCTCGTGGGTTCCTGCGGGGTCGGCGGTTCAACGTGTATGCGGGTCACAAGTGGTTTGAGGGCCGGCCCTGGTCGCGTCATCGGCCAGGTCGACGCCGGTCTCAGCCCCATCCCCGCCTTGCGGGCGGTCAGGCCACCCAGGTGGTCTCGCACGGCTGGCACCACCACAACCGCTCGCGCGTCGTGAGCGGCTTGAACGTGCGCGCCGGCTCACCGCAGAACAGGCACTCTGGTCCGCCGTCCTCGCGGGCCTGGATCCACCCCGTGGTACTGGCCGTGGCGGCGTGCATCCCCTCCAGCCTGGGCGTGCGGTTCACTCCTCGTGCTCCAAGATCAACTCTTGCGGCCCTCGACGCGCCTCGGTCGCCCGCGACTCGCGATCTCGTCCGAGCCTACCCCGCTCGTGTTGCGGTCAGGTTGTCACCCGGTCACAAGCCCGTTGCGCGCTCTGCCATGGTTGAGACCCTTGGCTCTGCTATATCACTTGGTGTTTGCTTGATCCGGCTAGGAAACGTATTAGCAGGTTGTGGATGGTTCGACAGTGCCACGCATCACGCGTGGGACGTGCTTGCTGTCACACCCATGATTGCTCCGCGGGGCTGCGCGCTATAACGCAGTATTTGGCCTCCTGCGGTCACTGATGAGCCACGAAGACGCAGGGTCGCACAGCGCTCAGCCCGCGATTGCTGATAAGGCTGAGGTCATCGAGGCTGTCACGGCTCGGCGCCGGAGCGCGGCGTTCTGCATCCGGTCAGTTGTCAGCAGCGTGTCAGCAACAGGACCTCGCGAGCCTACGCAAGGCAGTACGGCGGGGTCCTTGACCTCCCAGCCGACCTGGGGCGACGTGGTGTGAGGGGAGGCGCCATCCGGTCCTGGCTGCTGGTGTAACGGGGATGGCATGCAAGAGGTCAGCTATCCACGCGGTGGGCGCGGCCCCTATGAGCAGCATGAGGAGGCGGTGCTGTGATAGGTCCGCCTGAGTCCTCGGGAGACTCGACCATCTGGGTAGTTTGTGGGAAGCTGGGTGTAATCTCGAGTTTCGCACTTTACGAGTGCTTGACTTGATGAGTTCGCTGGGTCACTGCCTCGGGGGAGGCATGCAGGAGCGCCTGGCTTGACCTGGTTGGGCGCAAGGAGTATCGGCGGTCACTCTCGGCCACGGCTGCAACCACCGACACGATCTTGGCACCGACCCCGGCCCGTCTCCCGGTGACGCGCCGGCCTCAAGCAGTCGACAAGGTCCAGGCCGAGGTCTGGCGGGGTTCCGTCGTGCCTGCTGGATCGGCCCGTCGAGCACTCCGATGCGTTCCTCGAACTGGCGGGCTGCCAGCCAAGCCGCGCGCCGCTGGCCCAAGCGATCCCCTCGAGTTTGGGATGGCCATCGACGCCGGCGCAGGTGGTCCCAGCGTGGAGGGGACTTTCGGCCCTATTCACGTGCATCCCCCAGAGGAAGGTGGGTCAGAAGAGAAGTAGAGGGGATGGGCGTCATGGCCAAGACAGGCCCCCTGGAACGCTTGACCGCGCGGGAGTTCCTCATGCTGTGGCCAGACGATCTCGGCTGGCCCGAGGATATCGGCGCGCTCGCCGTCCTTGGCCCAATCGGCGCCGACCGCAGGCTGGCTACGGTGCGATGATGAGCATGCAGGCGGGCCTGCGCGCCACCGCCACGCAGGTCATGGACCGCGCGGCGGGGATGCGGATCCGGGCGCATCGTCGCCTCGATATGGTCCTGCTCCTCATCGGCGCGCTCCTCGTGGGCGGCGCCGCGGCGATCGGTGCGGCGGTCGGCGACGGCGAGCGGATCACCGGCTTGTGGGCCGGTGCCGCGATCGGCAGCGACGGCCGTGCCGGCGTCGTCGAGGTGATCGACTACGACTTCGGCACCCGGCAACGCCACGGTATCTTCCGCGACGTGCCCGGGTTGTCCTCCGACGCCCAGGTCGCGGTCTCGTCGGCAACCGCACCCAGCGACATGACGCTTGAGAACATGGGGTCCGCGGTGCGGATCCGCATCGGCGACCCCTCCCGCACGATCAGCGGCCGGCACCGCTACAAGATCGCCTACCCCCTGGACGACGTGGCCCCCCAGGGCCGGCTGGCGTGGGATGCGGTCGGGACGCAGTGGCCGGTGGGGATCGGGAACGTCGAGGTCCACGTGGTGGCGCCGTTTGAGTTCAAGGGAGCCCGCTGCGTCCAAGGCGAAGCCGGTTCCCAGCGGCGATGCGACATCACCCAGCCCGAGCCCGGTCACCTCGTCGCCACGATCAGCACCCTGCCAGCCCGTCAGGGCGCCACTCTGTACGCGACCGGTGGCCGTCGGCTGGAGCATGCCCCTCCCCTGCCCGTGCCCTCCTCCGGCCGCCCAGCCGACGCGACCAGCGGCGCTCCCCTTGCCGGGTTGGTGGCCGCGGCCGCCGCGCTGGTCGCGTCGGCGCTGACGTCGTGGCTGGTGCGGCGGGCCGGCCGTGAGCGCGTCGCGCGGGGCGGGCGGGCCGACGCCGGCTGGGCTGGCACGGCCATGGAGGCTCGCGTCGACGCCGAAAAGCTGGGCTCGCTTGCCACCATCGAGTTCAGCCCGCCGGCGGAGCTGACGCCGGCGCAGGGTGGCATCGTGCTCGCCGAGGCGGTCGGGCAGAACCAGAAGGTGGCGTGGCTGATCGGCGCCGCCATGAACGGCTACCTCGACATCGAGCAGGTCGGCGAAGAGGTGACCCTGGTGCGCCGGCCACGCCAGGACGAGTCGTCGGTCTCGCGCACGCTCGACACGGCGTTCGACGGCCGCGAGCGCCTGACGCTCGGCGCCTACGACCCGAGCTTCGCCGCGGCCTGGCGGGAGATCGGCGACGAGCTCAAGGCCTGGCAGCGGACCGGCGGCCTGTGGGATGCGGCCGGCGACCTCCACCGGAAACTTGCGTGGGTGCTCGGCGCGGTGGTCGCGGTGGGCGGCCTGGTCATTGCTGGCCTGGGCGGCGCGGTGGCCAACCGGTGGAGCTGGGTGTGGGTGGCGCTGGTGGCGTGGGGCGCGCTGCTGGCCGGCGCTGGCTTGGCTGCGGTGGTGCGGGGGTGGGAGCTGCGGGTCCGGACCCCGTTGGGCTGTGAGCTGTGGCTGCGGGTGGAGTCGTTCCGGCGGTTCCTGGCGGGGCCGCAGGCGCACCACCTGGAGGAGGCCGTCAACCGGGGGGTCCTGGGCGAGTACACCGCGTGGGCGGTCGCGGTCGGTGAGATCGACCGCTGGTCCCGGGTGGTTGCCGCGTCAGCCTGCTGTGCCAACGACCCCGTCGGCAGGCGCTACTCGGGCATGGCGCCCTACCTGCCGCCAGCCGCGCGGTCGTCCATGGTGGAGCCGTCGTCCTCTGGCAGCAGCTCCGGCGGCGGGGGCGGGGGCGGCGGCAGTGGCGGCGGCGCCGGCGGTGGCGGCGGTGGGTCGTGGTGAGCAGGCAGCGCACGGTGGGTGACCCGTTGGCGGCTTGGTGCCAGGACTCGCGCAGGGCTGCTGGACCCCAGAGGACGGCGGCGTCATGACCCAGGGCGAGGAGCCGGGATCGGCGCCCCTCGGCGCGGGCCCGCCGGCGGCCGAGACCGGCCAGCCCTTCCCGCAAGGCAGCGGCGGGTCGCCCTGGCCCGCACTGCCACCGGACGCTGCGGGCGCACCTCGTCCCGAAGGACTGGCCGTCGTCGCCCTGGTGCTTGCGGTCGTGTCGCTGCTGGTCCCCGTGCTTCCCGGCATTGTGGCGCTGGTGCTCGCCGCGGTGGCCGCGCGGAGGGTCCGGGCGGCGCCCGCCGGTGCGGTGGGTGGCCGCGGGCTCGTCGCGGTGGCCAGCGCCCTGTCGACCATCGGCGTGCTGGCCCGCTGGTCATCACGCAGCGGCAGGAGCCGGCCGGCTGGCACACCGCGACGGCCGCCGCCGCGGCCAGGGCCGACCAGTTCTCCCAGGTGACCGTCCCGCCGACCACCGAGCCCCTGCCGACCGAGCCAGCGACGACCGAGCCAGCGACGACCGAACCCCCGACAACCAAGCCCAAGGTTGTCGCCGGCAGGATTGGCGACCGAGTGACCGTCTACGACGAACTTGGTGACGCCCAGTTCGAGGTCACCGTCACCAAGGTGAAGTTCTCCACCGGCGGTGAGTTCGAGCAGCCCGAGCACGGCCTGTTCATGGGCGCCTACGTGCAGGTGCACGCCCTCGCCGACGAGCAGGACACGGTCTCGGCCGCCGAGATGTCTGCGCTGGTCGGCGGCCATCGCTACGGGGACGTGGTCAGCGAGCTGCGCGCCTTCGAGCCACCGCTGGACTACGTGGTGCTGGACAACGGTGAGCGGGCGGCTGGCTGGCTGGTGTTTGACGTGCCGGCCCGGCACGGCCGGCTCGTGCTGCGCGACATCATGGACGAGCACCAGCTCGCGGTATGGAAGTACTGAGCTCGAGGTTCGTATTTCGGGGCTCTGGCGCACATCTCGTGATGGAACCGTCGCCGGATCGGTGGCCCGCTTCGTGATCTTGGCCGGTATGTGATGACCAGGGTCTTGACGGCCTTCTTCCGCACCTGGCCGCCGTTGCGGTCGAGCAGGTCCAGCAAGTCGAACACGGCGTGCACATCTGGGCACACGCCCGCGCCACCTCGGCCACCTGTCCCCGGTGCGGCTGCACCTCAACCAGGGTGCACAGCCGCTACCAGCGCCGGCTCGCCGACGCGGCAGCGGGCAGCCGGCGGGTGGTGCTCCGCCTTGGGGTGCGCCGATTCTTCTGCGAGGACCCCGACTGCCCAGCGCGAACCTTCACCGAACAGCTCACCGGGCTGACCACTCGCTTTGCTCGGCGCACCCCGCTGTTGCGTAGGCTGCTGGAGCAGGTCGCCCTGGCGCTGGCAGGCCGTGCCGGGACGCGGCTGGCCACTGGGCTTGGGCTGCCGGCCAGCCATGACACGCTGCTGCGGCTGTTGCGAGGGCTTCCGGATCCCAAGGTCGACCGGGTGGCCGTGCTCGGCGTGGACGATTTCGCGTTCCGCCGCAGCCGCGCCTACGGCACCGCGCGAAGGCCCGGAGTTCGAGCGAACTGAAGGAGCTTCAGGCTGAACTCATGGGTCTTCACGCTCTATGGGGTGTTTCGGTCCTTGGGTTGGTGGGAACCGGTGGGGGCTTGTTCCTCGGCCATCGTGGTGAGGAGCTGGCGAGCGGCGTTGGCGTAGCGGATCGCGGTGTTGTGGTGGATCCCGAACACGGCGGCCAGGTGCAAGGGGTCGGGACCCTGAACGAGGGATTCCTCGAGTTGCCGATCGGCGTGCAGCCGCTCCAGGGTGGCCTCCAGGCCCCAGAACGGCTTGGTGAGCCAGACCTTGCCGACCGGTGTGGTCTTCACGGCGGTCAGGCGGTTGACCAGCAGGTGCGGGTTGGCGGTGTTGGGCCACTGGGCGCGGCGGTGGTCGAGCCAGTCGACGAGCGCCTGGTAGGTGAGCTGGTCGAGTGGGCGGGCTCGGCCGGCGATGACGAGCCGCCGGTTGCCGAGGTCGACGTCGTGCAGGCGGAGTTCCCTGATGGCGTTGGTCCGGGCGGCGTGGACGGCAGCCAAGACGAGCGCGAGGCGGGTGGCCGGGGTGATTGCCGCGGTGATGGCGGCCTGGATGTCCTGGGGCTGCAGGGGCTGGAGGACGCCGTGGTGGTTGCCGGCGTGGCGGATGCGGAAGGTGGGGTCGCGGAAGATCGTCCCGGTCTTCTTGCAGTGGCGAAACAGCGATCGCAGGACGCTCAAGGTGAAGCGGCGTGTGCTGCCGTGCAGTGGGTCCAAGGCGCTGAGCACATCGTCGCGGGTGACTTCGCGGAGGTGGTCGTAGCGTTGTGACCAGCTCAGCAGGATCGGGTGGATGCCGTTGAGGTAGCTCCAGATGGTCTCGGGGCTGCGGGCGTGGGCGCGTGGCCCGCCGCTGCGCAGGGTGCGCAGCCAGCGCTCGACGTCGCAGCGGATGCCGGGGGTCATGCCGTGGAGTTTGCGGTCCAGCCAGCCCTCGAACGCTGGAGTCCGGTCGTCGTCGAGCAGGCCGAGGTGGTCGAGGACCTCGGCGGTGCGTTCGACGGCCAGCCCGCGGCGGCGCAGCACCGGGGCCAGCTCTGACAGGCGGATCATGTCGCCGGCGGCGTGGCCGGACAGCGCATGACCAAGGCGCGGTCGACCTCCTTGGCCAGCCAGTGGCCCCAGCCGTGGGCCTCGCCGAGGGCGCGGGCGGCGTGGCGGGCCTGCACCAGGGTGGGGTTGGCCAGGTCGGCGTGCAGGCGTCGGTCGAAGCGCGCGTAGTCGCGGCGGACATCGATGGGCAGCCGGAGCTGCACCCAGCCGGCCAGGCGCGGTCGCTCCTTGGCCGGCTCGGGCTGGGGGCGGGGCGGTCGTCGTCCTTGCTTGCCCAGCAGCGGGCCGGGCTGGCGGATGCGGTGCATGCCGAAGAAGAACAGCTGCTGGGAGCGCACCTGGCGCAGGTCCTGCGCCAGGACGCCACCGCGCCCAAGGGCCCGGACCTGGAGCCGGGCTTGCAGCCAGCACAGCCGACAATAGCCCTTCTTGACAGCGACGGTCCGACCGCAGCCGGTGCACGGACCGGGCTCGTGCAACCGGTCAAAGGTCGAGCACGATCGGCAGCGGCGCCCGGGCAGCACACCCCAGGCAAAGCAGCCGTCGCAGCTGGCAGCCGGCTTGTCCGGCCGGATCCGCGCCTCCGTCACGCCGGTGGGAGCGACCGCCCGTCCCGGCGTTTGGGCGTCACCGGCGGCCTGGCCGGCCCTGGCGACCCTGGCGAGGCCGTGGCGGACTGCTCGTGCTCGCCCTGGGTGGGGCGCTGGACCTTGTCGGGCTCGGGGATGAGGAGTTCGTCGACGCCGCAGCCGAGCACGGCGCAGATGACGTCCAGGTCGGCCAGCTTGATGCTGGCCGGCTCCCCAGACCACAGGCCAGACAGCTTCCCGGCGCTGATGACCAGGCCGTGGTCGGCGAGCATGCGCTGCAGCTCGCTGGCCTTCCAGATGCCACGGTTGGCGGCGGCCAGCCGCAGGTTCCACTTCATCGCAGGAGTCCTTCCAATCGGGCGGCGGCGCGGTGTTGACCGGCGATCCAGGCGTCCTCCACGTGGGTGGCGTGGACGTGCACGTACGACATCGTGGTGGCCACCCAGGCGTGCCCCAAGACGGTTTGGATGGCGAGCAGGTCCATCCCGCCCTGGTAGAGCTGGGAGGCGCAGAAGTGCCGCAGGACGTGCGGGGTCAGCTGGCCCGGCCAGTCGGGGAGGTGCCGGGCGGCGGCGTCGGCGAGCCCGGCCCGCAGCGTCTCGGCGCTGACGCGGGCGGCGGTGCCGTCGGCGTTCTTGCGCTCCGACAGCAGCAGCGGCACCCCCGGCCGGGTGTGGTCGTCGCCGAAGTGCCCCCAGACGTCCTCGACGAACCAGCGCAGCAAGGGGGTCGGTACCTGTGGTGACGGCATACATCCTGGTCCAGACCGAGGTCGGCAAGGCGGCCCAGGTCGCCCGGGAGATCGTCGGGATCCCGGGCGTGCAGCAGGCCGAGGACGTGACCGGCCCCTACGACTTGATCGTGCGCGTCGAGGCGCGCAATCTCGACGAGCTCGGCAGGCTGGTGGTCGCGCGCGTGCAGGTGGTCGACGGCATCACCAGGACCCTCACCTGTCCGGTGGTCCACCTGTAGAACCGCTCGACGAGAGCCGCTCGACCACCTCTGGTGTACGGCCGCCAGCAACAACCACAGCAACACGCGCAGGCTGGGTCGGCGGCGAGCGGCTGCGCCCAGGTCACAGACGCCGACGAACGGCTCTAAACGGCGAATACAGGGTTTGAAGACCGGGGCAAGCACGACGCCGAAGCGCCGTCAACCGTCCGGCGTGGGGGCCACGTCGAAGTCGACCTTGACCTCGTCGCTGAGCTTGAGTGCGCCAAAGAACGCCGAGTAGGGCCGGATTCCCCATTGGCTCTGGACTACGGTCGCCCGACCAGCGACCCGGCCGTCGGTCATGCGGCCCTGCACCGTGACCGGCCGGGTGATGCCCATGATCGTCAGCTCGCCGTCGAGGGTGAACGACCCCGCCGACCCGTCGACCCGCCTCGACTGGAAGGTGATGGTTGGGTGCTGCGCGGTGTGGAGGATCTCCCCGAGGGTCTTGTTGATCGCCGCGCGGTCGGCCTCGGTGAGCGGCTTGACGCCGCCGGTTGCTTCCCGGACTTCGAAGGAATCAACCTCAACCTCGACAGTCACCGAGGAGTTCGCCGGGTCGGCGGCATCGACCGTGGCGCGACCATGCCAGCGGGTGACCTCGATGGTGAGATCGTGGCCGGCCTTGGCGCCCAGCCCGGTACGCGTGGTGTGGACCAAGAGCCGGCCGGACTCCGGTCCCAGCCTGTAGGCACCAGCCATCCCCATGACCGCAGGCTACGCCGACGCCACAACGCCTGCCGCTGCCACCGCAGAGGCCACGATCACGGTGGGCGATCGAAAGGGGCACGCGTGTGGGCAGCTTAGTTACTTCCCCCGGAAATAGTCGAGGTGGCTACCGGGCCCGGGCGGGCGTCTGAACCGAGCTGGGGCGGGCGACGTCGGATTCGTGGAGGAGGATCTCCGCGGCCTGGGCTGAGACCTGTTGCATCTGGGCCAGGAGC
>JBKPDO010000247.1:0-4184 GCA_046727955.1 bacterium | reverse complement strand
CAGCTTCTCTCTAGCCCACGGAAGGGTGTCCACGACGTGCAACACGAGCCCGGCCGGTGCGGGAATTTGCGTGCTGGAGGTGGTTATCTGCGGTCGTCCATTACGCGGATACCCCGGAGGTCCGATGCTTGTGCAGCGGGTGCTGATGCCCGTCTCGTCGCTTGAGTCCTGGACAGTCCTTGGCGAGGGTGGCGGGCCGGTGGAGCCGATCGAGCGTTACCTGGCCTATCTCACCGATATCGAGCGGTCGCCGAATACGGTCAAGGCGTATGCCCACGATCTGAAGGACTGGTTCGATTTCCTCGATGTGCGGGGCCTGGACTGGCGCGAGGTCCGGTTGGAGGATCTCGGCGAGTTCGTCGCCTGGCTGCGGCTGCCGCCGGCGGCCCGAGCTGGCGGGGTGGCCTTGCTGCCCTCGGCTGAGCACCATTGCTCTGCCGTCACCGTGAACAGGAAGCTGTCGGCGGTCAGCGGCTTGTATACGTTTCACGCCCGGCATGGGGTCGATCTTGGGGAGCTGGTCACCGAGTTGCAGCCTGCGCAGCGGCGCTCGGGATGGAAGCCGTTCCTTTATCACCTGAGCGCGGGAGAGCCAGAGCGGCGGCGCACGATCAAGCTGCGCAGCCCGCGCAAGCAGCCTGTCATCCTGGCCGCTGCCCAGGTGCAGGCCATCTTGGACGCGTGCACCCGTCTTCGGGACCGCCTGCTGTGGGCTCTTCTGTGGGATACAGGCGTAAGGATCGGGGAGGCCCTGGGGCTGCGCCATGAGGACCTGGCCGCCGCCGAGGGCGAGCTGACGATCACCCCGCGGGCCAACGACAACAAGGCACGGGCCAAGTCAGCGGCACCGCGGACCATCCCGGTCAGCCCGGAGGCGATCCGGCTTTACGCTGACTACCTGCACGAGGAGTACGGCGACCTGGATTCGGACTACGTGTTCGTCAACTTGTGGGGCCAGCCGTTCGGTCGCCCGTGGAGCTATCCGGCGGTCTACGACCTGGTGCAGCGGCTGCGGCGGGTCACCGGGGTGAACTTCGACCCGCACTGGTATCGCCACACCTACGCCACACGCCTGCTGCGCAGGGGCACCCCGATCGAGGTGGTCAGCACCTTGCTCGGGCACTCCTCGATCACGACCACCCTGGACATATATGGTCACCTGTCTGTCGAGGACACCCGGCGCGCACTGGAGGCCGCCGGGTTCCTGACCGGGCGGGAAGTGCGGTGGTGACCGCAGCGGAACTGGCCGCCGCACCAGCGTCAGCACCGGGACTGCTGGGCAAGCTCATGGCCGCCGTTCGCCCGGAGTTCCGGGTGGACATCCTGGTTCCCGAGCGTGGCGCGCTGGTGTTCGACTCCGCCCCTTGCCGGGTGCCGGGCTGCGTCCGGCAACCGCGCACCCGGAGGCTCTGCAAGGGCCACTACTACAAATGGAAAGACGAGGGCCGCCCCGACATCGAGGCGTTCGCCGCGACGGTCTCCCCGCAAGGGCTCGGGCGCAGGGAGCTCACTGCCTGCATCGTGCCGGGTTGCCGTTACGGCGGCACCCGCCGGGGGTTGTGCGTCCGCCACCAAGGGTTCTGGGAACGAGCGGGGAAACCGGACCGCGCCGCATGGCTGGCCGGTCTTGCCCCAGTGCATGATCCCGGTCACTCGGTCTGCGCCCTGTCGTACTGCACGCTCTGGACGCATGGACGCTCACCGTTCTGTGTCAACCATCGGTCCCGATGGGAAGCGGTAGGGCGTCCGGCTACCGGCGAGTTCATGATGCTCTGCGAGTCGTACGGAAACGACCGCTTCGACTTCCGGCCGCTGGGTGACCGTCGGCAGCTCAAACTGGAGCTGCAGTATGCGCTGCAATGCCGGCATGACGAGCGGCAGGTCAAGACCCCCGCCGCCGTCGCACGCCCAGTCATCACGCTTGCCGCGGCCAGCGCGGTGGCCTCGCTGCTGGACTGGCCGATTCAGCAGTGGGCCGAGTTCTTCGACGCCAGCCACGCCGCGAGACACGGCAAGAACGGGCAGCTCGCGTTCCTGCGCTACGCCTATCGGTGCCTGGAGGACCTGCTCTGCGGCAGCGGATGGGAGGCGGAGTTCCCGAGGGATGTGTGGGAACTGCGCCGCCTCGGGATCGAAGGACGCAAACGGCTGCGGTTCGACGGCATCCCGCAGCCCTGGCTGCGGGAGCTGGCCAAGCGGTTCGCCCGCTGGCGGCTGAGCATCGGCCGCAGCCCCATCCAAACTTACGTGGACATCCAGGCCGTGACCCGCCTCGCGGGGTTCCTGGCATCGCCGTCGGTCCGCATCATGAGCCCGGCCGACGTGGACCGGGTGACGCTGGAGCGCTACCTTGCAGACCTGGCCACCGACCCCCGGGCGCCGCGCTCGCGCAGCCGGGACATCAGCTCCCTGGGCGCTTTCCTCGACGCGATCCGCCGGCACGAGTGGGATCACAACCTGCCCGCCAGCGCCGCGTTCTACCCCGACGACTTCCCCAAACCCGAGAAACGTCTGCCACGCGGCCTGGCCGAGCACATCATGGCCCAGGTCGAGCAGCCTGCAAATCTCGACCGCTGGCACAACCCCGACAGCCGACTGCTCACGGTCGTCCTCATGCGCTGCGGCCTGCGCGTCGGGGATGCCACCAAGGTCGCGTTGGACTGCGTTGTCCGCGACGGCGACGGCGCGCCCTACCTGCGCTACGTCAACCGCAAGATGAAACGAGAGGCCCTCGTCCCGATCGACGAGGAAGTCGAGCAGGCCATCACCGAGCAACAACAGCGGATCCTGCGCCGATGGCCCGCCGCCAGCCCCTGGCTGTTCCCCGCCCCGAAGATGAACCCCGACGGCCGCAAATCCCTGACCACCCACTCCTACCGCGGCCAGCTACGCGACTGGCTGGCGCGCTGCGAGGTCCGTGACGAGCATGGCCGGCCCGTGCATCTCACGCCGCACCAGTGGCGGCATACCTTCGGCACCCGCCTGATCAACCGGGATGTCCCGCAGGAGGTCGTGCGAGTCCTACTTGATCATTCCAGTGGTGACATGACGGCGCACTATGCCCGGCTGCACGACTCAACCGTCCGCCGGCACTGGGAGAACGCCCGCAAGGTAAACGCCAAGGGCGAGACCGTCACCATCGACCCCGGCGGACCACTCGCGGAGGCGAACTGGGTTAAGCAACGGCTCGGTCGCGTCACCCAAGCCTTGCCCAACGGCTTCTGCGGACTTCCAGCGGTGAAGACCTGCCCGCATGCCAATTCTTGTTTGACCTGCCCGATGTTCGTCACGACGCCGGAATTCCTGCCACAGCACCGAGAGCACCGCCAGCAGGTGCTGCAGATCATCACCGCCGCCGAAGCTCGCGGTCAGGCCCGTCTGGCCGAGATGAACCGGCAGGTCATGGGCAACCTCGACAACATCATCAACGCGCTGGAGATCGGCACTGATGAGACCAGGACGGCCGATGCGTGCTGACAACACCCGCCACATCATCGCCGCCGCCCGGCGACGCCACGAGCTCACCAGGGCCAAGGCGATCCAAGCGCTGCGAACCCTTGACGCCGCAGGCCGCCCCGTCACCTTCGAGGCCGTCGCCCAAGCCGCGGCGGTCTCCCGGTCCTGGCTCTACGCCCAACCCGACATCCGGGCCGAGATCGAACGCCTCCGCGCCACCTGCCGCCGGGCACCGGCGACACAGGTGCCCGCCCGGCAACGGTCCTCCGACGCCTCGCTGCTGCGCAGGCTGGAGGCCGCCACACAACGGATCCGCCAGTTGGCCGAGGAGAACCAGAAGCTCCGCGAGCAACTCGCCCGGGCCCTCGGTGAGCAACGCGCGACCGCCAATCGCGACACGGCTACGGCACGAGCCGCCCGCCGCCATCCCAGTCCGGTAACGATCGGCCCCGGCTGAAAGGCCACGACCATGCACCCACCTGACACCTCGACGACAACGTCCACAATGAAACACCGCAGGTCACAGCATCGGACGAGCCGGCAGCTCAAGATAATCCAGCAGCAGGTCGGGCATGCGCACGCCTCGACGACCTCGATTTACACCTGCGTGTCGTCCGACTTCCGCGTCCGTGCGCTCCGCAAGGCCCTGGACACGACCGTCGGTGCCGCGATCGGCAGCACTGCACCGGGCAGGACCGCGCCATGACGAGACCGGGCCGGGCGGACCT
>JBKPDO010000246.1:0-25902 GCA_046727955.1 bacterium | reverse complement strand
AGGTCGGCCGCCGTGGCGTCGCCCGTGCCGGCGGGCGCCCCACCCCCCGTCCTCGCCGCGCCTGCCGCGCCTGCCGCGCTCCCGATCCCGGTCTCGCTCGCCTCGCTGGCCGGCGCCGCGGGCTTGGTGGCGGCCGTGGCGTCCAGGCTGCCCGTGCTGCCCGTGCTGCCCGTGCTGCCGTTGACCTCCTCGATCCGCTCCGCGGTGGTCTTGATCCCTAGCGCGTGGCGGGTCTCGACGTCGAGGTAGTCGATGGCCAGGCGCCGGGCGATGTAGTCGACCAGGCTCTGGGTGATGCGGATGTCCGGGTCGTCAGTGATGCCGTTGGGCTCGAAGATCATGTTGGAGAACTTGGCCACGTACACCTCAAGCGGCACCCCGTACTGCAAGCCGAGGCTGACCGCGATGGCGAACGCGTCCATGACACCCGACAAGGTCGAGCCCTGCTTCGACACCTTGACGAAGATCTCGCCCAGGCCGTCGTCGGGGTAGGAGCCGGCGCTCAGGTAGCCCTCGATGTCACCGACCCGGAACGAGGTGGTGTTGGATGGGCGCGTCCGCGGAAGCCGGCGGCGGACCGGCGCGCTCTCGACCTCGATGACCGCGCCGGTGTCGGTGACCACCTTGCGGTCCGCCCTGCCCGAGCCTTCCTCGGTCTCGGCGGCCTCGGCCTGCACAGCGGCCTCGGCCTGCACAGCCTTGGTCTTGGCGGACTTGGTCGCCGACAGCGGCTGCCCGACCTTGCAGTTGTCCCGGTAGATCGCGAGCGCCTTGAGGCCGAGCTTCCAGCCCTCGTGGTACGCCTGCTCGACCTCCTCCACCGTGACCGATTCAGGCATATTGACGGTCTTGCTCAGTGCGCCCGAGATGAACGGCTGGACCGCGGACATCATCCGGATGTGGCCCATGTAATGAATGGGCGAGTCGCCGATGGCGCAGTCAAACACCGGGTAGTGCTCCCTACGGAGCGCCGGCGCGCCCTTCACCGAGTTGTGCTCCGCGATGTGCTCGAGGATGGCCTGGACGTGCTCCTCGGCGTAGCCCAGCCGCCGCAGCGCCCGCGGTACGGTCTGGTTCACGATCGACATGGAGCCCCCGCCGACCAGCTTCTTGGTCTTCACCAGGGCGAGGTCGGGCTCGATCCCGGTAGTGTCGCAATCCATGAGAAGGCCAATTGTCCCAGTAGGTGCGATTACACTAGCTTGGGCATTTCGGTACCCATGTTCCTCGCCGAACTTGCGGGCCTCGTCCCAGGCCGTGCGGGCCGCCTCGAGCAGGCTCGGCTGCACCAGGCTGGCGTCGATGCCGTCGACCGCCTTGCGGTGCTTGCCGATGACGCGAAGCATCGGCTCGCGGTTCTTGGGATAGCCGGCGAACGGGCCCATCACCTGCGCCACGCGGGCGCTGGTCCGATAGGCGTGCCCGGTCATCAGTGCAGTGATCGCCCCCGCCCAGGCCCGTCCCCCGTCCGAGTCGTATGGCTGCCCCTGCGCCATCAGCAGCGCGCCGAGGTTGGCGTAGCCGAGCCCGAGCTGGCGGTAGTCCTTGGCGTTGCTGGTGATCTTCTCGGTCGGGTAGGACGAGTTGCCGACGATGATCTCCTGCGCCAGGAAGACGATCTCGACCGCGTGCCTGAACCTCTCGACGTCGAAAACACCATCGGCCCGCAGGAATTTCAGCAAATTCAAGCTCGCCAAATTGCAAGCCGAATTATCCAGATGCATATATTCTGAGCAGTTCGCAACAATCATACCATGAACAACATACGAGTGGTTTTTCGGCTCGCTCAAATTGTAAGTGACCGCAAAACCATCGTCCTCACGGCTGGTCAGCTTGACCGTTCGCCGCTGACGACCCTTGTCGATGTAGGTCAATTCTCGCAGGCGCCCAGCCTTGCTGGGCAGGTCGAAACCGATCAGGGCAGCAAACCGATCGATACCATCGCCGCCTATACGCAGATCCGAGCATGGACTGGAGTCATAGGCACGTTCCCGCCCGTCTCGACCAACGTAGGAGAACTGGCCACGACGCCCCTTCTGGTTCTTGTAGATCCTACTCGAGATGCCGAGGCTGGAAAGCAGCGCCTGCACCGATCGGAGCAACTCCGATGAAACGCTTCCCAGACCGACGTACAGGGTCGTCTTGCCGTTCACCACCGTGCCGTCGGCGTCGAACAGGCCGCGGAGGAAGGCGCACACGACGTCGGTGGGGGCCTGAAGGATCGACCACGGCACGTCCTTCTCGGCCGCCTTGACCCGCTTGAGGCCGAGCGCCTCGAAGAACAGCGCCAGGGCCCGGCGCGAGAGGCGAAGCTGCACAGTGCCGTTCTCCTGAACGCTTGCCTTGGGCTCGCGCCCGCCGTTCAGCTCGGTAAACAGCCGCTGGTGACGCGGCAGGATGGCCTCGCGGTCCTCCGCCGAGCCGTAGATGGCCGAGATCACGTCGCCGCTGAACGAGCCATCGCCGACCAGCCAGCCGAGCAGGTGGGCGAAGTCCGGATCCCACTTCTCCGGCAGCGCCATGGGAGCGGAGTGGTCGCCCTTCGACCCGTACGCCGCGATGTCGGTCGGGACCGGGAGCCGCCGGTCGGCAGCGGCGGTCGGGGTCTCGTGGTCGAGCAGCCGGATTTCGTCGGTCGGCTCCAGGTCCTCGGCCGCGACCCAGCCGCGGTTCGCGGTCCAGAAGCGGTGATTGGGCGTGCAGCGGACTTGGGCCCCGTTGGAGAACGTCAGCCGCACCACCGGGTTGACTCCGGTCACCATCACCGCCTCGTGGCGGCTCAGGGTGACGGTCTCGCTGGGCGAATCGGGACTGGTGGCGTCGTGGGTGTAGATCCCGAAGGTCTCACCCTCTACCGCCCGTCGGGCGAGCTCGTCGAAGCGGATGAGTCCCTTGTCGGTATGGACGAGCGTCTCGCCGGTGAAGCATGGATTGGATGCGTTGATCCTTCCCGACTCCGGAGTCGTGTGCCAGTCGTTGATCGTGGTGTCGTACTGCATGCCGGGGTCGGCGCACTCCCAGGCGGCCTGGGCGATCTCACGCATCAGCTCGCGGGCGCGGGTCCGCTCGATCACGTGCCCGTCGAGCACGGCCTTGAGGTCGAACTCCCCGTCGTCCTCGTAGGCGTGCATGAACTCGTCGGTGACCCGCACCGAGTTGTTGGCGTTCTGGTACTGGATGCTGATCGAGTCGCGCCCGTCGAGGTCCATGTCGAAGCCGGCGTCCCGCAGCACCCGGGCCTTGTGCTCCTCCCGTGCCTTGCACCAGATGAAGTCACGGACGTCCGGGTGATCCACGTTCAGTACGACCATTTTTGCCGCTCTTCTTGTTTTTCCGCCCGACTTTATTGTGCCGGCGGAGGAGTCGGCGCCGCGCATGAAGGAGACGGGGCCGGATGCCTCGCCCCCGTTGCCCAGCGGCTCGCGGGAGGAGCGGATGGTCGACAGGTTGATGCCCGCGCCCGAGCCGCCCTTGAAGATCAGCCCCTCCTCCACGTACCAGTTGAGGATCGAGGGCATGGTGTCCTCGACCGACAGGATGAAGCAGTTGTGCACCCGCACGTTGTTCGAGAGGTACTCGCCGCTGTCGGTCTGGATGTCGTACACCGGCTGCACGCCCCGGTCCTCGATCGCGAGGATCTCCTCCTCACGCAGGTCGGGGCAGTCCTTGCCGTCGAGGTCGAGCGACGCCGCGGGCCGTGCCGACTTGTCGGCCGACAGGAACCCGATCCGCTCGGCGAACGTCGTCCGCTCGGAGCGCACGTTGATCTCGACCTCGTGCAGGTCCGACCGGTCGGGGCGCCGCTCGAGCTTGCGCAGCCGGCGCGAGTAGATGCCGAGACGCAGCAGCAGCACCTGCAGGTCCTCGGTCCAACGCTCGCTGATCACGGCGACCGCCACACGGCTCGAGCCACCCTGCACCGTCACGTAGCCGTCCGCCTGGAAGACGCTGCGGAGATAGGCGGCGACCGCCTCGTTGGAGGCCGTCCAGAGCCGGGAAGGAACGCGCATCTCGTGCCGCCGGGCGAGCAGGCCCCATCCCTCGACGAATGGGCGCAGCGCCTCGCCGTACAGCCGGACCCGGCGACTCACCAGACCGGCCCCGTCGGTCTCGAAGGTCCGCACGTGCTGGTGCACGCCGGGAAAGACCGTTTGGAGGTGACGCTGGACCCAGTCGTGCTCCTCCTCGGTCACGGTCATGAGCTCGATCGTGAGCGAGGTGTTGGTGCCGGCCTGGTACTGGCCGACGAAGCCGTCCGCCTGGAGCCATCCGGCGAGCGCGGCCTCGGAGACCTCCCTGGTCCCGGTCGTGGATCGGGTCAGGGTCGCGACACCGCCGCCCTCCTCGCGCCGACGCTCGAGTGAAGCGGCCAGGCCCCCGACCAGGTCGTCGCTGGAGGCCCGGTGCGGGTAGAGGTGCAGGCGCATGCCGGGCTCGAGCCGGTCCACGCGGAGCCATGAGCCCTGGGTCCGGCGTTCGGGCACGGCGAACACGAGATGATCGCCCGTCGCCTCGATGAAGGAGCCGTTGCGGAGCCTGACCCGGTAGACGCGCTTGTCACCGTTGAACTTGACCGCGCGCACGCGCGTCTCGCCGTTGGCGTCGTACACCACGGTGCCGATGGCCCGCCGCTCGACCAGGTCGCCGATCTTCATCATGCCGGTCGGGGTGCTGATCAGGGCGTCGTAGGGCTGGCACGCCGAGCACTGGGGGTGAGGCTCGACTCCGACGTTGAACCAGACGGGCGAGTTGAAGGCGGCTTTCTGGTGGGCGAGGAGGTGGGTCAGCTCGGACCGGAACGCCTCGGCGTCGGCCTGGCTGGCGAAATAGCCGTCCTTGACCCCCCAATTGGTGATCGTGCCGGCGACCCGGTCGACCATCTGCCGCACCGAGTGCTCACGCTGGGGGGTGCCGAGCGGTCCGCGGAAGTACTTCTGGGCGACGATGTTGGTGGCGTTCTGCGACCAGGTCGAGGGGAACTCGAGGTCACGCTGCTCGAAGGCAATCGACCCGTCGCGCCAGTTGGTGATGACGGCGTCCCGGCGCTCCCAGGCCAGCTCGTCGTACGGATGCACGCCCTCCGTCGTGAACAGGCGGCGGACCTGCAGACCCTTGCGAGCTGAACCCTGTTGAACGGACAGAGCGTCCCGGGTTTTGGCCACGATGAACCTCCTAGCGGCCCCCCACAGGGCCTAGCTCACGTCCCCCGGGGAAGTTGGCGCTGAGAGTCGCTGGGCCGGACTCCGGTTGGCGCCAGTGGGACGACGGACATGACTTGCAGCGCTGTGATTTAGCAACGAACCTGGCTCGAGGTCAAGCCCTTCATACACAAGATGTTGTGGATAACTTGCTCCAGGTTGGCTATTGTACCACTATATGTTGTGGTTGCCGATGTAGCTGGCCAGAAGGAGGAAGCCGTGCGTTGCCCCTTCTGTGGTTCCGTGGACGACGATCGCGTCGTCGACTCGCGCCCGTCCGACGACGGGGCGACGATCCGCCGGCGCCGTGCCTGCGCGGCGTGCGGGCGCCGCTTCACGACCTTCGAGCGGGTTGAGGAGCTGCCCCTGCTGGTCCTCAAGCGCGACGGGTCCAAGGAGCACTTCGATCTCGCCAAGCTGGTTTCCGGGCTGGAGAAGGCCTGCAAGAACCGACCGCCGTCCCGGGCGGAGATCCTACAAGTCGCCAGTGACATCGAGGACCAGTTCCGGGTCCGGGGCCAGCGCGAGGTCGAGAGCCAGGAGATCGGCATCGAGGTGCTCAATGCCCTGCGCGATCTGGACGAGGTTGCGTACATGCGCTTCGCCAGCGTCTACAAGGACTTCCAGGACCCGGCCGACTTCGAGCGGGAGCTCGACGCCCTGGAGTCACTGCGCAAGAGCACGCCCCCGAAGCCCCGCTCCCCCGCCGGGCGCCCCTGAGCCGGGCCGCCCCTTGAGCCGGGCCGCCCCGCGGCGGTCTCAGCGCACGGGCGCCGGCAGGTAGATCGCCTGGCCCACCTGAAGGTCGCCCTGTAGGTGATTGTCCGCGATCAACTGGTCGACCAGTGGTCTTGGGTCGCGCCCGGGAGCGATCCGGAGCGCGAGCGACCAGAGTGTGTCGCCGGGCTGCACCGTGTAGCTGACCCGCTGCGCGGCGTAGACGACCCTGGACTCCCCCCGCCCGAAGGCCTGGTCCCTGACGAGGGCGGGCGCCACCAGCAGGAGGAAGGCGGCCAGCAGCAGGATCACGACCGTTCGGGAACGCAAATCGCCTGCTCCCTCCTTGGATGTTCTTGGTGGACGCCACCAGGGTGAACGTCTGTAGGGAGAACGTCTGTTCGAACGCTGCTGGCATCATGCTCGAACGAACGTTCGATGTCAATCAGAGGGATTCTGTTAGCGAATTGGTCGGACGGGCCTCACGACCCCCGGACGGCCGCGCCAGACCACTGGGAGCGGCGACCGGGCGGATGGCGAAGCGATGGGGAGCGACCGGGCGGGCCACCTAGGGCGGTTTCGGGTCGTTTGGCCAATCCACGGGGGGGCGCTCCGCGCGACAAACTGCATCCCGCGCGGCAAGAAGAGGTGCATCGCAGCGGCAACGTGCCCTCCACGCGGCAAGGTCGGACGTCAAAGGCGCCCCTTCGCGCGGCAAGGTGCGTCCCACGCGGCAAACTCAGGTGCACTCCACACGGAACGTGCACTCCACACGGCAACTCAGGTGCACTCCACGCGGCAACCTGCACCCCACACGGCAACCTGCACCCCACGCGGCAAGGTCGGCGAATTCCTAACGACAATGATTCGAACAGGTGTTTGCTTTCTTTCTGTCGCGCTGTTAAAGTCGCCACAAGCAGGAGGAAGTGGTCGCCTGCCATGGGGAGTAGGGGAGTACGCCACAATTGCTCAGGGGGTACACGGCGATGGCCGAGGAGCTGACCAGCAGGCAGCGACGCATCCTCGAGTTCATCCACGACGCCGTCACCGAACGGGGCTATCCGCCCTCGATACGGGAGATCTGTGACGCGGTCGGGCTGACCTCGACCTCGAGCGTGCATTCGCAGCTCGAGACGCTGGAGAAAAAGGGTTACATCCGCCGGGACCCCACCAAGCCCCGCGCGATCGAGGTCTACGTCGACCGCCCGGTGACCACGGTGCCACGGCCGCTCCCGACCTACGCGCCGCTGCTCAGCGGCCCCATCGCCGCCGGTACCGGCGTCCTCCCCGACGACCAGGTCGAGGAGATGCTGCCCCTCCCGCGCGAGCTGGTGGGACAGGGCGACCTGTTCGTCCTGCGGGTCCGAGGCGACTCGATGATCGAGGCTGGCATCTTCGGCGACGACTACGTCGTCGTCCGGCGACAGGACGCCGCCGACAACGGGGACGTCGTCGCGGCCCTGGTCCCGAACGTAGAGGACGAGGCCACCGTGAAGCGGCTGTCGATAAAGGACGGCCACAGACTGCTCATGCCGGCGAACCCCGCCTACGAGCCGATCGACGGGGATCAGGCGGCGATCCTCGGCAAGGTCGTCGCCGTGCTGCGCAGGCTCTAGCCGCGGCGCGTCGACATCACCGCGGCTGGGGTGGCCGCGGCGAAGGGATCGAGGGCGTGGGCGAGCGCGGCCGGGGCGCGCACGAGCAGGCGCGTTCCCTCGGCGAGGTGCTCGACCTCGAGGATCTCGCCTTCGCGGTAGGCGCGGTCGAGCAGGTCCCCTCGCTGGAACGGCAGCAGGGCGGTGAGGCACACCTCGGGATGCGGCAGCCGCGCGGCGACGTCGAGCAGCAGCCGGTCGACCTCCTCGCCGGTGGCGGCCGAGATCTGTGGCGCGTCCGGGAAGTCCCGGGCCAGCCGGGCGCGGGAGAGGTCGTCGACCAGGTCCACTTTGTTCAGTACCAGCAGCTCGGGCACGTCGGCGGCGCCGACCTCGGCCAGCACCTTGCGCACCGCGTCGACCTGGCCGGCGGGGTCGGGCTGGGCCACGTCGACCAGGTGCACCACCAGATCGGCGCGGGCCACCTCCTCGAGCGTGGACTTGAACGCCTCGATCAGGTCGTGCGGCAGCTTGGCGATGAACCCGACCGTGTCGGTGAGGGTGGCCGAGCGCCCGTCCGGAAGGTCCAGGCGCCGCGTGGTGGGGTCGAGGGTCGAGAAGAGCTTGTCCTCGACCAGCACTCCGGAGCCGGAGAGACGGTTCAGCAAGGTGGACTTGCCGGCGTTGGTGTAGCCGGCCAGAGCGACGGCGGGCACGCCGGCCCGCTCGCGGCCGCCGCGCTTCACGTCGCGGGTCCTGGCCAGCTCGGCGAGGTCCCGGTGGAGCTTGGTGATGCGCCGGCGGATGCGACGCCGGTCGACCTCCATCTTGGTCTCGCCAGGGCCTCGCCGGGCGCCGATGCCGCCGGCCTGCCGGTTCAGGCTCTCGCCCCAGCCACGCAGCCGCGGCAGCAGGTAGTTGAGCTGGGCCAGCTCGACCTGCGCTTTGCCCTCACGGCTGGTGGCGTGCTGGGCGAAGATGTCCAGGATCACCGCGGTGCGGTCGATGACCTTGGCGTCGAACAGCTCCTCGAGCCGGCGCAACTGGCCGGGGGAGAGCTCCTCGTCCATGATCACCGTGTCCGCGCCGAGCGCCTTGACCATCCCGGCCAGCTCGAGCGCCTTGCCCTTGCCGACGAAGGTGCCGGCGTCCGGGCGTGGCCGGCGCTGGAGCGCGACGTCCAGGACCTCAGCGCCAGCCGTCTCGGCCAGACGCCGCAGCTCATCGAGCGACCGCTCGGCACCCTCCAGGGAGCCACCGACCGCGACGCCAACCAGGATGACCCGCTCGAGCCGCAGCTTGCGGAGCTCGACGAGCCTGATCTCACCGTCGTCCCGCGGACGACGAACCGGAGAAATCGTCTGCTCTGTCTCTATCATAGTGTCCACGGTAGCGGCTCAACGCTGGTTCGTCGCCGGAAATTCCGCGTGACCTTGGGGAGCCGCCAGCCCTAGCCGCCGATCAGGGCCTTGCGGACCCGCTCGCAGCCCTCCTCCAGGCGCGAGTCCGGGATGGTGAGCGACAGGCGGATGTAACCCTCGCCGCTCGGGCCGTAACCCGTGCCGGGGGCGACCACCACGCCGGCCTCCTCGAGGAGCCGGGCGGTGAAGGCAACGCTCGACTCCCCCGGCGGGGTCGGCAACCAGACGTACAGGGCGCCCTTGGGAGCCTCCACCTTCCAGCCCGCCTCCCAGAACACCTCCATGAGCCGGTCACGGCGGCGCTGGTAGGTGGCGATGAGGTCCGGCAGGTGCGGCATGCCACTCTCGAGGGCCGCCACGCCGGCGCGCTGGATCGCGTTGAAGATACAGGAGTCGATGTTGGTCTTGACGCGGCCGAGGGCCTCGATGGCGACCTCGCTGCCCACCGCCCAGCCGATGCGCCAGCCTGTCATGTTGAAGATCTTCGACAGCGAGCCGAGCTCGAGCGCCACCTCGAGCGCGCCGGGCACCTGCAGGACCGACGGGGCCACGAAGCCGTCATAGGTGATCTCGGAGTAGGCGTTGTCGTAGGCGAGCAGCAGGTCGTGCTCGGCGGCGAAGCGGACGGCCTCGTCGAGTTGCTCGAGCGTGGCGACCGCGGCGGTCGGGTTCGACGGGTAGTTGAGCCAGAGGATCTTGGCGCGGTCCGCCACCTGGCCGTCCACACGGCGGAAGTCGGGGAACCAGTCCTCGCCTGCGGTGAGCGGGAGGTGCACCGGCTGGCCGCCGGCGAGGAGGGTGCCGATCTCGTAGACCGGGTAGCAGGGCTCAGGCACCAGCACCGGGTCGCCAGGGTCGACGAACGCCAAGGGCAGGTGGGCGATGCCCTCCTTGGAGCCGATCAGCGGCAACACCTGCGTGCCGGGGTCCAGCTCCACGCCGAAGCGGCGCCGGTAGAAGGCGGCGATAGCCTCACAGAACTCGGGCAGGCCGAAGTAGCTGGGGTACCGGTGGGTCGAGGGGTCGTGCGCGGCGCGCGCCAGCTCCTCCACGATGAAGTCAGGGGTAGGCAGGTCAGGATCTCCAACACCGAAGGAGATCACGTCCACGCCGGCCGCCTTGGCCGCGGCGACCTTCTTGTCGATCTCCGCGAAGAGGTACGGGGGGAGGGCTGCGATGCGTCGCGCCGTCTGCATTCGATATCACTCCTTGAGGTCAGAGCCGCATGTGCGCCGGATCACGCGCTCAGGCGAGCGAGGAGATCGGGGGCCAGGGTGCCGCTGGCCACCTCACGAGCAGGACCGGTCATCCGCACCGTGCCCCCCGGCGACCATTCCAGCTCGAGCCGCCCGCCGCGCAGCTTGATCGCCACGCGCTTGCCGGCGAAGCCGCGGACCTGGCTGGCGACCGCGACCGCGCAGGCTCCGGTCCCGCAGGCGAGCGTCTCGCCCACACCGCGCTCCCAGGTGCGCTGGCGCAGGGTGTGCTGGTCGACGACCTGGACGAACTCCACGTTGGTGCGGTTCGGGAAAAGCGGGTGCCGCTCCAGCAGCGGTCCGGCGGTCGTAACCGGGGCGGCGTCCACGTCGTCCACGAAGACCACGGCGTGTGGGTTGCCCATGGACAGGCAGGTGGCTTCAAAGGTGTGCCCGGCCACCTCGAGCGGCTCCTTGAGCGCCTCGCCCTCACCGCTCATCGGCAGGTCGGCTCGGTCGAAGCTCGGTGCGCCCATGTCCACCGACACCCGGTCGACCATGCCGCGGTCGTCGCGGTAGAGCTCCAGGTGCTTGACGCCGTCCCCGGTCTCGAGGTCGAAGGCGCCGCTGACGTGCCCTCGGTCGGCGAGGTACTTGCCGACCACCCGGACGCCGTTGCCGCACATCTCCGCGAACGAGCCGTCGGCATTGCGGTAGTCCATGAAGAAGGGCGCCCGGGTGCCTGGCGCGATCCGGATGAGCCCGTCCGCCCCGACGCCGAAGTGGCGGTCGCACACCGCCCGCACGAACTCCGGCGACAGCTCCACGTGGTCGTCGAGGTCCTCGACGACCACGAAGTCGTTGCCCGCGCCGTGCGCCTTGACGAACTCCACCGGCTACCCCTCGCCTCCTGTCATGGGCGGCTCGAGCCACCGGGGGCACCCCGTCGGGGTTCCCGGGCCCCTTCGGCGAGCCCTTTGGCGAACTCGGCCCGGGCCCACGCTTCGAGCCCGGGCCCGGGTGGAAGGGTACCCCATCGCACGCGCGCGTCCCGCCGGAACCAGGCGAGCTGCCGGCGGGCGTAGGAGCGGGTGCGGGCGATCACCTCGTCGAGCGCCGCCCCGACCGGCGTTCCCCGCCCCAGGGCGTCGAGCAGTTCCTTATAGCCGAGCGCCTGCCTGGCGGTGCGCGACAGCGTGCGGGTCGCCAGCAGCCGCACCTCGTCCACCAGGCCGGCCGCGGCCATGGAGGCCACCCGTTCGGCCGCCCGGGCGCGCAGCAGCTCCGGCCCGGGGTCGAGGCCGAGCACGGTGAGGCGGTAGCGCGATACCGGCTGGTCCATGGCTTCGCGGAAGGAGGAGAAGCGGCGCCCGGTCAGCTCGATGACCTCGAGCGCCCGCACGATGCGGCGCAGATTGGCCGGCTGAATGCGCCTGGCCGCCTCGGGGTCGCGCTCGGCCAGGCGCCGGTAGAGCGCGGCGAGGCCGGTCTCCGCGGCCTCCGCCTCGAGCCTGGCGCGCACGGTCGCGTCGGTGGGTGGGAAGACGAATTCGTCCACCACCGCGTGGAAGTACAGCCCGGAGCCGCCGACGAGCAGCGGCACGGCGCCGCGGGCGAGCACGTCCGCGATGGCCGCGCGTGCCAGGGGCTGGAAGCGGGCAACGGAGAATTCCTCGCCGGGGTCGACCACGTCTACCAGATGGTGCGGCACGCGGACGCGCTCCGCTGGGGTCGGCTTCGCGGTGCCGATGTCCATGCCGCGGTAGACGAGCATCGCGTCGGCGCTGACGATCTCCGCGCCGAGTCTGGGGGCCAGCTCCAGCGCCAGCGCGGTCTTCCCGGCCGCGGTCGGCCCCACCAGCGCCAGCACCGGGCCCGGCCGGGCATCGGCCCGAGCGGTCACGACGGCCTCAGGACGCCTACCAGGTAGCCCACCCCGTAGGGAGCGTCCTCGTAGAGAACCTCCCCCCGCACCGCTCCCGCCTGCTCGAGCGCGCCGGCGAGCACCTGCAGGGGGACCAGCCCGGCCACCCTGAGCACAGCGGCGAGCGCCGGGTCGAGGTCCAGCAGCCGGGTCGGCGCGCCCTCCCGGACCGCCTGGCCGACCAGCAGGTCGAAGGCGGCGGCACCGGGCTGGAAGGTGGCCGGCGCCATGGGGGTGCGCCGGGCGGAGAGGTCGCCCATGGCGAGCAGGCCGACCTTGCCGCCGGCGGACGGCTGTTCCACGGCCAGCGCCCGGCCGAGCGCAGCGGCCTGGGCGCCGGCGAGCCAGTCCGGCACGGCCAGCGCGGCCAGTGGAGGCACCGCCCGACCGGCCTCCGCCAGCAGCCAGGCGGCGACGGCGAGCGAGAGGGGCAGCTCCCGCAGCAGGTCCGGGGCGGGAAGGCCATTGGGCAGCGCCTCGGCCAAGCGGTCGAGGCCGAGCCAGCCGCTGCGGCCCCCCGTGGCCGGGACGGGCAGGGCGGGCGGGACGGGCAGGGCGGGCGGGACGGGCGGGACGGGCGGGACGGGCAGGGCGACCTCTACGGCGGCGCCGTAGGGCGCGAACGAAGCCGACGCCCCCGGCGCGGCGAGCGCCCACTCCGGGCCGCCACCGACCAGCAGCACCGCGTCGGCCTCCTCCACGATCGCCCCCACCGCTCGTCGGCAGGCCGAGCGCAGCTCGCCCAGCGCCGGCGAGTCGTCCCGGCCGAGCTCGGCGACGAGCAGAGGCGGGTGCGGCACCACCGCGGCGGCGACGATCACGCTCTCAGCCGACCAGCGGCAGCGGGACCGCCCCGGCCGGCAGCGGAACCGTATGGGCCGGGGCCACGGCGCAGGACGCGGCCGACACCCGGCGGGGCCGGTGGGCCAGCACCGCGCCACCGAGGAGGTGGTGGGGAGCGGACTGCTCCACCGTGACCGTCACCAGGTCACCGGGGACGACGCCGAGATCCGGCCCACCCGGCTCCGCGGCGCTCCAGGCTGGGAAGTGGCACAGCTTGTTGGTCCGGGTCCGGCCGGACATGCGGCTCGGGTCGCTCTTCGAGCTGGCCTGCTCCACCAGCAGCTCGACCCGGGAGCCGACCAGCGCGCGGTTGCGCTCCAGGCCGATCCGCTCCTGCAGAGCCACCAGGCGCTGGAAGCGCTCGCGGACGACCTCGGCCGGGACCTGGCCGGGCATGCCGGCCGCCTCGGTGCCGGGCCGCGGCGAGTACTGAAAGGTGAAGGCCGAGTCGAAGCGGACCTCGGAGACCACCTCCAGCGTCTGCGCGAAATCCTCCTCGGTCTCGCCCGGGAAGCCGACGATGATGTCGGTCGAGAACGCCACCCCGGGCACGGCCGCGCGCAGCTTGCCGAGGATCTCCAGGTAGCGGCGGCGGCGGTAGCCGCGCCGCATCAGCCGCAGCACCCGGTCCGAACCGGACTGCAGCGGGAAGTGAACGTGCTCGCACAATGGCCGGCAGCTCGCCATGGCCTCGACCACGTCGTCCCGGAAGTCCTTCGGGTTCGGGCTGGTGAAGCGCAGTCGCTCGAGCCCGCTGACCCCGTCCAGGGCACGCAGGAGGTCGCCGAAAAGCTGGCGGTGGCCCGGCAGGTCGGTGCCATAGGAGTTGACGTTCTGGCCGAGCAGAGTGACCTCGGCCACCCCGCTGTCCACCAGCGCCTGCACCTCGGCCACCACGTCGCCCACCCGCCGGCTGCGCTCCTTGCCCCGGAGCTTGGGCACGATGCAGAAGGTGCAGGTGTTGTTGCAGCCCACGCTGATCGCGACCCAGGCCGACCAGTCGCTGTCCCGCCGGGCGGGCAGCGCCGAGGGGAACGCCTGCATCTCGTCGAAGAACTCCGCCTGCGCGACCCGCTGCTCGCGGGCGCGGCGCAGCAGCGCCGGAAGGCTGGCGATGTTGTGGGTGCCGAAGACCACGTCAACCCAGGGCGCCCGCTCCAGCACCCTGCCCTGGTCCTTCTGGGCGAGGCAGCCGCCGACCGCGATGGTCAGCTTGCGCTTTGCCTTGGTCGTGGCCAGGTGGCCGAGCGTGCCGTACAGCTTGTTGTCGGCGTTCTCGCGCACGGCACAGGTGTTGAGCACGACCAGATCGGCATCGTCGACCCCACGCGCCGGCTCCATGCCCTGCGCCTCGAGCAACCCCGCGATGCGCTCCGAGTCGTGCTCGTTCATCTGGCACCCGAAGGTGCGAACAAAGTATCGCTCGCTCATCAGCCGCTTATGTTAGTGCTTGCACGGCCCACACGCGGGCCGTGCAAGCAAGTGAAAAGAAGACCTGAAGCCATCGGATCAATGTATCTGACCGAGGGCGAAGCCCTCACCTCTTTGGGGGGCATGCGGGGGGGCGCCAGGCGCCCCCCCGCAGTCACTCACTCACTCACTCACTCACTTGGCGTATTCGATGCTGCGGATCTCCCGCACCACCGTGATCTTGATCTGTCCTGGGTACTGGAGCTCCTGCTCGACCCGCTTGGCCACGTCGCGGGCGAGCACCTGGGCGGCGACGTCGTCGACGTCCTCCGGCCTGACCATGATCCGGACCTCGCGGCCTGCCTGCATGGCGAAGACCTTGTCTACCCCGGGATAGCTGACCGCGATCTCCTCGAGCCGCTCCAGCCGCTTGACGTAGGACTCGAGCGTCTCCCGCCGGGCGCCGGGCCGCCCGCCCGAGATCGCGTCGGCCGCCTGGCAGATCACCGCCTCGACGGTGCGCTGCTCGACCTCGCCGTGGTGCGCCTCGATCGCGTGCACCACCTCGGGCGACTCCTTCAACCGGCGGGCGAGCTCGGCGCCGATGATGGCGTGGGAGCCCTCGACCTCATGGGTGAGGGCCTTGCCGATGTCGTGCAGGAAGCCGCAGCGCTTGGCCAGCTTCACGTCGATGCCCAGCTCGGCGGCCATTATGCCGGCGAGATGCGCCGTCTCGATCAGGTGGCGCAGCACGTTCTGGCCATAGGAGGTGCGGTACTTCAGGCGCCCGAGCACGCGGACAAGCTCCGGGTGGAAGTCGGTGAGGCCCACTTCGATGCAAGCGTCCTCGCCAGCGCGGCGGACCTCACTCTCGACCTCCACCTTCGCGCGGTCGTAGGTCTCCTCGATGCGCGCCGGGTGGATGCGGCCGTCGGAGACGAGCTTCTCGAGCGTCAGCCGTCCGACCTCGCGCCGCACCGGGTCGAAGCAGGAGAGCAGCACCGCCTCAGGAGTGTCGTCGATGATGAGATTGACGCCGGTGACCGCTTCGAAGGCGCGGATGTTGCGGCCCTCCCGGCCGATGATGCGACCCTTCATGTCGTCCGACGGCAGCGGGAGGACCGCCACCGTGGACTCGGAGGTCTGCTCCGAGGCCACCCGCTGGATGGCGAGCGTCACGATCTTGCGGCCGCGCCGCTCAGCCTCCTCACGCGCCTGCTGCTCGAGGTCGCGGACCAGCCCCATCGCGTCCCGCTTGGCCTCCTCCTCGATCTGCTTGACCAGCATGGCCTTGGCCTCGACGGCGGTCATGGTCGCCACCTGCTCGAGGCGGCGACGCTGCTCCTCGACCACCCGGTCCAGCTCGTGCTGGGTCGTTTCCGCGGTTTGCTCGCGTTCGGCCAGGTCCGCGTCGCGGCGGTCGAGGGCGGCCAGCTTGCCCTCGAACCCCTCCTCGCGCGAGAGCAGGCGCTCCTCACGGCGCCGGACCTCAGAAAGTCGACTCCGAGCCTCATCCTCGACTTGAGATCGAAGCCGTATCGTCTCCGACTCGGCCGCCTGCCGGATCTGCAACGCGGCGTCTCGCGCTTCGACCGCCGCCTCCCGCTGTGTCGTCTCCGCCTGCCTGCGGGCGTCGTCGACCAGAGCTCGAGCCTGGTCATGCGCCGACCCGGTCAGCGCGGCTGCCTGTTTCCGCTGGTAGACCACCCCGACCGCGAAGCCGAGGATGATCCCTGCAAGGGTCCCCAAGAGAATGATGCCGGCCTGCACAACGGCCTCCTTTGCGCTCCACCCGGCCGGGACGTCCAGCCGGTTCAAGGCCGCTAGGCGTGACCGCCGACCATTGGCCCCTGGAGCGGCAGCAGCGCCGAGCGGCCGCGCCCGGCGCTGCGAGGCACCTCTGGATTACGACCCGAAGGCCGCGTCCGTCAGGACGGTTACAGACGAGTCAGAGGGCAGTTCCCTGCCTCCTGAGTGGTGTTGTCCGTTGGACGGTCGATGCACCAAAGGTTACGTAATCAGAGTTAAGCTCGGCAAGACCGGGCACGTCCAGCCTAGGCCGGGATCGTTGCTTGGTCAAGGAACAGCACGCCGCCTAATTGTCAAAAAGTAAGAATCAAGTCGAGATTCCTCTACAGCACATTCACGCTCAAGAGCTGTCAGGATCGACAAGTTCCCGTACGACCGTTTCGACGATCTCGGGAGGATAGCCCCGCCGGATGAGGAACGCGGCCAGCCGGCGGAACTGCACCTCTGGGCCGTGGCCGTGGAGCTTGGCAAAGCGGGCGCGAGCCAGCGCCCGGCAGCGCTCTACTTGCTCGCCGGCCGGCACCGCTGCCTCCACCGCGCCGGTGGCCACAGCGGGGTCGATCCCTCGATCGCGAAGCTCGAGGGCGATCGCGGAGGCGTCGACGCCCTGCGCGGCGCGGGCGGAGGCGAGGTCCCGCGCCATCGCCCCGTCGTCGACCAGCCCGACGGCGGCGAGCCGGTCCAGGGTCTCGGCGATCGGGCCGGGCTCGAAGCCCCGCTGCTGGAGGCGGCGCTCCAGCTCGGCCCTGGTCCGGGCCCGTGCGGTGAGCAGTTGGAGGGCGGCGGCGTGGGCCGCGTCCGCCGACGCGGCCACGCCGTCCTTGAGTGCTTCCTGGCCCATCTGCCGCAGCGGTCTCGAGCCGCCAGTCGCCCGCCGGCCGATCATCTCCCGATCATCTCAGGGCCTCATCAGGGGGGCTCATCAGAGCTCACCGGCGTCGCCGTCCGGGTCGGAGCCGTCCGGGGAGGGGACCGCCGGCGGCAGCCCGATCCCGAGCTGTGCCTTGACCTTCTCCTCGATCTCCCGGGCCAGCTCCGGGTTGTCGCGCAGGAAGTTGCGCGCGTTCTCACGCCCCTGGCCGAGCTGGTCCCCCTCATAGGTGAACCAGGCCCCGGACTTCTTGACCAGGCCGACGTCCACCCCGACGTCGAGGAGGCTCCCCTCCTTGGAAATTCCCTGACCGTATAGAATATCAAATTCCGCTTGACGGAAAGGGGGTGCGCACTTATTCTTGACAACCTTAACTCTTGTTCTATTTCCGACAACCTCCGCGCCATCTTTTAGCGACTCGATTCGGCGGATGTCCAGCCGGACCGAGGAGTAGAACTTCAGCGCACGGCCGCCGGGGGTCGTCTCAGGGGAGTTGTGCGCCACGACGCCGTCGACCAGGTAGTTGTGGCTCCCCTCGACCTCGATGTCGAAGCGGTGGGTGCTCCTGGAAGGCGGCTTGGGGGCGATCGAGACCACGGGCATCGGAATGAGCTCGTACCGCATTGGTGCGAACACCGGCTCGACGGAGAATTGACCCCGATGGCGCGGCAGCAGCTTGTATTCCATGGACGGATGCACGAACGGCGCGATCAGCGCGTGCAGCTTGGCCGTCTCGTCCTTGGGGAACACCAGCACCGCCTTGCCCTCCCGCTGGGTCAGCTTCGGCCGGATATCCCAGGTGTCGGCAAGGTAGTCGATTAGGCGCTGCCGGCTGGTGGGCTCGATAGCCTGGATGCAGATGTCCGCCCGCCCGCTCCCATTCCTGGTCCGCTCCTGCACGCCCTCGGCGCGCAGCGCGAACGTCGCGTCGTCCATATACCAGATGGCCAGCGACAGCGGCGTGAGCCGCTTCAGGTAGTCATGGCTGAGCACCTTCTTGCCGCCCATGTAGACGGCCTGCCGAAGCTCGGCCAGCTCAGGCAGCGGAGGCACGTCGTAGAACACCGCTCCGTTCGCGTTCGTGCTCCGGGAGGGCCGGAGGTTGGCGAACAGGGAGCCCTTCCAGTCGCAGTACGCGGTCTGGCGAGCGCCGTGGCCGAATCGGTACCTGGCCCCGAAGCCGCTGCGCGTCGGGCTCAGGGCGCCGTCTCCCATCAGGCCGCCCAGTAGAGCCTCCCACTGGAGGTCGGACAGCCGGTGCGGGAGCGCCTGCATGACTCGGTCCCCGACGGTCAGCTCCTGAGCCTCTCGCCAGCCAACCGGGGTACGGATCAGATGATTTGGGGTGCAGGCGAACCGGGAGCGGCCGTTGCCAGCCGGGCGGGCGACCGTGAATTGCAGGAACTGGCCGGTCCGGCCGTTGTCGAACCAGTTCACGACCTTCTTGGGAACGACCGCGCCGACCTCGGGGTCGTAGGAGAGCACCTCGACCGGGAGCCTCTGGTTGACGATCTTGCCGATCTTCTCCTGGGTGCCATCCGCCAGGGTGACCCGGGTGCTGTAGTGGAAGCACCCGAAGAGGACGCCTACCTTTTCTCGGAGCTGGTTGACGAAGACGGCGGTGGTCTTGGACTTGGAGATGGTGCCGGCGAGCTTGCGCAGGGCCTGGCTCATCAGGCGGGCCTGGAGGCCGACGTGGGAGTCGCCCATCTCGCCCTCGATCTCTGCCCTGGGCACCAGGGCGGCCACCGAGTCGATCACGACCACGTCGATCGCCCCCGAGCGGATCAGCATGTCCGCGATCTCGAGCGCCTGCTCGCCGGTGTCCGGCTGGGAGATCAGCAGCTCGTCGCTGTTGACCCCGAGGTTGCGGGCGTAGGCGACGTCGAGGGCGTGCTCGGCGTCGATGAAGGCGGCGATCCCGCCGGCCCGCTGCGCCTCGGCGATGATGTGCAGCGAGACGCTGGTCTTTCCGCTGCCCTCCGGTCCGTAGATCTCGACCACGCGGCCGCGCGGCACCCCACCGATGCCGAGGGCGAGGTCGAGGGCGAGACTCCCGGTCGGGATGACCTCGATGGGACCGGCGGATGCCTCGCCCATGCGCATGACCGCGCCCTTGCCGAACTGCTTCTCGATCTGCAGCAGGGCGACTTCCAGTGCCTTCTCGCGCTCCACGGTCCCTCCCCGGACGCCTCCGTTCCGGGCAGTATAGGTCGTGGCCATGACAGTTCCTTTCGCTCCCGGCTTCTTTGTCATCGGCTGCTCATCGTCACCTTCGGTCAGCAGGCTGCGGCGGGTGGATCAGAGACCGGCAGCCAAGCGGCGAGTCCCCCTACGTGGCTGGAGCAACGTACTACGAACGTGTGTTCGGTACAACAAGGATACAAAATCTGTGGACAACCGCGAGTGGCGGGGAACGGCCGGGGGAGGAAGCGCCGATGGTGGGGGCTATGAGCGGCCCAGGGGGAACTTGCGCACGACCTCGTAGCGGGCGCCGCTCCTGGACAGGATACTGCGGTAGCAGCACAGCTCGCGGGCGTGCCATGGCGGGCTCGCGGCGCTGACGGTCCTCACCAGCTCAAGGGTCGGCTCCGGCAGCGGCACCGGCTGCTTCAGGCGGGCGACGGTCAGGTGCGGGTGAAGCTCCCGCTCCTCGTAGCGCAGGCCAGCGCGGCGGCACTCCTCCGCCAGGGTCTTGGCCAGCGTCGCGAGCACCTCCACCTCGCCACCCACGCCCGCCCACAGCACCCGCGCGCGGCGCGCATTGGGGAAGCCGCCCGCGCCAGCCAGCCGCAGGTGCGCAGCGGGAACGCCGGCCACGGCCGTCTCGCCGACCCGCACCACCTCGGCGGCCGACTCCGGTCGCACCTGGCCCAGGAACGCCAGGGTGAGGTGCCAGCCCGCCGCGCTGGCGACACGAGCCTCCGGGAGCGCGCGGGCGACCTCCGGCAGCGCCGCCTCCAGCCGGGCGCGGGTCGCGCTCGGCACCGGCACCGCGAAGAAGAGTCTCCCGCTCAACAGATCCGGATCGGAGACCACGGGCTCACCGCCCGCAGACCCGCCGCCCGTGGGGCCGCCACTCCCCACGGACCCGCCACCGCCCACGGGCTTGCCGCCCACGGGGCCGCCACTGCTCACCGGCTTACCCCCACGGACCCGCCACTGCCCGCGGGCTCGCCGCCAACGGACCCGCCGCCGCTCATGCCTTCCCCTCGAGACGGCGGCGGAGGAGGTCGAGCGCGCCCGTGGTCGCCCAGGCGCGGATCTGGGCGCGGTCGCCCGGCGCCTGCAGCAGCTCCGTCACGGTGCCCTCGTCGTCCACCACCCCCAGACAGACCGTACCGACCGGCTGCCCGCCCTGCTCAGCCGGGCCCGCCACCCCGGTCGTGGCCAGACCCACCCCTGCTCCCAGTAGCCGCCGCACGCCCGCCGCCATAGCGGCGGCCACCGGCTCGCTCACCGGACCGTACTCCGCGAGCAGGTCGCGGTTGACCCCCAGCACGGCCGACTTCGCCTCGGTGGCATAGGCGACCACCCCGCCGCGGTAATAGTCGCTGGACCCGGCCACCGTGGTAATGCGGCCACCAAGCAGCCCGCCGGTGAGCGACTCAGCGCAGGCGAGGGTGCGCTTGGACGAGCGCAGCAGGCGCCCGACCGCCGCCTCGAGCGTCTCGTCGTCGGTCCCGTAGATGGCATCGCCCAGCTCGGCGCGGATGGCCGCCTCGACCGGAGCGATCCCGGCCAGCGCCTCGTCGCGCGTCCCGCCCACCGCGGTGAGGCGCACCCGCACCTCACCCGCGCTTGCCAAGTACGCCATGGTGACGCCGCCGACCGAATCCCACAGCGGGGTCAGGCGCTCCGCGAGCAGGGACTCACCGATCCCGGCGGTGCGCAAGGTCCGCGAGACGATCGCGCGGCCCGCGCCGGCGCGTACGGCAAGGTCCGGCAGCACCACGTGCTCGAGCATCTCCTGCATCTCGCGCGGGACCCCGGGGACCGCGTAGACCGGCTTGCCCTTGACCTCGACGATCAGGCCTGGTGCGCTGCCGATCGGGTTGTCGATGGCGCGCCCGCCCGCGGGGACGTCGGCCTGGCGCAGGTTCATCTCGGCCATGCGGCCGCGGGCGAAGCGGGCGAAGCGCTCGCGCAGCCACTGCTCCAGCTCGGGCCGACGCACCAGCGGCACGCCAGCCACGGCGGCGATCGCCTCGCGGGTGACGTCGTCCTGGGTTGGACCCAGGCCACCGGTCACGATCACAGCGTCGGCGCGCTCGAGCGCCTCCTCGATCGCCTCGGCGATGCGGCTCTCATTGTCCCCCACCACCGTCTGGCGTAGGGAGTCCCAGCCCACTGCAGCCAGGTGCTGGCCGATCCAGGCCGCGTTGGAGTTGACGATCTGGCCGAGCAGCAGCTCGGTGCCGACCCCGATGATCTCGCAGCGCAAGCTTTGTCGCCTCCGGTCTTCGTCGAGCCGCCTGGCGGGGCTATGCGCCCACAGGCGCGATGTGGCTGGTCGGGGCTCGCACCGGCCGGGCGACCAGCTCGGGCCCCTCGGCGGCGACGACCTCGACCTCCAGGTGGTCGCCAACGGTTGCGACGCCCCCGTCGATCCGCACGATGCCATCGGAGTCGATGCCCTCGCGGAAGCTGCGGCCCTCGATGGCACCGCCGGGCTCGACCCGCTCGACCAGGACCTCGAGCCGGCGGCCGACCCAGCCCGCCTGGATCTCGGCCATGAGCCGGTCCTGCAGTTCCTCGAGGCGCTCGACGCGAGCGCGGGCGGTGCCGGCCGGGACGCCTCCGTCGAGGGCGAGCGCGGCGGTGCCGTCCTCCGGCGAATAGGCGAAGAAGGCCACCCAGTCCAGGCGCGCCTCCTCCAGGAACTCCTCCAGCTCACGCACGTCCGCCGCGCGCTCGCCCGGGAAGCCGACGATGAAGTTCGAGCGGAAGGCGGCGTCGGGGTCCAGCGCGCGGATGCGGGCGACCAGCTGGAGGAAGGCCTGCCTGGAGCCGCCGCGGCGCATGCGGCGCAGCACCGGCAAGCTGGCGTGCTGCAGCGACAGGTCGAAGTAGGAGCAGACCACCGGGTTGGCGGCCATCTCCTCGAGCAGGCCAGGGGTGATCTCGTCGGGCTGCAGGTAGTTCAGGCGCACGCGCCGCAGCCCGTCGATGGTGGCGAGGTCCCGCAGCAGCCTGACCAGCGCCTCGCGGCCGCCGAGGTCCTTGCCGTAGCTGGTGGAGTTCTCGGCGACTAGGCCGATCTCGGAGACCCCCTGGCCGGCGAGCCAGGCGATCTCGTCGAGGATCTCGGTGGGCCGGCGTGAGCGGAAGCGGCCGCGAAACGAGGGGATGGCGCAGAACGAGCAGTCGCGGTCGCAGCCCTCAGCCAGCTTGACCAGCGCGACCGGGCCGCGCGGCGCTGGACGTGGCGCGAAGGCCGCTCCGGCCGGCGGTGGGAACACCATCGGCAGCGCCCGGCGCCCCGGCGGCACCAGTGACGACTCGGTCGCGGGAGCCCTGCCCCGCGGACGGGCGCTAAGCAACTCGGGCAGGCGGGCGTAGTCGGCGAACGGCACCACCGCGTCGGCCTCCGGCAGCTCGGCGCGCAGCTCCTTGGTGTAGCGCTCGGCCATGCATCCCATGACCAGGACCGTCTTGGCAGCGCCGCGCGTCTTCAGCTCGGCGGCGTCGAGCACCGTCTCGATCGACTCGGTCTTGGCGCTCTCGATGAAGGCACAGGTGTTGACGACCACGGCGTCGGCCCGCTCGGGGTCGTCGACCACCGTGAACCCGGAGGCCGCCAGCAGGCCGGCGGCGTGCTCGGAGTCGACCTCGTTACGCCCACAGCCGAGCGTGACGATGGCCACACTGCGCACCTCGGCTCGATCGGTTGTCGTCATCCCTGCCTGACCCGCTTCCTTCCGCGTCCTAGAGCACCGCCGAGTACCGGGGCCACGCCCCGATCGCGTGGCGCGGCGCAAAGCCGCGACGGCGCACCGCGCATACTCGACGGTGCTCTACAGTCACGGCCGGCAGCGAGGATACCGCCGCGAGGGCAGGGGCCGCCGGGGCAGGTCACACCGTCGCGCCGCCGGCCCGCAGGCCTCAGCCCAGGCTGGACGCGGTGGCACCGTTGCCGCCACCGCTGTCGGCGCTGGTGCTGCCGTCCGGTGTCGAGCCGGGTGTGAAGGCGTGGCGGTAGATGCGCCCGGAGCTGTCGGCGATCCCCAGCGACTTGCCGTTGACGGTGAGCTCCACCACCGAAGGAGCGCCGAGCATCAGCTCGAGCGAGTGGTCGGCCTTGAAGGTGCGCTGCTCGGAGGCGCTCGGGATGCCCTCGTAGGAGACCGTCCCGTCGGTGGTCACCCTGGTCCAGGAGCGATCCAGGTAGCGCAGCACCACCGTCACGCCCTTGGACTTGGCCTGGGTGGTGGTCGTCGCCTCACGGATCGTCGTGGTGGTGGAGGCCACCGGCGGCGCGGCCGCGCCGAGCGGCCCCTGCGACGTCGAGCGCGGCGGCTTGAGCAGCGACCACAGCGAGGCCACGAGCACGATGGAGACGGTCACGATCCCCACCACCAGCCAGCCCGAGAGGCCGCGGCGGCTGCGCTCCAGTCCCAGCCCGCTCAGCGCCCGCGGGGCGCGCTCGAACACCGGCCCCTCCGGCCGCTCCTGCGCGCGGTACTGCTCCAGCAGCGGCGCTGGGTCGAGGCCGAGGTAGCCGGCGTAGGAGCGCAGGAAGCCCTTGGCGTAGACGTTGCCGCCCAGCTCCGCGAAGCGCTCCGCCTCGAGCGCCTCGAGATAGCTCGGCCTGATTCGGGTTGCGGCAGAGGCCTCCTGAAGGCTCTTTCCCTGCGCCTCCCGGGCCGAGCGCAGCTTCTCCCCGATGCTCAGCCGGGACACCCCTTTAGCTGTAAGAAGACGTTCGCTCCAACGAGTTGACCGCCGGTGCCGGTCCGAAACACCCCGGCGATGCGACCCGATTGACTACCTTGCGACAGCTCGAGTAGCGGATTCTAGCCACGGCCAAGGTCGCGTTCAACGACCGCGTCACTACGATTCTTCAACGATATCGTCGTATGTCGACTCTCGCTCGCGCAGCTCCTCGAGCTCTTCCACGGTCATCAGCACGTCGCGCGGCTTGGAGCCCTCCGAGGGTCCGACCACCCCCTTGTCCTCGAGCTGGTCCATGATGCGCCTGGCACGCGAAAAGCCGACCTTCATCCTCGACTGGAGCATCGAGGTCGACCCCAGCCCCGACCGCACGATGATCTCCATCGCCTGGCCGAGCAGGGGGTCCTCGTCGGAGTCGCCGTCGTCGCTGGCGGCGCGGCCCTCCGCCACCACGCCGGGCTGGTAGGCGGCCTGCTGCTGCGCCTTGCAGTAGGCGACCACCGCCTCGACCTCCTTCTCGGTGATGAAGGCGCCCTGGACGCGGCGCGCCTTGGAGGTCCCGCCCGGCAGGTAGAGCATGTCGCCGTGGCCGACCAGCTTGTCGGCCCCGCCGGCGTCCAGGATCACCCGCGAGTCCTGCGCGCTTGCGACCATGAAGGCGATGCGGCTCGGGATGTTCGCCTTGATCAGACCGGTGACCACGTCGACGGAGGGCCGCTGGGTCGCCACCACCAAGTGAATGCCGACCGCCCTGGCCATCTGGGCGATCCGGCAGATGGCGTCCTCGACGTCACGCGGGGCGACCATCATCAGGTCGGAGAGCTCGTCGATCACCACCACGACGTAGGGCAGAGTGGAGCGGTCCCGCTCCCCGTCGGGCCGCCAGTCGTCGTCGACGCCGGCGGAGGGCAGCTTCGGCAGTTTCCCCTCTTTGGCCGCCTTGTTGTACGCGGCGATGTTGCGGACGCCGACGAGCGCCAGCGTCTCCAGGCGCAGCTCCATCTCTCTGACCGCCCAGGCGAGCGCCTCGCTGGCCCGCTTGGGGTGAGTCACCACCGGTGTGATGAGGTGCGGGACGCCCTCGTAGTTGGTCATCTCGACGCGCTTGGGATCGATGAGGATGACCCGCACCCGCTCGGGCGGGTTGCGCATGAGCAGGCTGGTGACGAAGACGTTGAGGCAGACCGACTTGCCCGCGCCGGTGGCGCCGGCGATCAGCACGTGCGGCATGTCGGTGAGGTTGGCGAGCACCGGCTCGCCGCCGATGTCCTTGCCCAGCGCGACCGTCAGGGGGTGCAGGTCGTCCTTGGTGCCGATGGGACCGAGGATGTCGCCGAGCGTGACCAGCTCGCGGTCCCTGTTCGGGATCTCGATGCCGATCGCGGATTTGCCCGGGATCGGCGCGATGATGCGCACGTCCGGGGAGGCGACCGCGTAGGCGATGTCGTGGGAGAGGCCGACGACGCGGGCGACCTTGGTCGCCGGGCCGAGCTCCACCTCGTAGCGCGTGACGGTCGGTCCGCGCGTGTAGCGGACAACGCGCGCGTCGACCTCGAACTGCTCGAGAACGTTCTGCAGCACCTGGGCGGTCTCGTCGAGCCGGCGGGCGTCCACCGGCCGGGCGTTGCTGCGCCGCAGCAGCGACCCGGGCGGGAGCGTGTAGGCGCCGCCGGCCTCCGCCTTGAGGGTCATGGCGAGCTGCACTGCCTCGCCAGCGTTCGGCGGCGAGGCCGGGGTCGGCGACGGCTTGGCCGCCGAGGGGAGTGTCACCGCGACGGTCTCGGCATCGAGGTCGTCCGCGGCGGTCCCGTCGCCTCTGCGGCGCCGAGAGCGGCGCCGGGCCGTCTCCTCCTCGACGTCGCCGCCGAGGTCGTCCAGGTCGGCGGCGCTGTCGGTCCTGCCGCCCTTGGTGGGAGACGGCACCAGCGCGGGGCCGCCTGCCCTGCCCTTGGCCGCGGCGGGCGTTGCGGGCGTTGCGGGCGTTGCGGCCGCGCCGGGCGCGCCGCTGGCCTGGCCCTCAGCAC
>JBKPDO010000245.1:0-13492 GCA_046727955.1 bacterium | reverse complement strand
GCTGCCCTCGCCGCCGCCGATCACCGACCGGATCGCGCTGGGCGCCCTGACCAGCACCTTTCCGCCAGAGCTGGTGGATCGTGTGGTCGATGAGACCGGCCGGGCCGAGCAGCGCCGCCGGCTGCTGCCCGCCCGCGTGGTCGTCTACTTCGTGTTGGCGTTGGCGCTGTATAGCCATGCCGCCTACGAGGAGGTGCTGCGCTGCCTGGTGGAGGGGCTGGGCTGGGCGCAGCAGGCACGGCGGGGTCGGCGCAGCTGGCCGTACTGGCACGTGCCGGGCGCCTCGGCGCTGGTCGAGGCCCGCACCCGGCTGGGCCCCGAGCCGCTCAAGGTGCTGTTCGCCAGGGCCGCCCGGCCGTTGGCGACCCAGGCGACCCGGGGCGCGTGGTATCGCCACTGGCGGCTGCTGGTGTTGGACGGGACCTGCCTGGACGTGCCCGACAGCCCCGCCAACCAGGCGTTGGGGCGCGCCAAGAGCGGCCGGGGGGAGGGGCAGGGGGCGTTCCCGCAGGTGCGGGTGGTGGGGCTGGTGGAGGCGGGCACGCACGCGATCGTCGACGCCGTCCAGGGTCCCTACTCAAGCGGTGAGCAGACCCTGGCCCGCCAGCTGGCCCGCGAGGGCGGGCCGCTTGGGCCGGGGGTGCTGCTGCTGGCCGACCGGCTGTTTGTCGGCGCCGAGCTGTGGCGGGCCATGGCCCGCACCGGCGCGGACCTGCTGTGGCGGGTCAAGTGCGGCAGCAAGACCGCCCCCAAGCTGCCGGTTGACCAGGTGCTTTCGGACGGGTCGTGGCTGAGCCGGTTGTATGCCGCCTCCGACCGCCGCAGGCGCCACCCGATCACGGTGCGGGTCATCGAGTACACCCTTGCCGACCCGGGCCGGCGCACCAGCGTGGACCGCTACCGGCTGGTGACCACCATCCTTGACCCCGACCTGGCGCCCGCCCACGAGCTGGCCGCGCTGTACACCGAGCGGTGGGAGATCGAGACCGCGCTGGCGGAGTTGAAGACGACCCAGCGCGGCCCCAAGCAGGTGCTGCGCTCCAAGAGCCCGGAGCTGGTCGCCCAGGAGGTCTGGGCGCACCTGTTGGTCCACTACGCCCTGCGAGCGGTGATGCACACCGCCGCGCTGGCCGAGGACTTGGACCCCGACCGGCTGTCGTTTATCCGTAGTCTGCGGGTCGTGCGCCGCCAGGTGATCGCCCGGCCGGCGTTTTCCCCCTGAGCAGATCGCCGCCGCGGTCCGCACGGCGGTCGAGGAGTTGCTGACCGGGCTGCTGCCGCCACGCCGCTTGCGGGCCTTCCCTCGGGCGGTGAAGCGCAAGATGAGCAACTACCAGCTCAAGCGTGCCCAGCATCGCAGCTGGCCGCAGCCGACCATGCCGCCCGCCCAGGCCGTCAGCGTCCTCCCGTCGACCCTACCTGGCATAAGCTGCCGAAGTCCCTAACTGCATGGCATTGTGGCTAGTGGGGACTTGCCGACCGATGAGCAGCAGCGGCGTGCCGAGGATGGTCGGGTCGCGTTCGATGAGCCCCTCCAGCCGTGACTCCAGCGGGACACCGGACGACGTCAGCTTGGTTGGCTCATCCCCATCGACCCGCCAGAGTCCAATCTCGACCGGCATCCCTACGCCACCCCCATCACTACGTCACGATTTGGACGTCAGGGCCTCGACTCGCGCTCGAGTGTAGGACGCTGACGGTCCATGGTGGTCCCTACCGGTAAGCTCGCTGGGTTCAGCCGCGAGCGCGGGACCACATGTTCGGTCAATGCCGACGGCGTCGTCCTGCCAGGCGGACGATTGTGCCAGGGGGTTCCATTCCGAGTGCGAGGGTCCACGGGCCCTGGACATGGACCCCATCGCGACGCGTACGGCTCCGGAGAATCGACCTCACGGCCCATCAACGATCTCGCCGACGCTTCGGTGGCAGTGCGATCTTCGCAGCCAGACGCACGAAGCGCGGCGTTGTACCTCTGGTCTGGTGCGTGCCTCCGCCTCACTCCATCAACTTTCCATCAGGCGGTTGTCAGCGGATCCCATCGTTGCTGGTCATCGGGCGTTGTAGGCGCGTGATTGCCAGGTCCCGAGGAGCTGTCGACGTCACGGCGCTGCGGGCGCTCCGCGCTGCGGGTATGCCCACCTTAGCTCTATGGCCCGCCTGGGACTGGCAAGACGGCCCTGGTGGAGGCCGCCTTCCCCGACCTGGTCACGGTGGCCGGCGACGGCGACACCACAGTGGCCGACTTCGTCGGTATCTTCAGTCGAGCGAAGCGTCTATCTCCTGACCAGCAACGTTGTGTCATGGATGACGTACGAGACGCGTTCAACCAACAGTCTGGGAGCAGCGTAGAGGGCGTCGGTTGTTATCGAATCGATGCTGTAGCTAAGGGGTAATAGGGGATGTACAGGCTTTGGCTGTTGTCCAGTGCGGCCGCGTTCCATGCGGCCTGTGCCGCCGCCTCCCGTCGGCCGCCCTTTCGGTTGCCGACCCGCTCAGAGCAGCGGCGAACACGTGATTCGGTGAAGGTGGCGGCGTCCCACCATGCATCGACCCTCGCGGTCGTGACTGGTGCACAGTCGGTTCAGCTGTCGGGGGTGGACCCCAGCAGAGCCCGAACCTCGTCGGCTTGGGGTGCGCCAAGATCTACAAAGATCACGAGCGCGTCGTGCCAGTGCTTTCGCGCGGCCTGCTCATTGCGCATGGCTGCCATGACCGACCCGAGGTGCAACAGGGCAAGCCCCTCGCTGTGGCGGTGGTTGCCCTCCTGGAAGAACCCCAGGCTTTGCTGGTAGCAGGCGGCGGCGTCCTCAAGGCGCTGTTGCACACGGGAGATGTCACCCAGCCGCAGCAGCACCGTGCCCGCGCCGGGGTGGTCACCCGCCCCGCGGGCGGCGGCGAGGCTTTGCTCATAGCAGGCGATCGCCTTGTCGAGCTGGCCCTGCTGGTGGTAGGTGAGGCCGAGGTTGCTCAAGATGCGGCCTTCCATTGCAACCAGCCGCTCTGCGCCTTGCGGTTCACGGCAGAGCGTGAGGCTCTGCTGGTAGTAATCGATTGCTTCGTCGAAACGGCGCTGGTCACGGTAGGTGCTGCCAAGGTTCATCAACGCCTGCGCCTGGCGGCCGCGATGACTCAGCTCGCGCGCCACCTCCAGGTGCTGCGTGTGATAGCTGATCGCCTCGCCGAACTGACCCCGACCGCGGTAGGAGCTGCCGAGGCGGTGCAGGGCTTTAGCTTGGCCGCGACGATCGCCAGTGCGCCGCGTCGCCACCAGGGCCACCTCGGCGACTCGGTGGGCGTTGGCAGCATACCCGCCGCGGTCGAAGAAGTCGTCCAGGGCGAACGCCAAGTCGGCGGCCAGTACGTCCAGGTGCCGGCTGGCGGCCTGTTCGACGGCGGCGACCAGGTTCGGCCGCTCGCGCTCCAGCCAGGCCCAGGCGGCCTGCCGAGCTGCCGGTTCCTCATTGGCGGGGGTGCGCGTCTGGAGTTGCGCAACCGCATCCTGGGTCCTGGCTCGGTACCAGGCGAACGCGCGTTCCAGCGCCGCGTGCTGCTGGGCCGCGGGCTCCTCGCTGTCGGCGCGCTCGCGGGCGAACAGGCGCAGCAGGTCGTGGAAGTGGTAGCGCCCGGCTGCCGGGGTTTCCAGCAGCTGGGCTTCGGCCAGCCCCTCAAGCGTCGCCTCCACCTCCTCCACCGCGGTGGCGGTCAGCGCGGCGGCCACCCCGGCGGCGAAGTCCGGGCCGGTGAGCAGCCCGAGTAGCCGGAACGCGCGCGCGGCAGCCGGGTCCAGGCCGGCGTAGCTGAGCGCGAAGCTCGTCCTGACGTCCAGGTCGCCCAGGCGCAGCCGCTGCAGCCGCTGGTGCTCATCGGCGAGCTGGCCGGCCAGGGTGGCGACCGTCCAGGCCGGGCGGCTGCGCAGCCGTGCCCCGGCGATCCGGACGGCCAGGGGCAGCAGGCCACAGTGGCGGACGACGGTCGCGGCCGCCGCCGGCTCGGCCGCGACGCGGTCGGGACCGGCGAGTCCGCCGAGCAGCGCCACCGCCTCGTCCTCGTCGAGGACCTCCAGGGTGACCGGGGTCGTGCCGTCGAGTGCGGCCAGTGCCCGCCGACTGGTCACCAGCACCGCGCAGGTTGGGCTGCCGGGCAGGAGCGGCCGGACCTGCGCTTCGCTGGTGGCGTTGTCGAGCACCACCAGTGCCCGCTTGCCGGCCAGCGCCGAACGGTAGGCTGCGGTCTGGTCGGCGAGGCCGACGGGGATGTCGTCGGCTCGCCGGCCAAGCGCGCGCAGGAACCGGCCAAGCACGTCGTCGGGAGCCAGCGGCTCGGGCTCGCTGCCGCAGAGGTCCACGTACAGCTGGGCGTCGGGATACCGCGAGGCCGCCTGGTGGGCAAGGTGGACGGCGAGCGCTGACTTGCCCACGCCGGGCTTGCCGGCGATCACCACGATCACGAGCGCGACCGCACGCGCCGGGAGCTGGGAAGGGGCAAGCAGCGCACCGAGCCGCGCCAGTTCGGCCTGCCGGCCGGTGAAGGTAGTGATGTCTGGTGGCAGCTCGGCCGGGACCACCGGGAGGGGCACGTGAGCAGCCAGTGTCGTCCCGCCGGTCACCGGCGAGGCGTGCGAGCCGGCGGGCGGGTCAAGGGCGAACTGCCAATTGCCAGCCCCACCGTCGTTACCGTAAGCACGGCAACGGCCGGCCAGGCGAGCCCTCGGTAGGGGGCGAGGGGGCCGGGGAGCTGACCGCCGGTGGCGATGTTGACCGCGATCGCAAGCAGCACCGACAGCAGGCCGGCGACCACGGCGAAAAGCAGCAGAATCGGCCGACGCGACATGGGAGTTCCTCGACAAGGCTGAAGTGGCGGCGGCTGGCGGCGGACCCGCTTACCGTACCGCTTCGACCCGTGCTGGCGAGCCGTCTGGGGGCTTTCAGGAGCAGGGGCCAATCGCTGCCGATCTGCTCCGTTCCGACGGGTCCCTGTTACCAGTCGGTCCGTGAACCGTAGCTGTTCGGAGTTCGCCGTGCGCCCAGGCGAGTCGCTCGCGGAGTTGCCGGTTCTCCTCCCGTAACCGGCGGATCTCGGCACCCGCGGTCTCGAGCCGGTGCCGCAGGGAAGCATCCGAGGCGCGCTGCCGGGCCGGGATCGGCACCGACGGCGAGAACGATGCCGCTGGATCATGGCGGGTGCGGAGCTGCTCAATCTCGGCGCGCAGGTCCGGCTGCGCGTAGAGCCACGAACGCGAGACGCCGGCCTCGCGGGCGACGATATCGAAACTGACCGGGCGGCCGGTCGCATCCAGGCGGCGTAGTGCCGTGACGGCACGCTCGTGCGTTGCAGCGCTGCGGCGGCGTGCGGCGGCGACCAAGTGATGGGAGTTGTCAGTCCGCATCGGTTATCTCCTCGCCTGGGTCGGCCGCGGCGGGTGTCTCGGCTTCAAGTGCGGTGATGATCCGGTCCAGATTGGTGAGGACCTGCTGGTTCATCTCGGCCAGCCGCAGCTGGCCCTTGGTCGTGGCGGTGGCGATCAGTCGTCGCGTTTGCTCGCGGTGGGCGCGGTGCTTTTCGAGGAACTTGGGGGTGGTGATGAACATCGGGCAGGTCAGGCAGGCTTCACTGAACTCGATCGGCTTGGGTGCGGCGATCGGCTTGTGGCCCGCTCAGTTGGCGTTGCGGCGGCGAAGAAACCGGCCCCGTGGGCGTTTCGCGCCATAGCCGTCCGGCAGGGCCAGGCCCATGGCGGCGACAAGGAAGACGGTGCCGGCGACGACCTGCCCAGCGGTGGGCGTCTGAGGATGATCCGAACCCGGCAGGCAGAGGTCAGCCTCGAACCCGACGGTGCGAACGCGGGCGACGATGAATGCCTGGCCCGTGAGGGACACGGTGCGACGTTCGGCATAGGGAACGATGCCAGCAAGTCGCGCGAACGCTTGTGCGTCGGCGGGGTCGCCGAACACGCCGTGGGAGATGAACGATTGGGCGGCCATCCGGGGCGGCCACGACCAGCCCCGTTCGACAAAGTGCGCCGGCGGGTCGCCTGCCTCGTCGGCGGCGCCGAGTAGGCTCGCAGGCGAGTCCGCGAAGGCGTGCTCGTCAGCGTGGACACCCACGTCGACGCCCAACGCGACAACGCTGGCCCGGCCCCCAGGATGCGCGCCACCGGCCGCACGAATGACGGCACGATCCTCCAGCTCGACGGCCATCTGGGTGGACTGCTCGCCCGCCTCGTCGACGACAGCGGCCGTTGCAACCTCGTCGTTGACCATCCGCACGTCGGCGAACTGGGCGCCTGGCTCGCTGGCGTAGGACGGCAGCAGGTCGGTGACACTGCCATCCTGGATGCTGGCGATCAGCCGCACCCCAGAGGGGTCTTGCCAGCGCACCACCAGCGCGTCGCCAACCCGGCCCACGGGCGTGGCGTTGGCCAGCGCCCGCCCCACAACGGCCTCGTACTCCTCGGGGCCCGAGACTGCTAGGCCAAGACACTCAAAGTTGGACGCCATGGGAAGAGTCTACGACTACGGTTCGAGCTATTTTGGAGTGTTTGGCGATGGTTGGGATGCCGAGGTCGACGGTGGTGGGGTTGCGGGCGCGCCGCTCGAGCTGGGCGAGCTTGTCGTTGGCGCCGGCGAGGCTGACCTGGAGGCCCTCGACCTCGCCCAGCCAGCCCTCGCGTTCGGCTTCGGCGATGCGGGCCAGCAGGTTGTCGCGGATCTCCACCAGCCGGTCGCGTTGGGCTGGGTCTGGCCGCAGGAGCGAACACCTGACACATGCGTGTTCATGAATGCAGGGCGTTCCGAACGCGCGGGCGCACGTCCCGATGGCCACCTTCCGCTTCTCAAAATTTCTCTGCACCAAGCAAGCCGGCACGTCGGTTGCGCTGTGTATTGTCTGGGTGTGACGTACTACCTCACCCACGCCCCCGGTGGGGCTGGCTTCTTTGGCGTCCCTGACCCGGCTGTAGGTGCTCGGGTGGTCTTTGATGCCGAGCGGCTTTTCGCAGCTCGTGAACGTCGGCTTGGACGTCCGGTGGCTCGCGAGTTGCACGGTGATGAGGGGCTGGTGGTCCTCGAGGACCCGATGGAGGCGCTGACGTGGCCATGCCGACTGTGGCGCGTTGATGATCTGGAGGGTGCGGTCCGTCTCCAGCCGTCGAATCGATGGCTGCGCTGCCAGGCAGTGACGGTGTGTGAGGAGCTGCCCGGGTGGCTGGTGTTGGGCCCTTGCGGAGACGCGGTTGTCAGGGTGATCGAGCAGGCGCGTCGCCTCACGAGTGCGCAGGTGAACGCCATCGCCGCGATGGGCGGGGATGACGAGCAAGGTCTCTACCGAGCTGCGTGGGATCGGTGGCTCCGGACGCGCCGGTCTGGTTCTCCGGTTGGCGTTGGGCTTTCGGCTGTGTGGCGCGCTGTGGAGGAGGCGGCGCGGCGAACCAGCCCGGCGCTGTTTGGATGGGACGAGGAGGATGAGGTGGAGGTCCTCACCGATCCTGCTTGGCTGCAGGCAGGCCACGCGGCCACGGCGGCCGCGTTGGCCTTTGGGGCACCCGACCTCCTGAAGACTGGGGAACACGAGCGGCTCGCCACGCGGTGGGTGAGCGTGATGGGGCGCCCTGGGTCTTGGGGCTGACACCGTGCGCATCAGCGGCCCTCCCGACGTGTCGGCATGCCGAGCTGGATCGGCGCGATGCGGGCCAGCCGCTTGGTCTCCTCCCGTTTCTGCCTGAGGAAGGTGAGGGTGAGGTCGATGCCCTCGACCTCACCAAGCCAAGCTTCCTGCTCGGCGCGGGCGCGGCGGGCCAGCAGGTCGTCCTCGATCTCGTCGAGCCGGGGCAGCATCTTCGGGTTGATGTTGAGCATGGGGCAACGCAAACAAGCGTGCTCATGCTGGCAAGCGGAACCATATGGTCGCGTGCAACCACCCAACTCGACCTTTCGCCGGTCGAAGTGTTCCTCAAATTCGGACCACTCGGTGTCAGTGACCGGCTTATACTCGTCCGCTGACCGCGCCTGCCGGCGCCGGTCGAGGAATTCCTGGTAATGGCGCACGACATCCTCGTTGAACACCGCGACATATCCGCGAGTGGTCTGCAAATTCAAGTGCCCGAGTAGCGCCGCGCCGATGTGAATGGGCAGTCCGTTGTTCACCAGATCCGTGGCCAGCAGCCGGCGGAAGTCGTGCGGCGTGAAGCAGGCGGTTCGGAAGCCGGGGTGCTGTTCGGCCAGTTCAGCGCAGCGGCGGCGGAGCATGACCAGCACGGTCGCGGGCGAGATCACGCGCGGGACGGCACCCGTGCGGCGTTGGAACAAGAACGGCATCGGGTCGCTCATTCGCCGCTCGTGGTTGTCGTAGCGCTGGATGAGCGGAATGGTGCGGCCGTGCTGGGTGTGCCGGCGGATGATCGCGGCGATGACGGCGAACAATTCCGCCGACATCGGGATGACGCGCTCACGGTCGCTCTTGGATGGGGCGATCACCAGTAGGGCGATGACCTCGCCGTTGGGACGCTGATACTGCCTGATGCTCAGGTGGGTGAGCTCCAACAACTCCTCGATGCGGATGCCTGCGTGGCGCAGCACTTCCACCGCGGCGAACTCCCAGAAGGCGGTGTCCTCGGCGGTGGTGACGTTGATGTCCTCGCCGGTGCCGAGGTCGCGGACCCGGGTGTTGGCTTGTCCGCCCCGCCGGGCGCGACGGTCGTCGGCGGCGGTCCAGACGCGCTGGTAGGTCCGGCCGTTGACGGTAACCGTCTCACCGCCGGCCAGGGGCGAGGCCGCCTGCAGCAGCGCCCGCAAGTGGCTGTAGCGGTCCTCCAGGTGCGCCACGAGCACGGGCAGCAGCGGCTGGCGCTGGCGCACCCGGTCATCCATCCGCTCCTTGCGGCGTCGTTGGCGCACGATGATCCCGCGCAGCGCGCCGTCCGGGACCGGGCACGATGCCACCCACGGCGCCCACCGCTCGGGTTCCTCAACCGCCCAGCTGTGCAGATCGGTGTAGAAGGAGCGCACCGCGCGCAGGATACGCTCGACCTCCACGCGCGGTTTGCGGCCGTCCTGGTGGGTGCCAAGCGCCTGGCGCCAGCGTTGGTAGAGCTCGGCGTCGATCCGCAGGTCCGGCTGGCCAGGCGCGAGGGTCTCGATCTTGGCCCAGAACAGCCCGGCCAGCGAGCGGGACAGCTGGTCCAAGGTGGAGTAGTCCATCTCGGGTTCGCGCCGGGCCAGGTAGTCCAACAGCAGTTGCCGGACACCCTGGTGGCGAACGTCGTAGCGGTCGACCAGCTCCTGGATCGTGTGGCGCCCGCTGAGCACGGCCGCCCGCAGCGTCGCCGGGGTGCCGGAGGGGAAGTGGCCCATGTCGTGCAGCACCTGCCAGGCCAACTGCCCGGGGAACTGGCCACGGCCGTACTCGCCGCGGCCCTTGAAGGTCAGGCCGTGGTCGCGGGATTCCCACGCGTAGTGCAGGAGCGCCTCGGGTGTCAGGTCGGCCAGGGCAATGCCCTGTGTCGTTGACGCCGCGGCGGTGTCGAACAGCGCCACGCCGTGGTGCAGCGGGTGCACCGGGATGTCCTGGACGCGCCTCCAGAACTCCTCCAGCAACGGGTCGCGTTGGGCGGTGAGGAACCGTTCTCCGTAGCGGAGGAATCTGGTCGAGCGCAGCGCCTGCAACAAGGGCCGGATCACCCGGAGGCTAAACAGGCAAGCCGTGCCGACGCAGATCTCGTCCCGCTGCTTCTGATCACGCATCAGCGCGGTGACCGGGCGTCCCCGCTCGTTGAGGCCGCTGGCCTCCCAGCGTTGCTGCCAAGTGGAGCCGGGAAAGCCGATCAGGTGCTCCAGCAGGAACCGGGCACCGCGCGCTCGCCGCCGCACGGCGTCGGGGCTGCCCGGCCAGACGTCGCGCACGACCTGCTGGATCTCCTCGACCCCAGCTTTGGTCAGGTCACCGTGCAGCATCGGGCCGGCGGCCGGTCCTGCCAGCTTGCCGCGTCGTCCGGTGAAGCGGGTGGGCGGGATCGTGGCGTCCCGACGCCATTGGGCGGTGCTGGGCTCAGCCACCGAACACCGCCTCGATGTCGGCGGGGTCGTAGCCGGCCGGGTAGGACCGCTGCAGCCGGGGCTTGGTGTAGTGCTCCAGCAGCTTGTCGTGCAGATCCTCGATCCGGACGGTGAGGTAACGCCCAGTGGTGTCCAGGTGGGCATGCCGCAGGATCGTCTGGACCTCCGCCAGCGTCAGCCGCTCGTCCCCTGCCATCCTGGTGGCTGCCGTGTGCCGGGCGTCGTGCAAGGTGTAGTTGATGCCCAGCTTCTCGTTGGCGCGTTGCAGCACCCGCCGCATCGCCCAGTACGTCAACGGGCGGGGATCCCCGCGCCGGGTCCGCCACACCGGCTGCCCCGGCGCCGGCAAACCGTCAGTGGCCAGATAGCGGCCCAGGTAACGGAAGGCATCCGGCGAGGCCGGCACCGGCTGACGCAGCCTGCTCCCCTTGGACACGACATACAACAGCTGACCGGCCCAGTCGATGTCCTCCAGGGTCACACCCAGCAACTCGCTGGCCCGAGCGCCCGAGCTGACATAGGACTCCAGCAGCGCTCGGTCGCGGTCGCAGCCCATCACGGCGAACAACTCGTCCCACAACGCATCGGGGATCGCCCGCGGCGCCTGCGTAGCCACCCGCTGCCGCAACCGCGCGCGACGCACGACCGGGACCGGCTCCAGCGGGCTGCGGTGGGCCAACACCTGTCGACGCTGCGCCGAGACCGGCACCGGATTGGTCACCGGCCCCGCACCGAAGCGACCATGGAAGGCGTAGAAGCCATGCACCACAGTCAAGGCGTGGTTGATCGTCGTCGGCGCGTACCCAGCCCGCAGCGCCGGCTTGCCGGTCTTGAGATTCACCGACCCCGCGGGCGGCGAGTTCGGTCGGCGGCGCTGCCGCTGCGGATTGCGGGCCACCCGCAGCCACGCCACCAGGGTCGCGACCTCGGCCTCAGTCGCCCGGTCCCACTCGATCCCCAGGCACCACAACAGCCGATGCCATCGCAACAGGTCGAACGCATAGCTGCGGCACGTCAGCGGGCTCGCGTCGCCCAGCACGAGATCCCGCAAGTACGCCCCGACCGGCTCCACTGGCTCATCGTCGCCGTCCACGACGACGAACGGCAGGTCCGGCGTCTTGCCCTTGACCACGGCGCCGACCGCCGAGACAGGTCGCCGCCCTTCGGCCAGCGCCCGTCGCATGTCCTCGACCACACCACGTCCTTCCGTCAGGCCGGGCAGCCAGCCCGGTCATCGATCTTGACGTGGTGCAGTCAACAGGGTGGGCGAGGAACGCATCCCACTCGTCGTCGGTGGGCGTTCGGTATTCCTCGCTGGGGCGGGTCGCCGCCGCCGAGCAATAAACGCCCGGTGGGCTTCGATCGTCTCGGCCGGATAGACCGCCTTGTAGCCCATGGTCGTGTCAATAGTCTTGTGGCCGCAAATAACCTGGGCAATGTGGGGTGGCAGGCCGCTCATGATGGCGTCGGTCACGAAGATCCTGCGGAAATCGTGGGGCGAGAACACGAGGGGATCGCCGTTGGCATCGGTGAGCCCGGTCGCCGCCAGCGCGTTGATGAGCAGCTTGCGGATCGCGCTGGGCGTAAACGCCCGGTGTTCGGTGCCGATCGCGCGTTGAAACAGCAGCGGCATCGGCGGATTCCAGACCTTCTCGCGAACGTCGTAGGAGGCCACCAGCGGGATCGCGCCGTTGGGGCCGCGCAGGCGGCTGACGATGGCGCTGAGGACGTCGGCCAGCTCGGGGCTGACCAGCAGCAGCCGCTCGGTGTCGGTCTTGGACGGAGCGACCTGCAGCAGCGGCACGACCTCCCCGGTGGAGGGCAGCCGGTACTGAATGATGCTGTGGTGACTGAGCTCCAACAGCTCCTCGGCGCGGATCCCGGTCAGGCGCAAGACCTCGATCGTGGCGAAGGCCCAGAACGCCTCGTCCTCCTCGTAGGTCAGGTTGCGGCGCTTGCCGGTGGCCATCTCCTCCGCCCACACGTGCCGCCCGGTCGCCGTGGGGGCAACCGCTCGGCGCAGGGTGCCGTTGGTGTTGGGGAGCAGCGCGCCGGGTTGGGCCTGCTGGGCGGCTTGCAGCCGCGCTGCCGCTGCAAGGCGGCGGTCGTTGGCAGCCCGCACCAGCACGGGCAGGACGGGCAGCCGCAGCGAGTCGATGCCCGGCGCGAGCGCTTCAACCTTGGCCCAGAACAGACCGGCCAGGCTGCTGGAGATCGCCTCGAGGCTGGCGAAGTCCAGCGACGCCTGCCGCTCCCGCAGGTAGTCCACGAGCAGGTCGCGGACCGGCCGGCACCGCAGCTGGTAGCGGTCCACCAGCTCCTCCACGCTCAGCTGCCCTTGGGGCTTGCCCGAACGCCCGGATCGTGGCCGGAGCGTCGGCGGGGAAGATGCCCAGGGCGCGCAGCCGCAGGTAGAAGTCGACCTTCTTCTGCCCGCCGCGCACGTGCACGCGGCATTGCGTGTCGACCAGCTCCACGCAGTCCCTGACGGTGATGTCGCTGATCGTGCCGCCCTTGCAGGCCAGCAGGGTGGCGATCCTGGTCGCCGCCACCCGCGCGTCCAGCCGGGAGCCGGCCGGCTCGGCCGCGGCGAGCCGGCGCAGCCGGGCGAACCCCTCGGGATCGCGCGTCTGGGCCATCACGCCCGCCAGGTAGCGGTGCGAGCGGGTGAGCATCCAGGGCAGGCCGGGGCGCAGCACGTCGCCGCAGACGAGCATCAGCAGGCCCGACGCGAGGTCCTCCGGGTCGTAAGAGGCGGCCTGGCCGCGTTCGCGCAGCCACTGAAGCGGCAGCCGCACCCAGCCCGCGCCGGGGTGGCCTTCGGCGCCGCTGGCCTGCCAGCGCTGCTGCCAAGTGTCGCCAGGAAACGTCGAAAGCCACCCCAGCAGCTTGGCCACCCCGCGGCGTCGGCCCGCCCGGGTGGCCTTGACCTCAGCAACGAACGGTGGCGCCGTCAGCCGCTGCAGGGTCGCCTCCAGCGGCTGGGCGGTGTGCGGCCACCACCGCTCGACGGGGCGGGGCGGGAACCGCGCCCGCAGCAGCTTGTTCCGCGTCCGCGCCTGGGCGTCGGTGAGGGCGGCGGGCAGCGGCTTGCGCGCCACGTGCTTGGCGATCACGGTCACTCGGGCCTGCGCGCCACCACCCGGACGACCCGCATCACCAGTTCGGGTCGGGTCTTGATCCGTCCCTCGTCGCGTCGCACTGCAGCGCGTACTGCACCTCGAGCCGCAGCTGCGGGCCCAACTGCCGGAAGTCGAACCGTGGGCGGCCGTAGTTCTCGCACCCGCTCACGAACTGCTCCGGGTCGGGACGGCCCGCCGTGCGCCAGCGTCGCGCGTGCGAGCTGCAAAACGGCTGGTGGCCCTGGGCCCACAGGTCGCAGAAGGACACCCGGCAGCGGCGCCGGCCCGACGGGTCCATGGCCATCAGGGTGGCCAGCCACG
>JBKPDO010000244.1:0-6691 GCA_046727955.1 bacterium | reverse complement strand
GCCTGGCGCAGGGCAACCGCTTCCGCGCCCGCGTGCTCGCGCGCGCCACCGAGGCGGCCCGAGGGGACGCTGCGGCCGGCGAGGCCGGCCGCTCCGGCTTCTCGGGCGCGCGGCCGCCCTCGCCGGCCGCTCCGGCCCTTGGCCCCGACAGCGGGGACGCCGGCGATACCCCTGATACGCTGCCCAACGCTGAGGAAGACGAGAAGCCCGAGGGGTCGTGAGGGAGGATGCGGATGCCGAAGCGACGCTTCGCCACGCGCGCGATACGGGGAGTGGAGCTGCCGCCGCCTGCGGAGCGGCCGCTGTCGGTCCCCATCTGGCAGACCTCGACTTTCGCGTTCGAGGACGCCGAGCACTACGTGCACACCCTGCGCCAGCCCCGCCAGGGCTACGTGTATTCCCGCTACGAGAACCCCACCAGTGCTGCCCTCGAGGCGCTCGTCGCCGACCTGGAGGGAGCCGCCGAGGCGATGGCCACCGCCTCCGGCATGGGCGCCATCTCCACGGTGCTGCTGAGCCTTGCCGGCGCCGGCGACCACCTCGTCCTGCAGCACGACCTCTACGGCGGGACCTTCTCGCTGGCCACCGGGCTGGCCACGCGCCTGGGCATCGAGACGAGCTTCGTCGCCGGGACCGACCCGGCGGCCGTCCGCGCGGCGCTGAAGCCCACCACCCGGGCCGTCTACGTCGAGACCGTGGCCAACCCCACCATGACCGTCGCCGACCTGCCCGCTCTCGCCGAGGTGACCCGCGAGGCCGGCGTGCACCTGGTGGTCGACAACACCGTCGCAACTCCCTACCTGTGCCGGCCGGTCGAGCAGGGCGCGACGGTGGTGGTCCACTCGGCCACCAAATACCTCGGCGGGCACAGCGACGTGGTCGGCGGGCTGGCCGTTTTCGCCGACGCCGAGGTCCACGCCCGCGCCTGGGAGGTCATGATCGACCTCGGCGCCTCGCCGGACCCGTTCGCGGCCTGGCTGGTGCTGCGCGGGATCAGGACGCTGCCGCTGCGCATGCAGCGCCACGGCGACAACGCCAGGGAGCTCGCCGAGCTGCTCAGCGCCCACCCCAAGGTGGAGCGGGTCTACTGGCCCGGGCTGCCCGACCACCCCAGCCACGCGGTTGCCAGACGGGTGCTCGACGGCTGGAGCGGCATGCTCTCGTTCGACCTGCGCGGTGGGCGCGAGGCCGGGCGCCGCTTCATCGAGGCGACGCGCGTGGCGCGGCTGGCGCCCTCGCTGGGTGGGGTGGAGACCCTGGTGTCCCACCCCGCCTCCACGACCCACCGCCAGCTCGACGCCGCCGCCCTGCGGGCCGCCGGCATCGGTGAGGGGATGGTGCGGGTCTCCGTCGGCCTGGAAGACCCGGCTGACCTGCGCGAGGATTTCATTCAGGCTCTGGAGGTGGCATGACCGTGGGCAAGCGCAAGCTCCGCGTGGCATTGCTGTACGGCGGCCGGTCCGCCGAGCACGCCGTCTCGGTCGTCTCCGCGCGCTCGGTGATGGAGGCGCTCGACCCGCAACGGTTCGAGGTGGTGCCGATCGGCATCACTCGCGAGGGCGCGTGGATACTGCCCGATACCTCGCCGCTGGAGCTCACCGGTCCGGAGGGTGGTCTGCCAGAGGTCGAGGCCGCCGGCAGCGAGATCGCGCTGCGCCCCGAGCAGCGCGCGAGCGCGCTGGCGCGGGCGGACGGTGGCCCGGGCCCGCTTGGTGAGATCGACGTCGTCCTGCCGATCCTGCACGGTCCCTACGGCGAGGACGGCACTGTGCAGGGGCTGTTCGAGCTGGCCGACCTGCCCTACGCGGGCGCCGGGGTGCTCGCCTCGGCGCTGGCCATGGACAAGTCCATGGCCAAGGTGGTGCTCGCCCAGGCGGGCTTGGGGCAGGCGCCCTACCTGGTGGTGCGCGAGCGCGAGTGGCGCGCCGACCCCGCCGTGGTCACCGCGCGGGTGGCCGAGTCCCTGGCCTACCCGGTCTTCACCAAGCCGGCGCGGCTCGGCTCCTCCGTGGGCATCACCAAGGTCAAGTCGGCGCGGGAGCTGGCCGGCGGCCTGGAGGCGGCCTTCGCCCACGACGGCAAGGCCCTGGTGGAGCAGGGAGTCGTCGCGCGCGAGCTGGAGGTCGGTGTGATCGGCAACCAGGACCCGCTGGCGAGCGTCGTCGGCGAGGTCATCCCCGGCCACGAGTTCTACGACTTCGAGGCCAAGTACCTGGACGAGTCATCCAAGCTGGTGATCCCCGCGGCGGTCCCGAGCGCCGCTGCCGAGCGCACCCGCGAGCTGGCGGTCCGCGCCTTCCGGGCGCTCGACTGCGAGGGCTTTGCCCGGGTGGACTTCTTCTATCTCGACGCCACCGGCCAGGTGCTGGTCAACGAGGTGAACACCATCCCCGGCTTCACCCCGAAGAGCATGTTCCCGATGCTGTGGGACGCCTCCGGGCTGCCCTACCCCGAGCTGATCGCCCGCCTGGTGGACCTCGCGCTCGAGCGCCATCAGGCCAAGAAAGGGTAGGGCCGAACCCCCCCATCGGGTACTTCGCCCGGATCCCCCGGTGCTGGGTCAGCACCGCCATCGGCAGGCTCGCCACGCACAGTGTCCGTTGCAAACAGGCCTAGGCGCGCTGGCCCCAGAGGGGGCATGATGAGGCCGACCGGCTGGCGGGAGTCGCCCATGTTCGAGCGTTTCACAGACGGGGCCCGGCGCGTGGTCGTACGCGCGCAGCACGAGGCCCGGCGCCTGAACCACAACTACATCGGCACCGAGCACCTGCTGCTCGGGCTGCTGGCCGACGGCGCGAGCGGGGACGAGGGCGTGGCCGCCGCGGCGCTCGACTCCTTTGGGATCTCACTCGAGATGGTCCGCCACGACGTCGAGGAGATCATCGGCAAGGGCGTGGCGACACCGGGCGCGGCGCACATCCCGTTCACGCCGAGGGCCAAGAAGGTCCTGGAGCTCTCCCTGCGCGAAGCGCTGCAGCTCGGCCACAACTACATCGGCACCGAGCACGTCCTGCTCGGGCTGCTGCGCGAGGGCGAGGGCGTCGCGGCCCAGGTCCTGGTGAAGCGCGGGGCAGGTCTCAGCAGTGTGCGCGAGCGCGTGATCGAGCTGCTGGTGCAGCGGCCTGGAGGCGACCAGCCTCCCGGCGAGCCTGTCCCCGGTGCGGTCACGATGCAGGTCCACCGCGCGGTGGTGGCACCCGCCTGGCTGGGGCGCATCGTGTCCCAGCCGCCCGAGCTGGTGCGGGTGGTCCCCATCGGCCGCCAGGTCGAGATCGGGGAGGGCCTCCGGCTGGTGCTGCTGTCTCTGGAGATCTGGTCCGGCTGGCTCGACCTGCGCCTGGCCGCTGTCTGCTCGGCGCCTGGGCGCTCGGCCAGCCAGCTGCTGGCGTCCTACACCGACTGGCAGCTCTCCGACGACCTCGACACGGACTACCGGCAGATCGGCGCCTCCAGCAGCGGGGACGACCAGATGCAAGTCGGTCAGGTGAGCTTCCAGCCGTCCCCACCGCAGGAGGCGAAGAGGCTCACCCTGACGGTCGCCGGCGAGGCCGAGGAGCAGCTGCGCGTCGAGGTCGAGCTGTCCTAGCCCAGGCCCCGGCTCGGGCCCCGGCTCGGGCCCCGGGCTCGGGCCCCGGGCTCGGGCCCCGAGCTCAGGCCGGGCCCACCTCCTCGAGCAGCTTGGCGATGCGCGTGATCCCCTCGACCAGGTCCTCGTCGCCGAGGGCATAGGACAGGCGGGCGTAGCCCGGGGCTCCGAACGCCTCGCCCGGCACGATCGCCACCCTGGCCTCCTCGAGGATCAGCTCGGCCAGCTCGATCGAGCCCCGCGGCCGTCGCCCTCGGAGCTCGCGCCCCAGCACCCCGGCCAGCGACGGGAAGGCGTAGAACGCGCCCTGCGGCTCGATGCAGCGAACGCCGGGGATGGCCGAGAGCAGCTCGTGCATGCGCCGCCGGCGGCGGTCGAACGCCTCGCGCATGGCCACGGTCGCCTCCAGGCCGCCCGAGACCGCGGCCAGCGCGGCCGCCTGGGCGACGTTGCAGACGTTGGAGGTGGTGTGGGACTGGAGGTTGGTGGCCGCCGCGACCACGTCGGAGGGCCCCAGCAGCCAGCCGACCCGCCAGCCGGTCATGGCATAAGTCTTGGCCACGCCGTTGACCACCACGGTGCGGTCGCCCAGCTCGGGCACGAGCACCGGCATCGAATGGAAGCGGCTGTCGCCGTAGACCAGGTGCTCGTAGATCTCGTCGGTGACCACCCACAGGCCGCGCCGCGCGGCCCAGCGGCCGACCGTCTCCACCTCATCACGGGGATACACCGCTCCGGTCGGGTTGGAAGGCGAGACGAAGACCAGCGCCTTGGTGCGCTGGGTGGTGACCGCCTCGAGCTGCTCCACGCTGGCGCGGAAACCCCCGGACTCGTCGGTCGGCACCGCCACCGGCACGCCGCCCGCCAGCGCGATCGACTCCGGATATGTGACCCAGTAGGGCGCCGGCAGCAGCACCTCGTCGCCAGGGTCGAGCAGGGTGGCGAAGGCGTTGTAGAGCGCCTGCTTGCCGCCGTTGGTCACCAGCACCTGGTTGGACCGCACCTGGAGGCCGGAGTCGCGGGCGGTCTTGGCGGCGATCGCCTCGCGCAGCTCCGGCAGCCCCGCGGTAGGGCTGTAGTGGTGGAAACGGGGCTCGTGGCAGGCCGCGGCCGCCGCCTCCACGATGTGGGCGGGCGTGGCGAAGTCCGGCTCGCCGGCGCCGAAGCCGATCACGTCCTCGCCGCCGGCCTTCATGGCCTTGGCCTTGGCGTCGATGGCCAGCGTCGCCGACTCCGCGATCGCGCCGACGCGCCGCGAGATCCGTGGCATGCTCATGAACAGACTTGCCTCCTACGCGACTCGAGGTTCGTGACATCGTGGCACAGATCGACCAGCGGCTCCCGGCAATTGCGCTCCCTGATCACCTGCGCCCCAGCGACGGGCGCTTCGGCTCCGGCCCGTCGAAAGTGCGGCCGGAGGCGGTGGCCGCGCTGGCCGCGGCCGCGCCGACCTACCTCGGCACCAGCCACCGGCAGCCGGGCGTGCGCTCGATGGTCGCGCGGCTCAGGTCGGGCCTGCGTGACTTCTTCCACCTGCCCGAGGGCTACGAGGTCGTGCTCGGCAACGGCGGCTCCAGCGTGTTCTGGGACGCGGCCGTCTTCTCGCTGATCGAGCGGCGCAGCCAGCACCTGGTGTTCGGCGAGTTCTCCTCGAAGTTCGCGGCGGCCGCCTCGGCGCCCCACCTGGCCGACCCGGAGCTGATCTCCAGCCCCTACGGCACCCACCCGGAGCCGCGCCCCAACCCCGAGGTGGACGTGTACGCGCTGACCCACAACGAGACCTCGACCGGTGTGTCGATGCCGCCGCGCCGGCCGGCGGGGACGAGCGGCCTGGTCGTCGTGGACGGGACCTCCGGCGCGGGCGGGCTGCCGCTGGACCCGGCCTCGTTCGACGTCTACTACTTCGCCCCGCAGAAGTGCTTCGCGTCCGACGGCGGCCTGTGGATCGCGCTGCTGTCGCCAGAGGCGCTGGCGCGCTCAGCCGCGATCGCGGCCTCCGGTCGCTGGATACCCGCCTCGCTGAGCCTCGAGGTCGCGCTGCGGAGCTCACGCGCCGACCAGACCTACAACACCCCGGCGCTCGCCACCCTGTTCCTGCTGGTGAACCAGCTCGAGTGGCTGATCTCGCAGGGAGGGCTCGACTGGGCCTGCAAGCGCTGCGACGAGTCGGCCGCGATCGTCTACGGCTGGGCCGAGGCGAGCGGCCACGCAACCCCGTTCGTGGCCGACCCGGCCCAGCGCAGCCACACGGTCGCGACCATCGATTTCGACCCGGCCGTGGACGCGGCGGCGGTCGCCAAGGTCCTCCGCGCCAACGGCATCGTCGACACCGAGTCCTACCGCAAGCTGGGCCGCAACCAGCTGCGCATCGCCCTGTTCCCCGCCATCGAGCCCGCCGACCTCGAGACGCTCACCCGAGCCATCGACTGGATCGTCGCGAGCCTGAGGGCCTCCGCCGGCCGGTGAGGTCCCAGTGGCTAGAGGTGGACGACCGGGCAGGTCAGCGTGCGGGTTATGCCGTCGACCGCCTGGACCCTGGCAACCACCAGCTTGCCCAGGTCGTCGACGTTGCGTGCCTCGGCCCGGACGATCACGTCGTACGGTCCGGTGACATCCTCGGCCTGCTGCACGCCCTTGATCTCGGAGATCTCTTTGGCGACCTGAGCCGCCTTGCCAACTTCGGTCTGGATGAGGATGTACGCCGTCACCACGTGCACCGACCTCCTTGTCAACCGCCACGGCAGCACGCCGGCCGCTCGTGGCGTATAGCCGGCCGTCCCCCAAGCCCGAAATGTCGCCGAGGTCCCGAGGGGCCACCGCTGCCCGCCGGGTAAAAGGTGCGCGCATGGTACACGCGGCCATCATGCATGCCAAGGATCAATCTGGCCGATTCTGGCACACGGGTGACCGTGCTGCGCGGGCGACCATGGCACAGGCGCTCTTGGGGGGCCGTGGGGGGAGCTCGCTCCCCCCCCATGGATAGATCTGCCCCGGCGCGCGAAGCGCGCGCCGTGGGGGGAGCGAGCTCCCCCCACAAGGATCAAGGGCTGCGGAGAACAAAAGGGCCAACAATGCTAAGTGATTGCCCCGACCAAAGGAGCCCCA
>JBKPDO010000243.1:0-37023 GCA_046727955.1 bacterium | reverse complement strand
GCCCGCTTCCGCCGCGAGGCGCAGGCGGCCGCCAGCCTGTCGCACCCCAACATCGTCGCGGTCTTCGACACCGGCGCCGAGGACGACACCTGGTTCATCGTCATGGAGTACGTCGCCGGCCGCACCCTCAAGGACGTGATCAGCACGGAGGGGCCGGTCCACCCCAGCCGCGCCATGGAGATCTGCGCCGATGTGGCCAGCGCCTTGGCGGGCGCGCACGCCCGCGGGGTGGTGCATCGGGACGTCAAGCCGGGCAATGTGATGCTGACCACCGATGGCAAGGTGAAGGTGATGGACTTTGGCATCGCGCGGGCGAGCGCGGTGCCGTCGATCACGCAGACTGCCGCGGTGGTCGGCACGGCGCAGTACATCGCGCCCGAGCAGGCCCAGGGCCTCGAAGCGGACGCCAGGAGCGATCTCTACTCCCTTGGCTGCTGTCTGTACGAGATGCTGACGGGGCAGGTGCCGTTCACCGGGCCGACGCCGGTGGCGATCGCCTACCGCCACGTCCAGGAGAATCCCACGCCGCCGCGGATGCTGAACCCGGACGTGCCGGTGTCGCTGGAGCGGGTGACGTTGAAGGCGATGGCCAAGCGGCCGGAGGACCGGTACCAGACGGCGCTGGAGATGCGCCAGGACCTGGAACGGGCCAGGGCGGGCGCGCCGGTCGCCGCGGGCATGCCGCTGGCCGGCCAGACGACGCAGGTGCTCGGCGCCGGGCGAGGCTCGCTCGCGGACGCCCGGACGACCGTCATGGATCGCCACAGCGCCATCACGCCGGGGCGTGCGGCACGCTACGGTGCGCCCGGCGGCGCGATCGGCCTGCCCGCCGAGAAGCGCCCTCACCGCTGGCGAGTGGCGCTGCTCGTGCTGGCCACCGTGGTGCTGGCGGGGATCGTGGCCATGGTGGTGGTCCGCGCGGTGGAGGTGCCGCCGGTCCCGGCGACGACGCTCCCGTCGATCACCACGCTGCCGCCCGACACGAGCCCCCCGACCACGCAGGCGCCGGCCACCACCGAGGCGCCGACGACGAGCGGGGCGCCGACCACCACCGAGGCGCCGACGACCTCGAGCCCGACGACGACCCTCTCGGCCGTCGTCACCGTCCCCGACGTGCGGGGCATGCGACCCGACCGGGCGACCGAGACGCTCCAGGCGGCTGGCCTCAAGGTGTTCAGGCAGGACGTCCAGGTCGCCAACCGCAGCAGGGACAACCGGGTGGTCAATCAGACCCCGAGCGGAGGCCAGCAGGTGAGGCGAGGCAGCACCGTGGTGATCTTCGTGGCCGTGAGCAGCAACAACAACGGTTGAGGCAGGCCCGGCACGGGCCTCAGCGGCCGGAGCGGCCGTACCCTGGCCGGGGCTCCTCTGGGCGCGTGGGGAATGGCCGGCCGGCGTTGTGCTCCGCGGCCAGGCGCTGCAGCTCGGCGCGGATCGCGTCCTCAGCCAGGTCGCCAAGGGTCACGCGGCTGGGTCCGTCGGAGAGGAACGCGGTCGCGTCGCGGGCGGCCTCTAGCAGATCGGCCGAGACGCGCAGGCTGACCCGGGCCTTGGGCGCCGGTGGCTCCGGCTCCAGGCCGTCGAGCGGGTTGTAGGCGCTCAGGTGCTTGGAGCGCGTCCGGCCCCGTCGCTGCAGGGTATCTCCGACCCGCTGCAGCAGCCGCGGGCGGGCGGCCAGCGGGCCGGGGAGCAGCTCGTCGAGCGCGTTGAACGTCTGCCCGCGCCGCAGGTCCTCGACCGCCCCGGGCCCGGCGTCCCGGTCGCTGTCCCGGTCAGGAGCAGCGCGCGTCCGCTCCCGAGCCGGGGAAGGGACCGCTTCGAGCCTCGGCCGCTCCGACGCCGGCCCAGGGAGTAGCTCATCGAGCGCGTTGTACGCGCCCATCCTCCGTGGCCTTGCCATCGGCCGCACTCCTTGCGTCGAACTCGAGCGCGGCGGCCCGGTAGTCGGCCGCCGCGGAGCTGTCAGGTGCGTAGACGGTGACTGGCTGCTTGTGGCCGGGAGCCTCGGCGACGCGCACGCTCTCGCGGATCACCTTCTGCATGACGATCCCGCCGAACCGCTCGCGCAGCGCCTCGACGATCTCGCGCGAGAGGCCGGTGCGGACGTCGACCTGGCAGGCCAGGACCGCTGAAAGCGTCAGGCGACGGTTGAGCCGCACGCGGATGGTCTCGATGGTCTGGGTGAGCGCCACCAGACCGGCCAGCGGCATGACGCGGGTCTGCACCGGGATGAGCACCTCGGTGGCCGCGGACAGGGCCGAGTACGACAGCAAGCCGAGTGCCGGCGGGCAGTCCATCATGATGATGTCCCAGCGGTCCGTGGGCAGCTCGTCGATGGCCTGGCGCAGGATCATCTCCGCCCCGGCCTGGGTCGAGGCATTGCGCTCGGCCCGGGTCATCCAGGAGGACGACGGGACCAGCTCGAGATTGTCGACCTGAGTGGGCCGGACCGCCTTCTCCAGCGGGGTCCCGCTCTCGAACACGTCGTAGAGGGCGCGTGCGTCGACCGAGCCGAGCCAGGTGCTCGCGTTCGCCTGCGGATCGAGGTCGATTACGAGCACGCGGCGGCCGAGCTCCGCCAAGGCAGCCCCGAGGTTGACGACCGTCGTCGTCTTCCCGACGCCGCCCTTCTGGTTCGCGACGGCGACTCGTCGCATGGGCACCACCTGTCCGCCGAGGGTTCCAAGCATGGGCAGCCTACAACACTAACCCGATCAGATCGGGGAGGAGGGGCAAACAGTCCGGAAGGGCGGCGGCCCCGGGCGAACCCCGGGGGCGTCCCGTGAGGGTGGCGGCCCCGGCGAACCCCCCGGCGAACCCCCCGGCGAACCCTCCGGGGTGCCCGTGAGGGGCGGTGGGGCGGCGACCAGGGGCGGCTGGAACAATGGGCTCGATGGATGACATGGACGCGCCGCCCGAGTCGGAGCTGCTGGCCTCGGCCCGCCGTGGCGACCCGGCGGCCTTCGAGCGACTGGTGGCGAGCTACCGGGGTGAGCTGTATGCCCACTGCTACCGGATGCTGGGCTCGGTGCAGGACGCCGAGGACGCGCTGCAGGAGTCGTTGCTCGCTGCCTGGCGGGGCCTGGCCTCCTTCGAGGGCCGCAGCTCGCTGCGCGCGTGGCTTTACCGGGTCAGCACCAACGCCTGTCTGCGGCTGATCGCCCGCCGCCCGCGGCGGCTGCGCTCGGCCGACTACGGTCCGCCACGGCGCGACACCGGCGACCTGGGGGAACCGGCGACCGGACCGGTCTGGCTGGAGCCCTGGCCAGACGACGACCCTGCCGGTGAGCCCGGCGACGTCGACCCGGCCGCGCGGTATCTGCGGCGGGAGAGCGTGGAGCTGGCTTTCGTCGCGGCACTGCAGCATCTGCCGGGGACTCAGCTCGAGGCGTGCCTAGGGGCGCCCGCCCGCGGCCGGTCCCGCCGTGCTGTACCTGGTGCGGAAGCCGGGCTATGGCGTCAGGACGTGATCACCGCCTTGCCGGTGACTTTGCGGTCGTAGAGGTCGCGGACCAGCGCGACGGCGTCTGAAAGCGGGGCGGTCGCCTGGACCGTGACCTTGAGACGGCCCTCGGCGACCAGCTCCGCCAGCGTGGCCAGGTCCTTGACCCCCTGCTCCGGCGGGACCGCCTGGAACACCCGGAAGCCGTAGATCGTGATGAGTCTCGGGTAGAAGTCCTCGACCCGGAAGGTGGACTCGGCGTCGGCCGAATTGCCGTACACCACCATGCGCCCCCCCAGGGCGGTGGCGCGCAGCAGCGGCCTGAGCACCGGCCCGCCGATGGCGTCGAGCACCACGTCGAACTCGCCGTCGACCGGCGAGCCGTCGCCCCGGTGGATCAGCACCTCGGCCCCCAGCTCGCGCACGGCGGCGGCGCGCCGCTCGCTGGACGCCTGGCCGGTGACGGTCGCCTTGGCGTCCAGGGCGAGCTGCACGGTGAGCAGGCCGACGCCACCGGCCGCCCCGGTCACGAGCACCCGGTCGCCGGCGTGCACGCGGGCCAGGCGCAGGATGTTCATGGCGGTGAGGCCGGCGACCGGCAGGGTCGACGCGAGCACCGGATCGATGGCGCTCGGCAGCGGCGTGGTCCGGGCGGCCGGTACCACCGCGACCTCGGCGAAGGCGCCACCGGTGGGGGAGACCGACAGCACCCGCTGGCCGACCTCGAACCCGCCGACGTCCTCGCCGAGCGTGACCACGCTGCCGGCGATGTCCCAGCCGATCACCGTGCCGGGCGGCTGCCTGGACGCGGCGCGGATCTCGCCCCGGTTGATCGAGGCGGCCTCCATCCGGACCAGGAGCTGACCCGGCCCGGGCGACGGCTCGGGCACGTCCGCGAGGGACACGGCCGGGGAGGCCGAGGGGTCTGCGACCAGTGCGAGCATCGGCTGGCTCCTTCGAACTGGGTGGTCGGGTACCGTCTGGCGCTCATCGGTGCGGCCGCGCGAGGCTGGCGAGGGCCGCGGGCCGCACCGAAGCCAGGTTCCCCTTCTCCCGCCCGTCCTTCAACTCGCTGTCCCCACCCCCCGCGGGCCCTGGCCACCCCCATCCACACCCGGCTCCCAGCGCCGCGCCTCCGGCCGCCAGACGCCCTCGCGCCGTCCAGCCAGCACGGGATCGATCATCGCCTTGACCAGCGCAAACGCCTCGTCGAACCCAACTCCTCGCAGGTGCGGGAGGCCCTGTGCGTTCTTGGCATACCCGATCGCCCAGGCCTCCCGATGCGGCACGGTGAATTCCGCCGGGGCCGCCAGACCCTGGGTGCGCAGCTCCTCGTATAGGGCGAGGTGCACTTCACGAGCGGCCAGTCGCTGGGTGAGCGCGATGGTGGCGAGATCCACCAAGTCCCGGTAACGGGAAGAGAGGCGCCCACCGTAGGAGGTATGGATGCCGGATAGCTTGTCGGCGACGGTCCCGGCGATGGGGTAGAGGCGCAGGGGGACCTCGACCAGTCCAGGCACGTCGATCGGGCGCAGCGGCGGGGCCGGCTCCGGCCGCAGTGGCGGGAAGGGCCCGTCGACCAGGTCAACGCCGAACGTCATGAACTCGGGCCGCCCGATCCGGCAGGTGACCGCGGCCTGTGCGAGCGCCCGTTCCGGGTTCACCGAGCGCTCCTCCCACGGGCCAACCTCGAACCGCACGTGATCGCCGAGATCGAGGGCGCTGGCACGCTCCAGCGCCAGCTCGGCCCCGCGAAGGCTCGTCGCGCGGCTCCAAAGGTCCAGGTCGAGGGTATGTCGCACGACTGGCACCCGCGCGAGCAGGCCGATGCCGCCCTTGAGCACCCAGCCCTCAGGATCGGCAGTGAAGATGCGGGCCAGCAGCCGGCTGTCGGCGAACTGGCGCAGCAGCTCGCCGACGGTGAATCGTGGGCTGGCCTTTACAGCCGTCCTGGCACGCGCCGTAACGGCGGCGCGAAGCGCCTCGGGAGTCCTGTAGGGGCCCGGCTGGCGGGTCATGCCGCTGCCGCCGCGAGCTCCTCGGCCAGCTGGTCGGCGTTCGACCGTCTGCGCTTGGGCAGTGTCCTTCGCAGTGCGCTCGCGAGCTGTGCGACGAGATCGTGGCGGTCGAGCAGCCGGATGCGCACCGCGTCGTGGATCACGTCGGCCACGTGGCCGAGATCGTGCCCGTCGGCGACCAGTTCGGCGGCGGTGCGGTCGGGAGTGGTGAGCGGGAGGCCTTCGTGCACGGCAATGTCCTGGTCAGGGGGCCTTCCAACACGCAGGCGCACGTCGGGTCGCCGGACGAAACGAGGGGTCGCGATCCAGAACTGATACGGCTCGGGAGGAAGGTTGCCCACGCCATACACCCACGCCGCTGTCGGCCCGCGGGTGATCTCGGTGGATTGTCTCGCGCGTTCGACGGCGTCGCGGTCGGGACTCAGGCGAAGCCAGGCGATCCACACGTCTGACCAGCGCAGGTCCTGGATGCCGCGGAAACGGTAGACCCCGTGCTCCGGACGGTCCAGATAGCCGCTCCGCACGAGCCGGAGCAGCAGCACGTCATCGACGCCTGTCTGTGCTGCCTGGGCGCGCGTCACGTAGCCATGCTGCGCGGCCGCGAACTCCTCGAGGCGAAGCACCGCCTCGGCGCGGCTGCTCGGGGGTGGCTGCTCGTCCATGTGCCCAAACCTTACTGTATGTGCAAGGTTTGGCAAGGGAATTTGCTTGTCACGCAGCGTTCATCGGAGTGACTGGTGCTGGCCTGTGGTCGGCTTGACAGCGCCGGTAACATTCGAACCAAGCTGTCTACCCCAGCAGGAGCTAGAATGCCCTGTCACGCCCGCCTCGTACTTATTGACTAGCGCGGACCCTTCGCACCGGGTCCGCGCGGAACCTCCTATGCCAACCGGCAGGAGGTTTTTTGTTTGCCCGGCAACCGGGCCGAGCCCAAACCACCACATCTGGGAGTCATCTTGAAGGTCACCGGAGCACAAGCGCTCATCCGCAGCCTCGAGCGATGCGAGGTCGAGGTCGTGTTCGGGCTGCCGGGAGGCGCGATCCTGCCCGCCTACGACCCGCTGCGCGAGTCCAGCGTGCGCCACGTCCTGGTCAGGCACGAGCAGGGCGCCGGCCACGCCGCCGAGGGCTACGCCTGGGCCACCGGCAAGGTCGGGGTCTGCATGGCGACCAGCGGTCCCGGCGCGACCAACCTGGTCACGGCGCTCTCCGACGCCTACATGGACTCCGTGCCGCTGGTCGCGATCACCGGCCAGGTCTCCAAGCCGGTCATCGGCTCCGACGCGTTCCAGGAATGCGACACCACCGGGATCACGCTGCCGGTCACCAAGCACAACGAGCTGGTGCTGGAGCCCGAGCGCATCCCGGGCGCCATCGCCGAGGCGTTCTACGTCGCCTCCACCGGCCGGCCGGGTCCGGTGCTGGTCGACCTCCCCAAGGACGTGCTGCAGGCCTCCACCGAGTGGTTCTGGCCGGAGACGCTCGACCTGCCCGGGTACCGGCCGACGGTCAAGCCGCACGGCAAGCGGGTGCGCGAGGCGGCCGCGCTGCTGCGGGAGTCGCGCCGCCCGGTGCTGTACGTGGGCGGCGGCGTGATCAAGGCGAACGCTCACGATGCGCTGCGCGAGCTGGCGGAGCTGGCCGAGGCGCCGGTGACCACCACGCTGATGGCCCGCGGCGCCTTCCCGGACACCCATCCGCTGGCGCTCGGCATGCCCGGTATGCACGGCAACTACGCCGCGGTGGCGGCGCTGCAGGAGGCCGACCTGATCGTGGCGCTCGGCGCCCGCTTCGACGACCGGGTGACCGGCGACCTGACCAAGTTCGCGCCCAACGCCAAGATCGTCCACGCCGATATCGACCCCGCCGAGATCGGCAAGAACCGCGCGGCCGACGTGCCGATCGTCGGCGACATCCGGCTGGTCCTCGAGGAGCTGGTGAGCGCCTACCGGGCGCTGGTCGCCGAGCTGGGCACGGGCGAGACGGCCGGATGGCGCGGCGCGCTCGACGGCTGGAAGCAGCGCTTCCCGTACCGGTACGAGCAGCGCCCCGACGGCCGCCTCAAGCCGCAATACGTGGTCGACCGGGTGTCGGCGCTGGCCGGCGGCGACGCCGTGCTGACCTCTGGAGTCGGCCAGCACCAGATGTACGCCTCCCAGTACTTCCGCTTCTCGAGGCCGCGCTCGTGGATCAACTCGGGGGGCGCCGGAACCATGGGCTTCGCGGTGCCCGCGGCCATGGGCGCCAAGGTGGGCCGCCCCGACGAGCTGGTGATCGCGATCGACGGCGACGGCTCCTTCCAGATGACCGCCCAGGAGCTGGCCACCTGTACCATCGAGCGCATCCCGATCAAGGTACTGATCCTGAACAACGGCCACCTCGGCATGGTGCGGCAGTGGCAGGAGCTGTTCTACGACGAGCGCTACTCCGAGGTGCACCTGGGCTTCGACTGGCCCGACTACGTCAAGCTCGCCGAGGCGTACGGCGGCATAGGGCTGCGCTGTGACCGCGCCGAGGACGTCGACGCCACCCTGGAGAAGACCTTCGCGGTCGAGGACGTGCCGGTGGTGGTCGACTTCCGGGTCGACCAGCACGAGGGCGTGTTTCCCATGATCCCGGCCGGCCGGCCCAACGACGAGATCATCCTCGGCCCGGAGTTCTCCCCCGAGGAGCAGGCCGCGGCGACCCGGCGGGAGGTGCGCGCATGAGGTGCCACGGTGAGCGCGGCATCGCGGTGGACAACGATGGGGGTGCGTGAATGAGGTGCCACGGTGAGCGCGGCATCGCGGTGGACAACGATGGGGGTGCGTGAATGAGCACCCACACCCTGTCGGTCCTGGTCGAGAACAAGCCGGGTGTGCTCGCGCGTATCTCCGGCCTGTTCAGCCGCCGCGGCTTCAACATCGACTCGCTCGCGGTCGGCCCGACCGAGGACGAGACGATCAGCCGTATGACGATCGTGGTCGACTGCGCGGAGAAGCCGCTCGAGCAGGTCGTGAAGCAGCTCAACAAGCTCGTCAACGTGCTCAAGATCGTCGAGCTGGAGCCGGACCGGTCGGTCGAGCGCGAGCTGGTGCTGGTCAAGGTCCGTGCTGACGGGACCGGCCGCCGGCAGGTGGTCGAGCTGGCCGAGCTGTTCAGGGCGCGGGTGGTCGACGTCGCCCCGGAGTCGCTCACGCTGGAGGCCACTGGCAACCCGGGGAAGATCGAGGCGATGCTCGAGATGCTGGCGCCCTACGGCATGCGCGAGCTGGTCCGCACCGGCCGTGTGGGCCTGGCCAGGGGAAGCAAGGGCATCAGCGACCGCCCAATAAAGCTTCAACGGTCGGCGTGAGCGTGATGGCTACCTCGATGGTCAGCGTGATAAGCGTGATGGCTACCTCGATGCTTTCGCACCGTAGTCCCCGGTTCATCGGGGGGGCAAAAAGCGCCCCCCCGAGCCCCCCCAGGCGGCCCGGATACCCAGTCACCGCCAGAGGACCGCTAAATAGGAGGTCAATGACGATATGGCCACGGTCTATTACGACGACGACGCCGATCTCGGCCTGGTCCAGTCACGAAAGATCGCCGTGCTCGGCTACGGCTCGCAGGGGCATGCCCACGCGCTCTGCCTGAGGGACTCGGGCTGCGAGGTGCGGGTGGGGCTCCAGGAGGGCTCCAGGAGCCGGGCGAAGGCCGAGGCGGCCGGTCTCGAGGTGCTCGGTCCCGCGGAGGCGTGCGCCTGGGCCGACCTCATCATGGTGCTGGTGCCCGACACGGTGCAGCGGCACCTGTACGCCGACGCCATCGCCCCGAACTTGAGGCCCGGCGACGCGCTGTTCTTCGCGCACGGCTTCAACGTCCACTTCGGCTACGTCAAGGCCGCCGAGGGCGTGGACGTCGCCATGGTCGCGCCCAAGGGCCCGGGGCACCTGGTCCGGCGCCAGTTCGAGGAGGGCCAGGGCACACCCTGCCTGGTCGCGGTCGCCCAGGACGCCAGCGGCAAGGCCTGGGACCTGGCCAAGTCGTACGCCCGCGGGATCGGCGGCACCCGCGCCGGCACCCTGGTGACCACCTTCCAGGAGGAGACCGAGACCGACCTGTTCGGCGAGCAGGCGGTGCTGTGCGGCGGCGCCACCGCGCTCGTCCAGGCTGGCTTCGAGACCCTGGTCAAGGCCGGCTACCAGCCCGAGGTGGCCTACTTCGAGTGCCTCCACGAGCTGAAGATGATCGTCGACATGATCTACGAGGGCGGCCTCGGGTGGATGCGCTACTCGGTGTCCGATACGGCCGAATACGGCGACTACACCCGCGGGCCGCGGGTGGTCGGCGGGGCCAGCCGCGCCGAGATGGAGAAGATCCTCGAGGAGGTGCGCTCGGGCGCGTTCGCGCGCGAGTGGGTGGCCGAGGACGACGCCGGCCGTCCCAACTTCAACCGTCTGCGGGCCGAGGGTCGCGAGCACCGCATCGAGGAGGTCGGCCGCCCCCTGCGCGCGATGATGTCCTGGCTTCGGTCGCCGCGGGAGGAAGTCTGAAGGATGTCGCCGCTAGTCATGGTCCTCTATCCATGTGGGGGGAGCTCGCTCCCCCCACGGCGCGCGCTCCGCGCGCCGGGGCAGGTCGATCCATGTGGGGGGAGCTCGCTCCCCCCACGGCCCCCCAAGAGCGCCTGTGCCGTGGTCGCCGAGGAGAGGGACTGTGCCGTGGTCGCCGAGGAGAGGGCCTGTGCCGTGGTCGCCGAGGAGAGGGCCTATGCCGTGGTCGCCCGGCGGCTCGAAGGATGACCGCATGGCCCTCATCCTGATCGCTGAGCCGCTGGCCGAGGCCGGCGTCGAGCTGCTGCGCCGCCAGCACCAGGTCGACGCGCGCGCCAGCATGACGCGCGAGGAGCTGCTGGCGGCGGTGGCCTCCGCCGACGCCCTGGTGGTGCGCTCGGCCACGCAGGTCGACGCCGAGGTCCTCGAGGCGGGGCGTGACCTGAAGGTGGTCGCGCGCGCCGGGATCGGCCTGGACAACGTGGACGTCGCCACCGCCACCCGCCTCGGGATCATGGTGGTCAACGCGCCGCAGTCCAACGTGATCTCGGCCGCCGAGCACACCGTCGCGCTGATCCTCGCCCTAGCCCGCAACGTGCCGCAGGCCGACGCCGCCCTGCGCGAGGGACACTGGGAGCGCTCGCGCTTCCAGGGCACGGAGCTGTACGGCAAGACCCTCGGCGTCATCGGCTTCGGCCGCGTCGGCACCCTGGTGGCCCAGCGGATGCTCGCCTTCGGCATGCGGCTGCTCGCCTACGACCCTTACGTGAGCCGCGAGCGCGCCGCCCAGCTCGGCGTGGAGCTCGGCAGCCTCTCCGAGGTGCTGGCCTCGGCCGACGTGGTCACCATCCACCTGCCCAAGACGGCGGACACCACCGGCCTGATCGGCGAGCAGGAGCTGGCCGCGATGAAGCCGGGCGCGCGCCTGGTCAACACCGCGCGCGGCGGGATCGTCGACGAGCTGGCCCTGGCCAAGGCGATCGAGGCCGGGCACCTGGCAGGGGCCGCCGTGGACGTGTTCGCCGAGGAGCCCACCACCTCGAGTCCGCTGTTCGCGCTCCAGAACGTGGTGGTGACCCCGCATCTCGGCGCCTCCACCGCGGAGGCGCAGGACAAGGCCGGGATCACCATCGCCGAGCAGCTCCTGCTGGCGCTCTCTGGCCAGTTCGTGCCAAACGCGGTGAATGTCGAGGCCGGCGCGGTGCCCGACGCCCTGCGGCCGTTCCTGCCGCTGGTCGAGAAGCTCGGCCGCCTGTACTCCGCGCTCGCCAGCGGCGGGCCCAGCGGTCGCGCCGCCCCGCTCGGCAGCGGCGGGCTCAAGCTCGACTACGTCGGCGGCCTGGCCGAGCACGACACCAGGGTGCTCACCCTGGCCGCGCTGAAGGGCCTGTTCACGCCGGTGGTCTCGGAGCCGGTGACCTTCGTGAACGCTCCGCTGCTCGCCTCCGAGCGCGGCATCGACGTGGTCGAGACCAAGACCCGCGCCAGCAAGGACTGGGTGAACCTGGTCACCCTGTCCGGCGAGGGCGCGCGCGGCCCGGTCAGCGTGGCCGGGACCACCGTCGGCCGGCGCGACGCCGAGCGGCTGGTCGAGATCAACGGCATCCCGGTGGACCTGGCTCCGGCCGACCACATGGCGTTTCTGTTCTACGAGGACAGGCCGGGCGTGATCGGCAAGGTCGGGACCATCCTCGGCCAGGCCGGGGTGAACATCGCGAGCATGCAGGTCGGCAGGCGCCGCCAGGGGGGCGAGGCGCTGATGGCGCTGACCGTCGACAGCGTGATCCCGCCGGGTGTGCTCGACCGGGTGATGGCGGAGGTCGGCGCTCACGACGGCAACTTCCTCGAGCTGCCCGATCCGGGCGACCCCACCCCGCCACGCAACCCCGGCAGGCAGGGAGCGGCCCGTTGACCTGGACATTGCGGACAGGCCCCAGCCTCCTCGTCCTTCGCGGCCGTGGGGCGGCTCCACGCCGGCCGCCCCACGGAGAGCGACCGCCATGGCGCCAAGGAGCAGGAAGCGACGTGACCAGAGGAGAAGAGCCTTGTCTGACCGTATCGTTATCTTCGACACGACTCTGAGGGACGGCGAGCAGGCCCCTGGCATCAACCTGAATGCCAAGGCCAAGCTAGAGATCGCCGAGCAGCTCGCCCGTCTCGGGGTCGACGTGATCGAGGCCGGCTTCCCCGTAGCCAGTCAGGGCGATTTCGAGGCGGTCCGGGCGATCGCCCGGACCGTCGAAGGCCCGACCGTCGCCGGGCTGGCCCGCGCGAACGTCGCCGACGTCGACCGCTGCTTCGAGGCGGTCCGGGACGCCGGCCGCGCCCGCATCCACGTGTTCCTTTCCACCAGCCCGAGCCACATGGAGCACATGCTGCGGATGAGCCCCGAGCAGGTGGTCGAGGCCACCAGGAGCGCGGTCGCTCGGGCGCGGGAGCAGTGCGACGACGTCGAGTTCAGCCCGCAGGACGCCACCCGCACGCCCATGGAGTTCCTGCTCGAGGTGCTCCACGCCGCGGTCGAGGCCGGCGCCACCACGCTGAACATCCCGGACACGGTCGGCTACGCCATGCCGTGGGGCTTCGCCGAGATGATCCGGCGCATCCGCGCGGAGGTCGCCGGCGACTACGTCCTCTCCTCGCACTGCCACAACGACCTGGGGCTGGCCACCGCCAATTCGCTGGCGGCCGTCGGCGCGGGGGTGCGGCAGATCGAGGTGTGCGTCAACGGCATCGGCGAGCGGGCCGGCAACGCCTCGCTGGAGGAGGTCGTAATGGGCCTGCGCACCCGTCGCGACCAGTTCGACGGCATGGCGAGCCGGGTCAACACCGAGGAGATCGTCCGGACCTCGCGGCTGGTCTCGCGGCTCACCGGCTACCCGGTGCAGTACAACAAGGCCGTGGTCGGCAAGAACGCCTTCGCCCACGAGTCCGGCATCCACCAGCACGGGGTGCTGTCGGACCGCTCCACCTACGAGATCATCGACGCCCGCGAGGTCGGCGGCGAGGCCGCCCAGATCGTGCTCGGCAAGCACTCCGGCCGCCACGCCGTGGCCGACGCCCTCAGGAAGCTCGGCTTCGAGCTGGACCGGGCCGACCTCGACAAGGCCTTCGCCCGGTTCAAGGACCTGGCCGACAAGAAGCCCCGGATCACCGAGGCCGATCTCGAGGCGATCGTCACCGACGAGGTGCTCTCCGACGACGACGCCTACACCCTGGTCGGCATCCAGGTGGCCGGCGGCACCATGCTGTCGCCCACCGCCACGGTCCGGGTCGGCCACGACGGCGGCGTCATCGAGGAGTCGGCCATCGGCGACGGCATGGTCGACGCTGCCTGCGCCGCGGTCGCCAAGGCGGTCGGCGTGGACGCCGCGCTGGTGGAGTTCAACGTCTCGGCGGTGACTGGCGGCACCGATGCGCTCGGCGAGGCGACCGTCCAGGTCGAGGCCAGGAGCGGCGCGGCGGCGGGGATGCGAGTAGCCGGGCGCGCCGTGGCCACCGACATCGTGGAGGCATCGGCGCGCGCCTACCTGCAAGCGGTGAACAAGCTGTCCCGCGCTAGGACACGAGTGGCGCAGGGCATGTGATGAACGTGAGGAGCAAGTCCCAATGACCGGAAGACCAGCCAGCACACGACCGGGCCACCGCGACGAGGCGCATGCCGCCATGGCGCGGGTGTTCGGTGTGAACGTCGAGCCGGGCGACGTCCTTTCCTTCGAGTCGACCGCACCTGAGCCAGCGGCGGAGGACGCCGAGCGGCGCGCCGCCCTGGGTCGCGTGTTCGGGACTGAGGCGTGATGAGCGGGCGGAGCTACGCGGTCGCCTGCATTCCCGGCGACGGGATCGGGCCAGAGGTGACCGCCCAGGCCCGCAGGGCGGTCACCGCCGCGGCGGATCGCTTCGGCTTCGCGATCGACTGGAGCGACTACGACCTCGGCGCCGAGCGTTACCTGCGCACCGGCGAGGTGCTCCCCGACATGGTGCTCAAGGAGCTCGGCGAGGTCGACGCCATCCTGCTCGGAGCGGTGGGGCGGCCCGACGTCGCGCCCGGCGTGCTCGAGCGAGGCCTGCTGCTGCGGCTCCGCTTCGAGCTGGACCTGTACGTGAACCTCCGGCCGGTCAAGCTCTACCCCGGGGCCGCCTCGCCGCTTGCGAACAAGGGTCCGGCCGACGTGGACCTCGAGGTGGTGCGGGAGAACACCGAGGGCCCGTATGTCGGAGCCGGTGGCACCGCCCACCGCGGCAGGCCGGCCGAGGTCGCCACCGAGGTCTCCCTCAACACCCGTCTCGGGGTCGAGCGCTGCGTGCGCTTCGCCGCCGCCCGCGCGCGACAGCGGGGCGGGCGGCTCACTCTGGTCCACAAGACCAACGTCCTGGTCCACTCCGGCGACCTGTGGTCGCGAGTCGCAAGGCAGGTCGCTGAGGAGACCGGCGTCGAGCTCGACTACTGCCACGTCGACGCGGCCTGCCTGTACCTGATCAACGACCCTGGGCGTTTCGACGTGATCGTCACCGACAACCTATTCGGCGATATCCTGACCGACCTCGGCGCGGCGATCGCCGGCGGCCTCGGGACGGCGGCGAGCGCGAACCTCAACCCCGGGGGGTCCGGGGGGCTCTCCAGCGAGGCCAGACGCGGGGCACCAGGCAGCCGAGCAGAGCCGAGCGTAGCCCCCCGGTGGGACACAGGGTCCGGGGGGCTCTCCAGCGAGGCCAGACGCGGGGCACCAGGCAGCGAAGCAGAGCCGAGCGTAGCCCCCCGGTGGGACACAGGATCCGGGGGGCCTGCCGGACCGTCGCTGTTCGAGCCGGTACACGGCTCGGCCCCGGACATCGCCGGCAGTGGCCGCGCCAACCCTGTGGCCGCGGTGCTGTCGGCCGGCCTGATGCTCGACCACCTCGGCGAGCGTGAGGCCGCCACCGTGGTGGAGCGGGCCGTCGTGGCGGTTCTGCCGGGCGCTGCGCGATACTCGACCCAGGAGATTGGGGAGCAGGTCGCCATCGCGGTTGCCCGTGAGGCGAGCTCGTAGGAGGTCAGGAGAACCATGCCGATCGAGGCGACCAGCAAGATCTGGATGGACGGCGAATACGTCGACTGGGACAAGGCGACCATCCACGTCCTCACCCCGTCCCTGCACTACGGCTGGGGCGTGTTCGAGGGCATCCGCGCCTACGACACCCCCCGTGGCCCGGCGGTCTTCCGGCTCACCGACCACATGAAGCGACTCTACCGGAGCGCGAAGATCTACCACATGGAGCCGCCCATCTCGCTCGAGGGCGCCATCAAGGTCACTAAGGACCTGGTCGCCATGAACGAGGTGCGCGAGTGCTACATCCGCCCGGTGGTGTACCTCGGCTACGGGGAGATGGGGCTGAACCCGCTGACCAGCAGCGTCAGCATGGCGATCGCCTGCTGGCCGTGGGGCGCCTATCTCGGCGAGGAGGCGTTCGAGACAGGGGTGCGGGCGAAGGTCAGCTCCTGGCGGCGGCTGGACCCCAACATCATCCCGCCGGCGGCCAAGGCGACCGGCCAGTACCTAAACTCGTCGCTGGCCAAGGCCGAGGCGCTCAAGGCCGGCTACGACGAGGGCATCATGCTCAACCCCCACGGCCACGTGAGCGACGGCTCCGGCGAGAACCTCTTCGTCGTGCGCGACGGCACGCTGGTCACCCCGCCGCTGGCGGCCGGCTGCCTGGCGGGCATCACCCGTGACAGCATCATGCGGATCGCGGTCGACGCGGGCATCCCGGTGCAGGAGGCCGACCTGGTCCGCACCGACCTGTACCTGGCCGACGAGGCGTTCTTCACGGGCACGGCCGCGGAGGTCGTGCCGATCCGGGAGGTGGATGACCGGGTCCTCGGCGACCCGGGTCCGATTACCCGCCGGGTGCAGGAGGTCTTCGTGGCCGCCTCCCGCGGCAGGGACGAGCGCTACCGCGACTGGCTCGAGCCGGTCGGCTAGGGTCGGCGGTCGCCGAGCCCACCTCCCGCATCCCTCTGGACCGTATCGCCGGCGGCGGTCCGCCGGTCCATCTTTCGCGCTGCCATCTGGAGGGAAGCACTCGTGACCGTCAACGTGCCCGTCGACGTGCCCGTCAACGTACCCGGCAACGTGCCCGGCCGTGACCGCCCTCGGCTCGACGGCGTCCCGCCCGCCGCGGTGGAGACCTACGACACCACGCTGCGGGACGGGGCGCAACAGGTCGGGCTGAGCTTCACCGTCGCCGACAAGCTCCGTGTGACCCAGCTCCTCGACGACCTCGGCGTGGACGTGATCGAGGGCGGTTGGCCCGGCTCCAACCCCAAGGACGCCGAGTATTTCCGGCGCGTCCGCGACCTCGAGCTGCGGCACGCGGTGCTGTCGGCCTTCGGCGCGACGCGGCGGCCTCGACGCGGCACCGACGACGACCCCAACCTCGCCGCCCTGGTCTCCTCGGGCGCGCCGGTGGTCGCCCTGGTCGGCAAGTCCTGGACCCTGCACGTCACCGAGGCGCTGCGGACCAGCTTCGACGAGAACCTGGTGATGGTGACCGACTCGATCCGCTACCTGGTCTCATCTGGAGCGCGGGTGGCGTTCGACGCCGAGCACTTCTTCGACGGGTACGCCGACGACCCCGCCTACGCCCTCGAGGTGGTGCGCGTGGCCGCGGAGGCCGGCGCCGACACGGTGGTGCTGTGCGACACCAACGGCGGCATGCTGCCGGCGACGGTGTCGCGGGTCGTCGCCGAGGTCGTCCGCGAGCTGCCAGGCGTCCGGGTCGGGATCCACTGCCACAACGACACGGCCTGCGCCGTGGCGAGCACCCTGGCGGCGGTCCAGGCCGGCGCCAGTCACGTGCAGGGCGCCGCCAACGGCTACGGCGAGCGCTGCGGCAACGCCGACCTGTTCGCGATCATTGCCGACCTGGAGCTCAAGGAGGACCGGCGCATGCTGCCGGCCGGCCGCCTCGCCGCCCTCACCTCCACCGCCCACGCCATCGCTGAGCTGGCCAACCTGACGCCCGACGGGCGCCAGCCGTACGTCGGCTCCAGCGCCTTTGCCACCAAGGCGGGGCTGCACGCCTCGGCGATCGTCCGCCGGCCCGACGCGTACGCGCACGTGGATCCCGCGACCGTGGGAAACCGCGCACAAGTGCTGGTCAGCGAGCTGGCCGGGCGTTCCAACGTGCTCGCCAAGGCGACAGAGCTCGGCCTCGACTTGGAGGCGAACGACGATCTCGGCGCGTGCGTGCTCGAGCGGGTCAAGGAGCTGGAGCACCGCGGCTACGCCTTCGAGGCGGCCGACGCCTCCTTCGAGCTGCTGGTCCGGCGCGAGGCAGGCCAGCTCGAGCCGCCCTTCGACCTGGAGGGCTACCGCGTGACGGTGGAGCGGCGACCGGACGGCGGCGACCTGTCGGAGGCGACGGTGCGGCTGCGGGTCAAGGGCGAGCGCGTTGTCGAGGTGGGAGAGGGCGTCGGGCCGGTGCATGCGCTGGACCAGGCTCTCCGCCGCGCGCTGGCGGACCTGTACCCGGAGGTCGAGTCGGTGCGTCTGGTCGACTACAAAGTCCGCATCCTGGACGGGCGCGCCGGCACAAGGGCGGTCACGCGGGTGCTGGTGACGTCGGCCGACCAAGAGGACGAGTGGACCACCGTCGGCGTCTCGGACGACATCGTGACGGCCTCGTGGGAGGCACTGGCCGACGGCATTCAGTACGGGCTGCTACGCCGGTCGCTCCCGGCGCTGGCGAGGAGGACAGGATGACCAGAGGCGGCCGGCGCAGTATCCTTGTTTCATCTAGTGAACCGAATCGGCCGCCGAAACCGTCTCGTTAGCTTGATGTATCGGAAACTCCACTTACTCTCCCCAGTACTTCAGGGTAGATTGCGTGCACGGGCCGATCAGTAGTGGGAGGATCGGGCCATTGGGGGAAGCAAGCGGGGGGTAAGGAACGGACGATTTGACTGACGCGCCAGGATTCCTTCCGGCCTGGCGCTTGGCCATTCGCCTCGGGCTACTCGGCGTCGTGTCGCTGGCGTTCGTGCTGGTTCTGTCCCAGCATGCGCAGGCGGCTGACTCCGGGTCCTTTGGCCCACAGCACGAAGCGGTGAGTCAGGCGCACGGGAGCGCTGGAGCCGGCTCCTCGGACGAGGGGTCCGGCCCCTCGGTGCGTCCGCCATTCGCCTCCAGCGAAGCGTCCCACAACGGGCAAAGCGGCTCCGCCGGCAAGACACACGGTAACGGCGACAAGAGCGCCAGCGGATCGGACCAGCCCGCTTCGTCGGACCCGGCCCCATCCGACCCGGTGCCTTCGGACCCGGCGCCCTCCGACCCCGCGCCCTCCGACCCGGCCCCGTCGGGTCAGCCGGCCTCGGACCCGCCCGTTGCGTCTGATCCGGCGCCTTCGGACCCGGCGCCATCGGACCAGCCTCCGGTGTCAGACCCGGTCGCGACCTCGCCGGACGGCTCGACCTCGACGACCCCGGCCTCTGGGAGCACCAGCACTCCGCCGTCCGACGGCGCCGCCCAGCCCACGACGGAGGGGACAAAGACCACCCAGCCGGCTCCGACCACCGACTCGACGCCGGCCACCAGCACCACCAGCACTGACAGCACTGCGACCACCGATTCGGCGCCGGCCACTGACTCGGCGCCGGCCACCAGCACCACCAGCACCGACAGCACTGCGACCACCGACTCCACGACGGCAGCGGCCACGGGGACGAGCACGGACTCGACGACCACTACCGACACCACGGTCACCGCCGCCGCCGCCACCGCCGCCGCCACCACCACCACCACCACCACCACCGCGGCCACGACGACCTCCGGAGCCACCACCCCCACCGATCCTGGCGCCGCCACGGTCGCCACCGTGCTCCTAGCCGTCCCGCCGGTCACCGCCGCGACCCCACTCCTGATCGGCCCACCCCCGCTGACGCCCCTCGCGCCCCAGATCATCGGCCCGATCGCGGTGGTCCAGCGGCTCAACAACCTGTTGCAACAGGGACTGGCGGTCGCGCGCGCGATCTCGTCCCCCGGGTCCGGCCTCCGCAGCGGCCTGTCGGCGGTGCTGCAGCACGTCCGCGACCTGGTTGGGCACTCCGGCAACGACTCCCAGAAGGATCCCGGTGGACCCAAGCCGCCGGTGCCGGCGCCCGTGCCCGCATCTCTGCCCGTGCCGACCCCGCTGCCATCCGCTCCGGCCGAGCAGGGCGGCGGTGGCAGCGGCGGTAATGGCTCCTCCGTCAGCAGCAGCTCACATGGGCACGGCAAGGGCGGCAGCGCCAGCGCCGTCCTCGGCGGGGCTCTGCTGATCCTCTTCCTGCGCCCGCTCGGCATGTCCGGACGGCTGCAACCCAGCGGCTACTCACGCTCCCTGCAGCCGCTCGCGCTCCCTGGATAGCGCTCCCTCCGACGGTTGCTTGCGTCCTTTGGCGCCTGATCGTCCTGATCCCGCGCCATCTGTCCAGGAGGGAATCTCCAGTGCATCCTTCGACACCATTCGGCCCCACCCCGCCGGGCGGCGCGTCAGCACTGTCGCGAGCCATGCGACGAGGCATGGAGCCGCTGCTTGCGCCCGCGGCCGCCGCCCTCGCCGTCGGGCTTCAGGTCCTCGCGCTCGGGCATGCCTGGCGCCGCCTGCGCCTGCCCGCCATCGGCCCCCTTGAGGCGCCGCCCGTCAACTCTGCACAGACGCGCTCGTCCCGAGCCTCCGGCCCAGCCGGTGGCAACGGCCAGTCTGGCCCGAACGTGACGTTCGCCCACGAGCTGCGGCGCCGGCTCGCCGCATTGCGCGTCCTGAGCGAGGCGATCGAGATGCGCAACGGCAGCGAAGACGACATCGACCGGCTCGTCCACCTGCTCGTTCGCGAGCTGCACGATCTCGAGGAGCTCGAGGACGCGATGCTCGGGCCCGGCAAGCGGCAGGCGCGCGACGAGGTCGACGTGCTCGAGGTCGCCAGGTCCGCCGCCCAGACCGTCGGCCTGGCACGGCACAGCCAGGTCACCGTGCAAGGGTCGCGGCGGCCGCTGCGGCTGCGCACCAATCCCACCATGCTCCGCCAGGCGCTGGAGAACCTGATGGACAACGCCGCCACCTGCGGCGCCGGCCGTCCGGTCGAGGTGTTCGTGCGCCTGTCCGTGAGCCGCCGGCAGGCTGGCATCGAGGTGCTGGTGGCCGACCAGGGTCCAGGATTTGGCAAGGCGGCTGCCAGCCGGCGCCCCGGCCAGGGCGTGGGCCTACCGCTGGTGCGCAAGTTCGCGCAGGACAGCGGGGGGCGGCTGTGGTGCCGCGACCGCGACGGTGGCGGTGCCGTGTTCGGCCTGTGGCTGCCCGTCCAGCTCCCGGACTTCCCGGTGCTGGGCAGCGGCCACGCCAATGGCTCGAGCAACCACCGCTCCAACGGCAACGGCTCGAACGGTCACCGCTCGAACGGTCACCGCTCGAACGGCAACGGCAGCAGCCGCACATGAGCGGGACACTCACCCGGCGGCAGGGCCCGCAGCGGCTGGAGTCCTTTCAGCATGGGCACGCGGGCGGTATCGTCGTCAGCATGCGGGAGCGTGCGCCGGAGCACGACCAGCCGGACCTCGAACCGGAGCTGGTCACGCTGGACGACGTGCGCGAGGCCCGCGAGCGTATCGCGGGTGTGCTGCGGCCGACGCGGGTGGACGGATCCGAGACGCTGAGCCGGCTCGCCGGGCGCTCCATCCTGCTCAAGCCGGAGCACCTCCAGCGCACTGGCTCGTTCAAGATCCGTGGCGCCTACAACCGCATCTCCCGGCTGGAGCCGGGCGCCGAGGTGGTGACGGGGTCGGCTGGCAACCACGCCCAGGGTGTGGCGCTGGCCGCGACCCTGACCGGGCACCGCGCGACCATCTTCATGCCCTCGAGCGCGCCGCTTCCCAAGGTAGACGCCACCAGTGGCTACGGCGCCACCGTGAAGCTCGGGGGCGAGTCGGTCGACGACTGCATCGCCGCGGCCAAGCGGTTCGCCACCGAGCGGGGCGCGGTGTTCGTGCCGCCCTTCGACGACCCCTTCATCATCGCGGGTCAGGGGACCATCGGGTTCGAGCTCGCCGAAGAGGCGCCCGAGGCCGAGACGGTCGTGGTCCCGGTCGGCGGCGGCGGGCTGATCTCGGGCATCGCCGCGAGCCTCGCCGGGCTGCGCTCCGGTGTCCGCGTCGTCGGCGTCGAGGCGGACGGCGCAGCCTGCATGCGCGCGTCGCTCGACGCGGGCCACTGCGTCGGGTTGAAGCGCGTCAGCACCATGGCCGACGGCATCGCGCTGAAGACGCCCTCCCCACTCACCCTGGCGCACGTCCGCGCCTATGTCCACGACCTGGTGACCGTGACCGAGGAGGAGATCAGCCAGGCCTTGCTCCTGCTGCTGGAGCGCGCCAAGGCAGTGGTCGAGCCAGCCGGTGCGGTGGCGCTGGCCGCGATCCTCAGCGGCAAGGTGCCGGGGACCGGTCCGGTGGTCGCCGTGCTGTCCGGCGGAAACGTGGACCCGCTGCTGCTCATCAAGGTGATCGACCATGGGCTGTCCACCGCCGGCCGGTACGTGGTCCTGCGGGTCGTCCTCGACGACCGTCCCGGGGCGCTGGCCGCCCTCACCGCCGAGGTGGCCCGACTCGGCCTGAACGTCCTTTCTGTGGAGCACCACCGCTCCGGCCTTGATCTGGCCATGGAACAGGTCGAGGTCCGTCTCACGCTCGAGACGCGCAACACCATCCATTCCGACGAAGTCGTCGTCGACCTCCAGCAACTCGGCTACAAGGTCGAGCCGATCCGCTGACGGCTATCCCCCTCAGTCGCCCTAGGGCCGGACAGCGGGATCATCAAGGACCTGCTGCGCCTGGTCGGCGTCCACGGCCCGAACTGGCTCGACGACCCGCTGCTCACGAGGCCCACGTTGATCGTCATGCCCGCATGGCACAAAATGAGCCATCTCATGGTCATTTTTCTCGCGATGACGGGCTTCAAGTGATCGATCCGAGGGGGAGACAGTGAGATCTCCACGCATGTCACACACCGCGCACCGGCGGCGGACCAGGTTGGCGCGGGCGCTCGGCCTCGCCTGCGCGGCCGCGCTGCTCACCTGGACGCTCGCGCCGGCGGCGCCGGCCCAGACGTCCGGCGCCTTGGTCGCCTCGCAGCAGCAGACGCTGCGCCGTTACGCGAAGGACACCTGGGCCTCGTTCGTGGCGATGGTCGATGCGCAGTCCGGGCTGCCCGCCGACAAGCTGGACCGCAGCGGCGCTCGGAGCGTCGAAACCTCGACGACCAATATCGGCGCGTATATGTGGAGCACCCTGGTCGCCGAGCGGCTCGGCTTCATCGCCCACGACGAGGTGGTCGAGCGCCTGTCCAGGACGATCTCGACGCTCGAGCGCATGGAGCGCCACGCGCCGAGCGGGCAGTACTACAACTGGTACGACCACCGCACCGGCGCGAAGCTGACCACCTGGCCGCCGACCGGCGCGCCCTTGACCCCGATCCTGTCGTCGGTGGACAACGGCTGGCTGGCCACGGGACTGCACCTGGTGCAGCGCGGTGTCCCCGAGCTCTCCCGCCGCGCCGGCGCGCTGTTCGACAGCATGAACTTCGGCTTCTATTACCGGCCTGACGTCAACCGCATCCTCTTCTTCTACGCTCCGGACACGGGCCAGGCGCCGTGCTGCTACGACACGGTGGTTAGCGAGAGCCGGATCGCGAGCTATATCGGCATCGCAAAGGGGGAGCTGCCGCCGAAGGAGTACTACGGCACCTGGCGCTCGTTCCCCGACACCTGCGACTGGAGCTGGCAGGAGACGCGGCCGGTCGGCGTCTCGCGCACGTACCTCGGCGTGAACGTGTTCGAGGGCGCGTACCCCTACGCCGGCATGCTCGTGACGCCGTCGTGGGGTGGCAGCATGTTCGAGGCGCTGATGCCGGCGCTGTTCGTGCCCGAGGAGCGCTGGGCGCCGCAGAGCTGGGGGGTCAACCATCCGCTCACGGTGCAGGCGCAGATCTACCACGGGCTGCACGAGGCGCAGTACGGCTACTGGGGCTTCTCGCCCGCCAATATCCCCGAGGGGGGTTACATGGCCTACGGCGTCGACGCCATCGGCATGAACCCGGACGGCTATCCCTCGAACAACGACAACACCTTCGTCGACCACGGCTTCGCCGGCTGCCCGGGCCGCGATCCCAAGCCTGACCCCCCGCCCTCGGCGTACACCAACGGCGTCGTCACCCCGCACGCGGCGTTCCTCGCGCTGCGGTGGGCACCGCAGCAGGCGCTGGAGGACCTGGCCAAGCTGGAGCGGGACTTCAGGATCTACACGAAGTGGGGCTTCCTGGACTCCGTGAACGTGGACTCCGGGGTCGTGTCCGGCTCCTACCTGGCCCTGGATCAGGGAATGATCATGGCCGCCATCGGCAACGCGGTCGCGGGCGACTTCCTGCGGAAGCTGTTCGTCACCGATGACTTCAAGCGAGTCCTGCGGCCGACAATGGCGATCGAGGAATTCGGCGCCTCCCCGCGCAACTGCAGGATCGAGGGGAGCCCGGGCAACGGCAACCTGTGCGTGAGCCAACAGCCGTGAACGCGCCACGAACCACCGCTCGAGCTCGTGCCTCGGGCTGAGCCGAGCGTGAGGCGTTGCGGGTGCCCTCAGCTTTCGCCGGCGCCGATCAGTGGGAGGTGCAGCTCGAAGCGGGCGCCGGTGTTGCTCGAGGATTCGGTGACGATCAAGTCGCCGCCCTGGCTACGGGCGAGCTGGCGGGCGATGTAGAGGCCGAGGCCCACACCGCCGTCGCGGCGGTCCCCCTGGGCGTCGAGCTGGCTGAAGCGCTCGAAGATGCGCTCCCGGTCGGCCGGGTCGATGCCCGGGCCGCAGTCCTCGACCGCCAGCACGGCGTGGCCGTTCTCACGCGTCCCCGACAGCTGGACGGGCTGGCCTTCGTGTGAGTACTTGCAGGCATTGTCGACCAGGTTGTCGAGCACCTGCGCGACCGCGTCCTGGGCGACGAGCACCGGCAGGGCGCCGTTCGCGAAGACGGTGATGGGCCGCTGGCGGTGCCGCGCCTGGGCCTCCTCACCCGCCCGCCGGACCAGCTCGGAGGCGTCGAGCTCGACCCGCGCCGGCTGGGCCGGTGGCGTCCTGGACGGCCGCTCCTCGAACTTGGCGGCGAGGAGGAGCTGCTCGATCATCCGCTGGAGCCGCTCCCCCTGACGCATCCCCATGGTGACGAACTCCTGCCGCTGGCCAACGTCGATCCGCCCTTCCCGCGTCCGCAGGAGCTGGAGGGCGCCAAGGATGGTCGTGAGCGGGCTGCGCAGCTCATGGGTGACGGTGGCGAGCAGGTCCGCCTTCATACGGTCGGTCTCCTGCAGCCGCCGGACCACGTCCTGCTCGCGCTCGGTCAGGCGCCGCTGTCGCGCCGCCGCCGCCTCGGCCTCCGCCCAGCCCTTAGAGGCCATGTAGACCGACGCGAGCGGCGCGACCAGCGCGGGCACGAGGTAGAGCGCGTGCTGGGCGAGCAGGACGGCCACGGGTGCGAGTGCCAGCAGCAGCCCGGAGCTGACCAGCTCGAGGCGGAGGTCGGCGAGCATGCCGGCGCGCAGCGGGGTGCCCGCGGCGAGGGCGACGACCACGTTGACCCCGAGGTGATTGAGAACCATGAACACCGCGGCGCCGACGATGAATGCGGGAAGGCTTCGCGCAGTGACCTCGGCGCCGCCCCCGAGGGCGATATACGAGACGCCGCCGGCGGCGAGCGCCAGCGCGTACACCGCGGCGTTGAACGCCAGCTTGATGATGGCCTTGCGAAGCACCAGGTCGGCCACGATGGTGGCCAGCACGTGCGCCAGCACGGCGATGGCGACCCCGGCCACCGGTACCAGCCCGAGCGCGAACGTGTAGGTGGGCACGATGGTCTTGTCTTGATCGCGGTGCCGGATCCTGATCGGGAAAAATTCACCAATAATCAGAAGTACGGTAAATAGCGCAACTGTCGGCCAGGCGTGCGTAAGCCGGTCTAGCCCCATCCTAGGAACAAGACCTATTAGAAGCAGAAGGGCGGCAGTGCAGACAGTGCCGACGTACCACCTGAGCTTACTTGACATTTCTCCCAGTTTGCCGCGAACTTCCAGTCACGGCAACCTTAGTAAATGGCGCACGCCCAGCCAATCAGCATACCGCGGGGCCCGAGGAGAGCCTCAGCCCCACTTGGTGCCACGGAGATGTTGGGACCGCAACGAATTCACCTCCTTGCCGCTAGTGGCCTGTGAAGGGTAGAGGTGGTGGGGTTTGCGGAGGGCAATGCTTGCTCTCCTTCGAGGCAGCCTTCCCCCTTCGGGGATTCTTTCAAACTGGGGTACGGTGAGAAGTAGGTCAAGCAAACCAACCATGCTTGACGTAGCCCATACGAGCTAGTCAATGGTCAACCCGTATCTGTCGGTGCTCAAGGCTCCGGACGCGCCGCGCGTGTTCTCCGCGGCGCTTGTCGGCCGCCTGTCCACCGGAGCCGCCGGCACGGCCATGGCCGGCGTGCTTGTGGAGGGGGTCGGGGTGCCGTGGACGCTGGCGAGCGCCTGGGCATGCGCGGGCATCGCCCTCGCGGTCGCCCTCGCGGGCCGCGCGGCCTTCGTCCGGACCGCTCCCCAACCATAACCCAGGCGATCCGGGCCAGCCCGTAGACTCGACTAACCCGGAGGAAGCCGGAGTGCGGAGGAGGCCGCGACCCGGCGCTCTGGTTAAGAGGAGGAGCGCGGGGGACAAGCGTTACCGACCGGTCAGGACGACGGCTGACCCGAGGCGGAGCCCGGGTCGGCGGAGGAGCTGCCATGGACGCGCACGACCCATCCACGCCCCGCCAGGAAGTCGTCGACCTGGCCGCCAGGCTGGCGCCTGCGCTCGCCCAGCGCGCCGCCGCCTACGACGAGGCCGACGTCTTCGCCGACCAGGACTTCGACGACCTCGTGGCCGCCGGCTACACCGCGATCACCGTACCGCTGGACCTCGGCGGCATGGGCGCGACCGCGCTCGACCTGGTCGCCGCCCAGAGCCGCCTGGCCGAGGGCTCACCGGCGACCGCGCTGGCGGTGAACATGCACCTGCACGGCGTCGGCATCCTCGCCGAGACCATGCGGCACCGGGTCGAGCCGTTCCTGAAGCAGGTCGCCGCCGGCGCCGCGATCGTCGCCGGCGGTTTCTCCGAGCCGGAGTCCGGCGGCAACTGGTGGTACCAGGCCACCACCGCCGTCCCGCTGCCGGGTGGCGGCTGGCGGCTCAACGGTGTGAAGACCTTCTTCACCGGCTTTCCGCGCGCGACCCACCTGTTTCTGACCGCCGCGGTCGAGACCGAGAATGGCCGCGAGCCCATTGGCTTCCTCGTCCCCAAGCCACCGCAGGGCATCCGCGTGCTCGGCGACTGGCGTGCGATGGGCATGCGTGCCACCGGCAGCCACGCGATCGCCGTCGACGACCTCGAGGTCCCACCCGAGTGCGTGGTCGATCAGGGAATGGGCGTGGCCGCGAGCTTCCTGCTGGCCTCCCACTGGTCGTGGCCGTCGTTTGCGAGCGTCTTCCTCGGCGCTGCCGAGGCCGCTTACAGTCACGTGGTGGAGGGCCTGCCCAAGCGGCGCAACGAGGGGCTTGGCAAATCGCTGGCGGAGCTGCCGGGGGTGCAGCAGGCGGTGGGGGAGATGCGCATGCGGCTGGACGCCGCCCGCGCCGCGCTCTACGCGGCGGTGGCGCGCCCGCCCGACCCCGATCCGCAGGCGCACTACGGTCGCATGGCCGGCACCAAGCTGTTCGTCTGCCAGACCGCGCTCGACGTCTGCACCCTGGCCCTGCGCACCGCCGGCGGCAGTGCCTACCTGCGCACCGCCCCGGTCGAGCGGCTGCTGCGCGACGCCCACGCCGGCCTCCTGCTGCCGCCATCCCGCGACGCCACCCTCGAATGGCTGGGGCGGGTCGAGCTCGGCGCCGGAGCGGGCCCGTGAAAGGGGTGCCGCGCGCAGTGGACCGCACCCGCCCGGTGCCGCCGGCTCGCGTCAGCATCGACAACGAGTACTACGAGGGCATCGACGAGCTGTGGTGGGACCCCTCCGGCCCCGCCGCCGCCCTGCACGCGATCAACCGCCCCCGCTTGGCGTTCTACCTCGACGCCCTTGGTGACCTCCGCGGCCGGCTGGTCCTGGATGCTGGCTGCGGCGGCGGTCTGGTGGCGAAGACCCTGGCAGAAGCGGGCGCCGTGGTGGTCGGCCTCGACCGCTCGCTCGGCAGCCTCCAGGTCGCCCGCAGAGCGGCCGGGTCCTCGACCGGCCGTGGGTGGACCGGCCGTGGGTGGACCGGCCGTGGGTGGACCGGCCGTGGGTGGACCGGGCCCGCGGCCGGCCCCGAGGCCGGCTCCTTCGATCCGGTCCGCGGCCAGCTCGAGCGTCTCCCCTTCGCGGACGGCGCATTCGACGTGGTGGTCGCCGCCGACGTGCTCGAGCACGTGCCCGACCTGCCCGCCGCCGTCGGGGAGATCTCCCGGGTGCTCGCCCCCGGCGGGAGCCTCGCCTTCGACACCATCAACCGCACCTTCTGGGCCTGGTTCACGGTGCTCTGGGGGGCCGAGCGGGTGCTGCGCCTGGTGCCGCGCGGCACCCACGACTGGCGCCTGCTCATCCGGCCCGACGAGCTCGACCACCTGCTACGGGGCGCCGGGCTCGAGCCCGTCGTCACGGTGGGCCTCGCCGCCAGGATCGGGCCGGGAAAGGTTGCCCGCGGCCTGCTGCGCCGCCGGCTGGACCTGCCCGAGTTCCGTTGCTGCCGTGACCGGCGCGCCTCCTACCTGGGGCATTACCGCAAGTCCGACCCGCCCACTCGAGCGGCGATTCAGGACCGCTCGAGGGCGCCACTGGCCGCGAGCCGCGGCCCCGGGACAGAAGGGGTGCAGCGGTGACCGCACGGGTGCAGGCGCTCGGCACGGCCATGCCGGAGCGTGTCTACAAGCAGGACGAGATCGTCGAGAGCCTGTTCGCGAGGATGCCGGGCTGGCAGCGGGAATGGGTCGAGGTGTTCGAGGCCAGCGGGGTGGAGCGCCGCGCCTCCGTAGTCGACGTGCACGAGTTCTACGCCGGGCAGCCGACGACCGCCGAGCGTATGCGCGCGTTTGCGCCGGCGGCGCGTCGCCTCGGGGCCGAGGCGGCCACGCGGGCGCTCGGCCGCGCGGGCTCGCAGGCCGCCGCCGAGGTCGGCGACCTGATCGTCGTCTCCTGCACCGGCTACGCCGGACCCGGGCTGGACGTGCACCTCGCGACCGACCTCGGCCTTAGCCAGCGCGTGCGCCGCCTGGCCCTTGGTCACATGGGCTGCTACGCGGCCCTGCCCGCGCTGCGCACCGCGACCGCCCTGGTCAACGCCTCTGGCCAGCGCGCGCTGGTGGTCTGCGTCGAGCTGTGCAGCCTGCACCTGCAGCCGGCCACCAGCCGGCAGGAGGCGGTCAGCCAGGCGCTGTTCGGTGACGGCGCCGCCGCCGTGCTGGTCGGCCCCAGGGCGGGCGGGCCGGCGATCGTGGGCTCCAGCACCGCCACGCTGCCGGGCAGCGAGGGCCGCATGGGCTGGCTGATCGGCGACCACGGCTTCCACATGTCGCTCTCGCCGCGAGTTCCGGCCATGGTCGACCGCACCGTCGGCCGGCTCGTGGAGGAGCTGCTGGAACCCCACGGCCTGGGCCCGGGCGAGGTGGGCCACTGGGTGGTTCACCCCGGCGGGCCGGAGATCCTGGAGCGCGTGCAGCGGCGGCTCGGCCTCTCCGACGCCCAGCTCGCCCCCTCCCGGGAGGTGCTGGTCGACGGGGGCAACCGCTCGTCCGCGACGGTCCTGTTCATCCTGGAGTCGATCGTGGCCTCCGGTGAGCTGCGGCCAGGCGGCTGGCTGGTCGTCCTCGCCTTCGGCACCGGCCTCACCATGGAGGCCCTGCTGCTGCGGGCGTGAGCGGTGAAGCCGGTGCCTCGCCCCGCGTGGCGGGCACCCGTCAGAATGCGCCACGTCGACCGCTCTCAAGGGGAATCAATGCGAATCATCCGCTACCGCCACGGCGACGACGTCGGCTTCGGCGTGCTCGAGGACGGCACCGTCGCGACCATCAGCCCGCACCCGTTCGGTGCGTTCCAGTACACCGGCACGCGCCTGCTCGCGGACGAGGTGCGCCCGCTCGCCCCGGTGCTGCCCACCAAGGTGGTCGCCGTGGGCCGGAACTACGCCGACCATGCCCGCGAGATGGGCGGCGAGGTCGCGGCCGAGCCGGTGATCTTCCTCAAGCCGTCCACCGCCGTGATCGGCCCGGAGAACCCGATCCTCTACCCAGCCGGCGTCGACCAGGTGGACTACGAGGGCGAGCTGGCCGTCATCATCGGCAAGATCGCGCGGCACGCGGACCCGGCCGGCGCGATGCAGGCGGTGCTCGGCTTCACCTGCGCGAACGACGTCACCGCACGCAAGCTGCAGAAGGTCGACGGTCAGTGGACCCGCGCCAAGGGGTTCGACACCTTCTGCCCGCTCGGTCCCTGGATCGAGACCGACCTCGACTCGAGCGACCTCGCCCTGCGCACGCTGGTGAACGGCGAGGCCAGGCAGTCCAGCCGCACCTCGCTGCTGGAGCACGGGGTCGCGAGCCTGATCGCGTTCGTCTCCTCGGTGATGACGCTGCTGCCTGGGGACGTGCTGCTCACCGGCACGCCCGCCGGCGTCGGCCCGCTCCAGGTCGGCGACCGGGTCGAGGTCGAGATCGAAGGCATCGGCGTCCTCGCCAACCCCGTCCTCGCCGAGCCGGTCTGACACTGGCCGGGTCCGCGGCGAGCGGGTCGCACGCCAGGGGTGACTCAGCTCACAGGGTCAGGCCGGCCTCCAGCTGTGCCAGGCTGGCGTCCAGCATCGCGATGGAGTCGGTCATCGTCTGGTCCCCCGCCGTGAACCACGCGGCGATCCCCACGCCGATCACCGCGCCGGCCAGGGTACGGACGGCCAGCTCGTCCGCGCGGCGCCCCACCCGCTCGGCCACGAGCTCGGCGAGCAGATCCAGGTTGCGGGCGAACTCGTCCAGCATCCTGGCGCGCAGCTCAGGCACCGAGCGGACCAGCCTGTCGCGTTGCTGCTGCACCTCCAGCTCCTCGGCGGGCAGCTCGGCAAACACCGCCCGCATCGCGCCGCGCAGGGCCTGGATCGGGCTCAGCTCAGCCGGCTGCGCCCGAAACGCCGCAAGGACGGGCGGGTCGAGGACGTCGTAGAGCACCACGTCCTCCTTGGTGGGAAAGTAGCGGAAGAACGTGCTGGGCGAGACCTCCGCTGCCTCGGCGATCTGCTCCACGGTAGTGGCCTGGTAGCCCTGCTGGGCGAACAGCCGCAGCGCGTGCTCTTGGATCGCCGCGCGGGTCCTGGCCTTCTTGCGCTCCCGCAGCCCGACCGCCAGTCGGTCATCATCGGGCGACAACTTCATCCTCCAGTGCTGCCGGCTCGGCCGCTGGTCTCTCGCCCGCGGTGGTCCGCCCAGGCAGGAAGACCAGTGCGAGCACGACGCCCGCCGCCGCGATGGCGACGCACACCCACAGCATGACATCCATGCCGTCCACGAAGGCACCCCGCACCGAGTCCAGCAGCGACCCCGACCCGAGCTGCCGGGCGGCCGCGACCCCGGCGAAGACACTGTCGCGCACCACGCCCGCCGCCCGGGCCGGAATCCCGGCGAGGTCGAGCTGGCCGCGGTAGGTGGCGTTGAGCACGCTGCCCAGGAGCGCCGCCGCGATCGGCGCGCCGGTCTTGTTGACTGCCTGGATCACGGCGGAGCCCACCCCGGCGCGCTCGGCCGACAGCGCGCCAAGCGCCGCGGCGGATGCTGTGGCCAGTGCGAACCCCATGCCCAGGCCGATCACCGGCGTCCACAGCGAGAGGAAGCCGGTGCCGCTGGTCACGCTGGTGGTGGCCCCGACGGCCAGCCCGGCGGCCATCAGGACGAACCCTGCCGCGACGGTGAATTTGGCGCCGGCGCGGGCGGCAAGCCGGTCGGCCATCGACGCGCCGACCGCCAGGCCGCCGATCAGCGGCAGCAGCCGCAGGCCGCTGCCCATGGCGTTGGTGCCGAGAACGGCCTGGAAGTACTGCGGCGCGGTGAACAGCACACCGAACAGCGCGAAGATCCCTACGGCCGCCAGGATGGTGCCCCAGGTGAAGCTCCTGGAGCGGAACAGGCCAAGGTCGACCAGGGGCTGGCCGTCGGGGCGCTGGCTCAGCCGGCGCTCCCACCGCGCGAATGCCACCAGCACCAGCGCCCCGGCGAGCATGCCGACCAGCGCGACAGGGTCGCCCCAGCCGTGCTCGCCCGCCTGGATCACGCCGTAGACCAGCACGGCCAGGCCGGCGCTGGACAGGAGCATCCCCACCCAGTCCAGCCCATGGCGCTCGGCACTGCGGGACTCGGGCAGCCACGCGGTCGCGGCCAGCATCCCCACGACGACCACTGGCAGGTTCATCAGGAACACCCAGCCCCACCAGTAGTTGGTGAGCAGCCAGCCGCCCAGGATCGGCCCGATCGGCAGGGCCAGGAAGTTGGCGGTCGCCCAGACCCCCACCGCCCGCGGGCGCTCCTGGTCGTTGAACAGCACCGTCAGCACCGACAGGGCCAGTGGGATGATCGCGGCCGCGCCCAGACCGAGCAGCACCCGCGCGGCGATGAACGGCCCCGCGGAGGGGGCGTAGGCGCAGGCCAGCGAGCCGGCGCCGAACAGCGCCAGCGCGCCCAGCAGGACCCGCTTGCGGCCGTAGCGGTCGCCGAGCAGCCCGCCGGGCAGCAGCGCCGCCGCCAGCACCAGGGTGTAGCCAGAGACGAACCACTGCAGGTCGGCGGTGGTGGCGTGCAGGTCGGTGGCCAGGGTGGGCAGGGCCACGCTGAGCACCGTGCCGTCCAGGCCGACCGCCAGCACGGCGAGCGTGAGGGCGCCGAGCGCCCACCACCGGCGCGCTCTCAGAGCATCCATGACAGTCACCAGCTTTCGATAGTCGCATCTACACGAGAGCGTGCATGAAATGCGAGCGACTGTCAATAGATTGCGGCTATCAATGCGTTGCGCCGCCCGAGATGGCGGGGAGGAGCCAGATCTCGTCGCCCTCGTCCAGGGGTGTTGCCAGGCCGGAGAGGTAGCGGATGCTCTCGCCGTTGACGAAGACGTTGACGTGCGGGCGCAGGCTGCCGAGCTCGTCCACGACGCGCTGGTGCACCCCCGGATAGGACCCGCGGATCGCGTGCAGCAGCTCGCCGACCGTCGCCGCCGGCAAGGCGAGGTCGACCACGTTCTCGCCACCGGCGTAGGGCCGCAGCGCGCCTGGGAGGTGGACGCGTACCCGCACGGTCATCGCGTGCTCATCGCACCACCGCCGCCCTCACGCACAGGACCGGCGGGAGCCAGTTGGCCAGGAGCTTCCACGAGTCGCCCTCGTCGCCGGAGGCGAACAGCTCGCCGGTGCGGGTCCCGAAGTAGAGCCCGGCCGGCTCGCCTCCGTCGGTGGTGAAACCGTCGCGCAGGACCGTCAGGTAGGCGTTGTGCTGGGGTAGGCCCTTGGTAAGCGGATCCCAGGAGGCCCCTGCGTCGCGCGTGCGGTAGACCCGCGCCCTGCCCTCGGCGGTGCACCGGAACTCGTCAGAGGTGAGCGGGATCACCCAAGCGCTGTCGGGGTCGGACGGGTGCGCCACCACCGGGAAGCCGAAGTCGCTCGGCACGCCGTTGGCGATGTCGGACCACTGTCCGCCGGCGTCGTCGCTGCGGTACAGGCCCCAGTGGTTCTGCAGGTACATCCGGCTCGGACTGCCCCCGGCCGGGGCGATCTTGTGCACGCACTGGCCGAACTCCGGGTAGCGGTCGGGCCGGAAGTCCGCCCGCACCCCCTGATGGCGCGTCTCCCATGAGACGCCGCCGTCGGTCGAGTAGTAGACGCCGGCGGCCGAGATCGCCACCCAGATCCGGGCGGGGTCGTCCGGGTCCAGCACGACCGTGTGCAGGCAGAGCCCGCCACCGCCCGGCTCCCACTTGGGCCGGTGGGGGTGGTCCCACAGCCCTTGCAATAGCTCGAAGCTCTCGCCGCCGTCCTTCGAACGGAACAGGGCGGCCGGCTCGACCCCCGCATAGACGACGTCCGGCTGGTCAGCGCCGGCGGGCTTGAGCTGCCAGACACGCTTGAGGGCCGCGCCCGCCTCCTCGGGGAAGCGCACGCCGCCCTCGACCGGCTCGCTCCAGGTCGCGCCCAGGTCATCGCTGCGGTACACCTGCGGGCCCCAGTGCCAGCTCTCGGCGCCCGCCAGCACGCGGCGGCGGTCGCCGCGATCGTCATACGCCAGGGCGTAGACCGGCTGCCCGGGCATGTGCGGCCCGCTCACCTGCGTCTCGCGCCGTTCCGGGTCGGTGCGGAACAGGAACGCGCCCTTGGTCGTCCCGACCAAAAGAAAAATCTGCCCAGGCTGGACGCTGAGCTGCTCGTCGGTCATCTCTCGCACCCCCGGCGCGCTCGTGCGGGCATCGCAGAGGGGCATGATCGCACGCCGCCACGACACGCGCGCGGGGCTCTCTAGCGAGGCCAGGGCCAGGGCACCAGGAAGCGAAGCGCCGAGCTAGCCCCCTTGGGGCAACGCCGCCGACCGGGGAGCGGGCCGGCTGCTAGCATCCACAGCAATGAGCAGCCATCTCAGTCCCATCCGAACCCGGTTCGCGCCCAGCCCGACCGGCTACTTACACGTCGGCACAGCGCGCACCGCTCTTTACAACTACCTGTTCGCCCGCCGCCATCAAGGCACCTTTGTCCTGCGTGTGGAGGACACCGACGTCGCCCGCAACGTCGAGGGCGGCGCCGACGAGATCGCCGAGATGCTGCACTGGCTCGGCCTGGAGTGGGACGAGGGGTATGGCGTCGGCGGCCCCTACGGCCCCTACGTGCAGTCCGAGCGGCTCGACCGCTACCACACGGCGGTGAACGCCCTGATCGCCCACGGTGAGGCGTATCCCTGCTACTGCACGTCCGAGGAGCTGGAGGAGCGACGGCGTGCGGCCGAGGCGCGCGGGCTGCCGCCCGGCTACGACGGGCACTGCCGCAACCTCTCCTCCAGCCAGCTGCAGGCCTACCAGGCCGAGGGCCGCAAGCCGGCGGTGCGCTTCCGCCTGCCCGACGAGGGCGAGACCGTGGTCGAGGACCTGATCCGCGGCACGGTCACCTTCCAGAACTCCACCCTCACCGACTTCGTCGTCATGCGGCCAAGCGGCATCCCGACCTACCTGTTCGCCGCCGTCTACGACGACGTGGACATGGCGGTCTCCCACGTGATCCGCGGCGAGGACCTGCTGCCGTCCACCCCTCGCCAGGTGCACGTGTTCCGCGCGCTGGGCCGCGAGGAGCCGCCGCTGTTCGCGCACCTGCCGCTCCTGGTCGATGCCGGCCGGAAGAAGCTCTCCAAGCGGCGTCACCAGGTCGCTCTGGAGGACTACCGCGCCCAGGGCTACCTGCCCGAGGCCATGGTGAACTATCTGGCATTGCTGGGCTGGGGCTACGACGAGACCCGCGAGCACTTCACCCTGGCGGACCTCGAGCGGCTGTTCTCGATCGAGCGGGTCTCGCGCAACCCGGCCATGTTCGACAACCAGAAGCTGGAGGCGCTCAACGCCTGGTACATCCGCCAGCTCCCGCCCGAGGACCTGGCGCGCCGGTTGCAGCCGTTCCTGGCCAGGGCCGGCCACCCGGACGCCAGCCTCGACCTGCTCACCAGGGCGGCGCCGCTGATCTCCGAGCGCATCGCCCGTCTCGACCAGGGACCCGACATGCTCGAGTTCCTGCTGGTCGACGAGGTCGAGCTCGACCCGGAGGAGGCGGCAACGGTGCTGACGGACGAGGCGCGCGGCTTCCTCGACGCGGTCGCCAAGGTCCTGCGGCCGCTGGAGCCCTGGACCGCCGAGGCGATCGAGCGCGCCCTGCGCGAACTGGCCGAGGAGCGCGAGCTGAAGCCCCGCAAGGCCTTTCAGCCGGTCCGCCTGGCGATCACCGGCCGCCTTGTCAGCCCACCGCTGTTCGAGTCGATCGAGCTGCTGGGTCGCGACCGCTCGGTGGCGCGCCTGGAGCGGGCGAGAGACCTCGAGTCGTTGCGGTAAGCTGGTTGAGCCGCAGCGCCTCCAACCGCTATCATGCGCGAGCCCGCGGCCCGAAGGTCCAGGTCGGTCCGGTTCGCCGGATCGGTTGACGGACCCGCGGTCCGGTGGGGTGTGGGGTAATTGGCAGCCCGACGGGTTCTGGCCCCGTTAGTCTAGGTTCGAGTCCTGGCACCCCAGCAGGAGCAACTTGGCCCCGTCGTCTAGTGGCCTAGGACGCCGCCCTCTCAAGGCGGTAGCGCCGGTTCGAATCCGGTCGGGGCTACCAGGAAAACCAGCAGGTCAGCAGCCACGCGGCACCACCCAGGACAGCACCAGCGGGATGAGCTATGCAATCCCCATGCAATCTCGTACGCTCCGAGCCGTCTGCGCAGCCGCCGAGCGAGGAGTGCCGCAATGAAGGGCCACCTGCGCCACCTCCACAAGGGCGAGTGCCCGCCCCGCTGCCGCAACCCCGCGTCCTGGCAGGCCATCGTGTACGCCGGCCGTGACCCGCTGACCGGCCGCAAGCGGCAGCAGACCGCCACCCGCCGGGCCAAGCGGGAGGCAGAGCAGGCACTCGCCGAGCTGATCGCGCGGCGCGGCGACGGCCGCAAGGTGACGCCCGCGAACGTAACCGTCGAGGATCTGCTGTGGCGCTGGCTGGAGCATGCCCGGACCGACGGGGACGGCCTGTCCCCGCCGAGCGCGAGCGCCGCCACCTCCCATATCCGCCTGTACCTGACGCCCCGCCTCGGCCGGCTCAAGCTCGTGCGACTGGACACCGAGGATCTGGTGCGCTGCTACGACGACCTGTGCGCCCACGGCGGGCGCTGCCAGCGGTGCCAGCGCCGCGCGCGCGAGGGCCTGCCGCCGCTCGGCCCGGGGGTCGAGGTCGACGGGTGGGTGACGGCCGGGCCGGGCCGCAGTGAGTCCAGCCACCACCGGGGCCGGGCCGTCCACGAGCGCGACTGCCGGGCGGGGCTGCCGCTGGCGGCATCCTATGTGCGGCGTATCCACGCGACGATGCACTCGGCGCTTGAGTACGCCCGCCTCGTGCTCCGCTGGATCGAGGCCAACCCGGCCGACGGGGCCGCGCCGAAGGTCCGCAAGCGGTCGGTGCGCCCGCCGACCCGCGAGGACGTGGCCCGGCTGCTCACGGCGGCGGCGGAGCACGACTTCGAGTTCTTCTGCTGGCTGCGGCTGGACGCGGTGACCGGTGCCCGCCGCGGCGAGGTCACGGCGCTGCGATGGGACCGGATCGACATCGCCGAGTCGACCGTGACGATGGACCGCAACCTCGTCATGGGCCACGACCCCGCCGGCAGACCGACGCTGTACGAGAAGGACTCCACCAAGGAGGACGAACCCAAGCGCGTCGAGGTCGACCCGCTCACCCTCGGCCTGCTCAACGACCTGCACCGCCGCGCCAAGGAGCGGGCACTCGCGGCCGGGATGCGGCTGCGCCCTGACGCCTACGTGTTCTCGCCCGACGCCGCCGGGCGGGCACCCTATCGGCCCAACGTGATGACGTTCCGCTTCCGCCGGCTGCGCCAGCGGGTCGGCATCGAGGGCGTCCGCGTCCACGACCTGCGGCACTGGGCGGCGAGCTCGATGCTGCGCGGCGGCATCGACGTGGTCCGCGCCGCCGCCCGCACCGGCCACGCGAAGGAGACGCTGCTGGCCCACTACGCTCACTACATCGGCGGCGACCGCGAGGCGGCGCTGCTGCTGGCGGGCCTGATCGACGAGCAGCCGCCCGACGCGGCGGCGGGGGCGGGCTAGCCCGCCCGGCGGCGTCGGCCCCTGCCCGGCTGCGGCGGCGCCGCCGCGTGCGTGCGCGCCTGCTCGGCCTCCAGCTCCTCGACCCGCTCCCGCAGCCGCTCGATCGCCTCCCAGACATCATCCTCGGTCGGCTGGCGGCCCGCC
>JBKPDO010000242.1:0-8074 GCA_046727955.1 bacterium | reverse complement strand
GATCCTGGGCGGCCCGGGCGAGGTCGACGCGGCGGTCGACTGCGTCGGCTTCGAGGCCAGAGGCCACGGCGCCGAGGGCGCACAGGCCGAGGCACCAGCCACCGTGCTCAACTCGATCATGGACATCACCCGCCCGGCCGGCAAGCTGGGCATCCCCGGCCTGTACGTGACCGGGGACCCCGGCGCGGTCGACGACGCGGCCAAGATCGGCGCGCTGTCGATCCGGATCGGCCTGGGCTGGGCCAAGTCACTGTCGTTGACCACCGGCCAGTGTCCGGTGATGCGCTACAACCGCCAGCTGATGATGGCGATCCTGCACGACAAGGTGCAGATCGCTAAGAACGTCAACGCCACCGTGATCCCACTGGAGCAGGCACCCCAGGGGTATCAGGACTTCGACAAGGGGGCCGCCAAGAAGTTCGTCCTCGACCCCCACGGTCTGGTCAGCGCCTGACGGTCGTGCCTCAGGAGAGGGGCCGGGCGCAGCTCGGCCCCTCCGCGTTATCCAGACAGCCAAGAACAGGGCCGGAATCCCGGCTTCCGCAGGTTGTAGGTATGCGGGGGTCGGGGAACAGCCATTTGAGCGGTCGGAGCAGGATCTGGGCGCTCTACGTCGTGTGCCCACGTGCGCAGGGTCCCAGACCGATGCTCGATGCAGCACGCCATTCCGTCGGCTGGGCCGGCGCCCACAACCGCACCACACGATCACGCCCTCTTGCGGTCAGCCGATGTGGTGGCGGCCGTTACCCGTTGACGGCCACCGTGCTATTTGGGCACCCCGACACTGCGGCAGGCGCCGGTCGTCGGCCCCGAGCTCGAGTGGTGCAGGCCTGCGAGATGGTCGAACTGCCGGCCATGGCTGCGGACGACAAGAAATAGTGGCGCCCATGGGCGAGGGTCACGCGTGCGGTCAGTCCGGTCACGCTGAACGAAGCGGAGCGACTCGTCCGGCGCGAAGCTCGGACGACGAGGTGGTAAGGCGGCCAGCGTCCGGGTCGTGAAGGGATTTGCTGACACCTGACCTTTGGGGGTCAGACCAGCGGAGCGATCGCTGCTCGGAACCTACCCCCGCTGAGCTGCGGGAACGCGTGCCGGGAAGGGTGGAGCTGAGGGGATTTGAACCCCTGACCCCTTGCATGCCATCCCCGTTACACCAGCAGCCAGGACCGGATGGCGCCTCCCCTCACACCACGTCGCCCCAGGTCGGCTGGGAGGTCAAGGACCCCGCCGTACTGCCTTGCGTCGGCTCGCGAGGTCCTGTTGCTGACACGCTGCTGACAACTGACCGGATGCAGAACCCCGGGCTCCGGCACCGAGCCGCGACAGCCTCGATGACCTCATCCTTATCAACAAACGGCAGGGGAACGCCCTGCGGACGGCCGTTTCGCTGGTCGCGTGCGACTGTCGGTGCCAAAGTTATCTGTTACTCGGCGCGCAGTCATGCGTTTTCCCGTAAGCATTTTTGGATCGAGCCATATGGACGGCGCCTCGGGGCTTTTGGGCAGGTAGCTGGTTGTATCCAGCAGATAGTTCCAGGTCAAGCTCCACGCGAAAGCTTCACACCTACCGGATACGTTCGTGCCCCTCGTGCTCTTGTTCTTCCCGCTCGTGCTCTTCTTCCCGCTCGTGCTCACTGCCCTTCTTCCACTCGTCCTCGTGACCGCACTTCCGGCCGTGCCCGTGCCCGCACTCATGCCCATGCCCGCACTCGTGCCCGTGCCCGCACTCGTGCCCGTGCTCGTGCCCGTGCTCGTGCCCATGCCCGTGCCCGTGCCCATGCCCGTGCCCATGCCCGTGCCCATGCCCGTGCCCGTGCCCGCACTCATGCCCGTGCCCGCACTCATGCCCGTGCCCGCACTCATGCCCGTGCCCATGCCCGTGCCCGCACTCATGCCCGTGCCCATGCCCGTGCCCGCACTCGTGCTCGTGCCCGCACTCGTGCTCGCGTGGGGGTCGGTGGAGTTCGGGATCAAGCAGGAAGGTGAGACCGCCGACGACAAGGCCGTCCGCCCGCTCAACGACGTCAATTGCCACCTGACCGGCCAGCTGCACCTCCGTCGCTGTGAAGTCCTGACCCCCGATGAGGCGCGGGCGCAGCTCGATCTCATCCCGAGGCCCGAGGCTAAACGGGCTCGCTCCGGCGCCATCCCAGGTGACCTGCCAACCGCGCGTCTGCAGGAACGCTGGTAGCTCGGCTCGGACCTCGATGCGCGCCGTTCGTGGGAAGGGGTTCTCCGCCCAGAACCGACGGTGCTTGAACGCCTCGACGAGGTTGTGACGTCCTCCACCCCCGGGCACTGGGATCACCGCACGCTGGGCAAGGTTGTTGTCGAACGGGACCAGTCTCCAGATCGGCGCCGGTCCGCTGGCGCAGGGGAAGAACGTGGCGGGGTCGTTGTTGGCCAGGTCGCCGAGCGCGCTCACGCTCATCAGCAGGCACTCGTGGCCGGTGACTTGTGGGGTCCATTCCAGCGGGCCGACTATGGTCTGACCGCCGGGAGCGATGCTGCCCGGGACCGCCACTGCGGCGGTCGTCATGGGCGTCCAGTCGTCGGGCCAGACCAGGCCAACCGAAGGTCGGCAGTGGTGGCCACGGACGACCACGCCCGATGCTGGCTGGGTGCCGCGGTTGCGGACGCGAACGTATGCGTAATTCTGTTCTCCGACGATTGGCGTTTGATGGGCCGCTCCTCCGTCAGGAGCGTGGCGGTTCCAAACCTCGGTCGTCCGCCAGAACCGCTCCGCATAGGTGTATTGACCACCCCGCCCATCGTCGATGTAGACATCTACGAGCGGTGGCGCGCCTGGCGTCACGACCGGGAGCGGCGCGCCTGGCGGCTGAAACAGTCCCTGCTGCTCGAAGGCCCAGCGAATGACCTTGACGCAGCAGCCTCCAGGCTGGTCATCAAGCATCGCCGTCCCGATGTCCGCGTTCTGCAGCGCGGTCACCCAAACGCTGGGGCTCGGTGTCGGGGTAATGGGCGTGGTCGCCAGCGAACCGATCCCGCGGATGATGAGGTAGACGATGTAGCGGGCCGCGTGCTGCTGGACCGCCAGGTCCGACGAGTCCCCTCCGGTCGAGCGATAGGCCCGAAAGTGGCTGGTGCAGAGGATCTGCTCACTGCTGTACCCGCCAGTGTCGTTCACCCCGCCCCAGGCCCACCCGCCTGCCACTGGGCGGTCCTGACGGCGGCCAATGTTGACCCACGGGAATGTCACGAACCGGTCGGGCGCCTGGCTGCCGGGATCGTTGAGGATCGCGCCGATGGAGTCCCCGGCGCTGTGCGCGAAGCCGAAGTTGGGTGAGTGGACGCTGTCCCACAGCAGCGCGTGGCAGAACTCGTGCGCGACCACCCGGGCATCATCGGCGATTCCGACGTTCGTACCCGCTGCCGCCGCGCCAAAGATGAAGCCGCCGGAGCCAGTGCCGGTCGAGTTCCCTAGAGAAAACGCATTGACCGCTCCGCCAACCGCCCAGTGGTCGACCGGGACCGGGAACCCGGGGTTGAAGCTGGTTTCATCGAAGTAGTCGGCGACAACGAATCCCATGCTCTGCATGAACTGAAAGAAGGAATCGAGATGGTGGTAGGCGTTGACGGCTGAGAAGTTGGTGGTGTTGACGTTGTAGAGGAAGTGCCCGAACGGCTCGGTAGGCGGTGCCGCTGGCGGTGCGGACAACTCCACGAGCTGGACGAAGCGGCCGTTCAACGCTACCGGGACGCCTCCGACCTGGGTCTGAAGGTCAGCTAAGGTCATGAGGCTGCGCAGCGCGTCCAGCTGTGCCAATGGCCCGTTTGGCAGCGGCCCACCGGCCAAGGTCATCGGGTCCGCGCGGAACACCAAGCCGTCGGCGCTCGCCACGAACGCCCGCAGGTAAAGCACTGCGCCTGTATACCGTTCGAAGAAGCCACGCCAATGGAGTTCGCCCAAAACCGGTAGCTCCAGGGTGAGCAGCACTTCGGTCACCAGGTAGTGGCGCCCGGCCTGGATCCGGTCAGGCACCTCGGGCAGAGCAAGCGTCGGGGGACCGCTGCTCAGCGGGCGGTCATCCTCGATCCGGCTCTCAGGATCGATGCGAAGGTCGGGGTCATAGCGGTAGATGAGCGCACGACTCTCATTGACCCTCACCAACCGAGCCTCGTCGCGCGCGCGGCGGGTCGGGCGCCCCGCTGGCCGCTCTCTCTTCAAGCCCAGCAACTCGGCCACACGCTCCGTCGTCGCCTCTTCTGGCGTGAGCCCCGGCCCAAGCTCGCTCGGTTCGTCCAAGTCGACCTCAAGGTGGACGGTGCTCCAAGAGCCCGTCACCCGGAGTGGGTTGGCTTGGATCGAGACGGTGAACCCGGCCTCCCAGACCGGAAGTCCGTTATAGGTCTCGACGAACGAGACGATGGTGGTCCCCATCATCGGCTTTTGTTCCGCCAACTCCAGGTAGGGGCCCGGACCCTCAGGCGGTTCCTCTCCGAGACTCGTCAACATGGCTCGATCAATCCCGTACACCTCGGCCACGTCGCGAAGGTAGATAGTCGCGAGCTCCGCCTCCGAGCCCACATCGGGACCGGCCAGATACGGCTCCTGCGGGTGCTGGAGGTGCCGAACGACACCAGAGGCGTCCGTCTCAACCTGCACGTTGGGCGTGATGGAAAACGCCATACTCACTCGCCCCCCTTTGTACGCAGCCAGCTAGTGCCGTCCCGCCGGCTGGGTCTTCATCGACGCCTTCCCGTTCCGCGAGTCAAGTATGTGCCGAATGCGAACTCCCGTCCAGATACTCCTCGCATTCCACACCCGCGTTACAACCTAGCCATCTGCCCCCTTACCAACCCTTGGCTGCGGACGACAGGGAGGAGTTGTGCCGTGGGCGAGGGGCACGCTTGCTGTCACGGCATGCTGGACGAAGTGAAGCCGCTCGTACGGCACGTAGCTCAGTCGCCGAGGTGGCAAGGCGGCCGGCGTCTGGGTCGTGAAGGGATTTGCTGACACCTGACCTTTGGGGGTCAGACCGCGGAGCGATCGCTGCTCGGAAGCCACCCCCGCTGAGCTGCAGGAATGCCGTGCTGGGGAGGGTGGAGCTGAGGGGATTTGAACCCCTGACCCCTTGCATGCCATATTCCCCAAAGCTTTACCTGTTCGTATTCTCCGAGAACGTGTGACCGCTATAGACCCAGGGAAACCCCCTCTCGGCGGGAATCTCGCGGTAGAGCCGGACTGGTAATCCTTCGTGATCTCCAGTCGTGTTGCTCGGTTCTTGGACAGGCTGATTGCTGCTCGTCTGCTGCCCACGAGTCCAGGCGCCAGAGGTGGACGAGCGTCCTACCCAACCACTACATCCTTAGGTGCGTGGACGTTATATCCCACGTTCTCCGCCCAGGCGATCTGAGGATTAGAAGCCCCTTCCCGGCTGTCTACGTCGTGACAGCAAGTGTCGTTCTTGCAGGTCAGGTCGGGTGCGTCGTCCAGTAAGTCCGCTCCTGTCAGGCCGAGTGGCGTGGAGTGGAATGACCAACGGAATGACCGAGTCCAGCGGCTCTGTAAGACCACAGGGATGGGGTGAGTTGCGGCCCCGCTGCTGTGCCGCAATTTGCGGCTCGGCCAGTCCGCTGCAACCCAGCAGCAACAACGCCCAAGCTGCGCGGCGGCCCGTCAGCGGCCTGGACGCTGTCCACGTAGACTCCCGCGGTCAACCCCAGCCAGCCAAGGAGACAGGTGAGGATGTCGGTGCCGTCCAGCAGGTGCGCCTGAGATCGGAGCAGTGCCGTCGTTCGGACTAACAGACGGCCTGACGACAGCGAGACGAGCAAGAGGTCCCGCGACCTGCTCTTTACAAGACGGCCACCGCCGTCTCACAAAGCATCAAAGGATAGAACCACCCTTTAGTCGCAGCCAAAACGCTCATTCCGTCGCTTCCGCCTACAACGAACCGTACACGGCAAACTGAGGAAAATAAGCTCCGCCTCCCTCAATCGAATCAGTCCTCTTCCCAGCCGCCCTCTCCTACCGCTCCATACCACCAGAACTACGAATACTACGTTCCAGACGCGCTACATTCCCCTGAAACTCACCAACCCACCTGTCTGTTTCCTCACGAATAATGGCATGAACATCATCCACGAACCTGGTAAGTAGAGCTAGCAGTTCTATTTGACTATCATCCCCACCTCCACTACTAGCTATCGCCATCCTTCCAGCCCACTCCAACCGAAATGAGTCACGAACACGCTCAATCCGCTGCGCCGACGACATGTAGCGCATCCATGACGATGAAACTCCGAATAGTGTGTCGAACAGCACAAAGCCGCCGGCCACAGCAAGCAAAACATATCCTAGCTTCACAAACTCAAGCCCCCCTACAATACCTCCAACTAACGGACACACGCCTCCCGCCACAGCGACCACAATGGCCACGGCGCGAAGCCATTGAGACAGGCGCTTCTTCGCCTCCTTCTTCCTCCTATACCAGTCTATCTTTCCCTCAGCGAGCGCCTCCGCCTCACGCTTTAGTGACTCCAATACTTCCATTGCTGTCGCATGGCCGGACCCGGGTAGCCTCTCATCCGCCCGAGGAAGCGAATCCACGCTCTCACCTCCCGACCTCACATCCGGCTAAATGCCTGATCTCCATCCAACTCAGAATTGATAATCCTCCCGCGATATTGGTGCAGCACGCTGCCACACCCACACGTCATAAAGATTCCACTTCATGTGCCGAATTGCCTCCGCCAGCCGCGCCTCATCAACTCGCTCCCACCATCCATTCATTCGCAAGACCGGTTCAATTCTCTGAGAAAAGAAGCTGTATCCCGCCTCTGGGTCCCGGTGGAACGAAAACATAAACGAAGACGCAAGTCCGAACGCCATAACGCTCTCATTTCGTCGTATGTCCCACGCGCCGTCAGAGCCTTCTTCTGACAACAGCGCCCTCCACGTTCCAGAGGGAAGGAGGTAGACCGTCTGTCCGACTTTGACTGCGTCCTCCTCATCAAGGCCCGAGATTCCGACATCGCCGACTGGGAAGACGACTTTGGAACGCCGACGCGGCCTAGACATTTCTAGGTCACGAATGAACTCATAATACCATTCAGGCATCTCACCGTTTGGCAATACAACGGGATCCACCCACCTGGGGCTTCGTTCCAGCGGCAGCCACCTAACATCGAGTCTCCTCGCCTCGCGGTTTGCTCGAAGCTCTCCAACCTCCCATCTGCGCGACAGCAACTCCTCGAAAACTGAACCCCTGTACCAGAACTCCGAACACAGCAGCGGCTCCGTCGGCAACTCAAAGGCGCCTACCTCCAGGCTCTTCAGAATAGCCCTGAGCGAGATATTAACGGAAGCCTCACGGATGAGGCTCTCAGCATGTCTCACAAATGCACTCTCGATAGTCCAAATCGCCTCCCTGTCCTCCAACTCCTTCCATGAAACGCTTCTCCGAGTGCCATCTTCCTCTATCACGTATACCGCCAGTTCCCCGAGCTCATCCTCGAAGATTGCCTCTGATTCTGGGATTACTGGACCGCGATCATATTCGGACTGTCGGAGTGGTGCTATCAGATACGCGCCTTCTCCTGCTGCCCACGTTAGGGATCTCGACCGATGCTTCTCCAGATCTGTCATCTCCGCACGAACGTGATCGCAATAGATGCCGTATATTGAGTGCAGCAGCCTGGCATACTCCGGCGTATCCTCCAACCCGGATCGAGCCACGTTCGTTCTCGGTGCGGCTTTGCCCGTCGCGTTTGCTATGGCGTAAACACCGCCTTGCCGGAAGCCGGGACTCGACGACTCCACTCGAATCCCTTCCACCGAAATCCCCAGGTCGCCCGCGGGCTCACGTCCTAACCCCTCTGGGAGGAGGCTCAGCGGCATCTCGCGTTTACTAACCCGCACGAAGTTCCACTCATTGAAGTAATTCGACCATTGAAGGGCATAGGCGACAGACTCGACTTTCGCGGTTCTGGTTTCCGGTGGGGTGAGGTAACAGGCCGGGTGGTGTGGAGCCGGCTTGCGGGCGGGCTGGTAGCAAGAGAGCATCGGCGGCCCCTCCCTTGCCCAGGAGCCGCCGCCGATGCCCGCATGG
>JBKPDO010000241.1:0-2467 GCA_046727955.1 bacterium | reverse complement strand
CACCCCGCCGGCCCCAGGCTCCTGACCAGCGCGAACGCTCGCGCCTAGATACACGCCGCCTGCGCGTGCCATCGCCCATCTCCGCAGGTCACTGCCCAGATTCGTGGACTATGCGCGACCCGAGCTGCGGAACCCGGGTGATCAAGTAGGTTAGTCCTCCAGCCGTAGATCGTGACCGCACGGTCCGTTGGCCGTCGGCTGGAACCGGGTGGCAGCTACGAGCGGGTGAACCGGCGATCCGGGACGAACCACATCAGCGCCACGGTCACGTAGAGCGCGTAGGAGATCCATGGGCTCACGAAGGCAAGCCCGACCCCTGCGGCGTACAGCACCAGCGACGCGTACCCCTTAATGTCGGACCCGATAGCCTGCGCCACAGCTGACGTACGGCCGTTCGCCTGGATGAGCGCCTGTACGAGGATCGCGTACGCAAACCCGCCGGCGAGCAGTACTGCGCCATATGCGGCAGCGGGAAGCGCGTGGCGATACGCGTCCCGGAGCCATTCGGTCAGCACCGGGATGAGCGACAGCCAGAACAACAGGAACAGGTTTGCCCACATCACCGCGCTGCTGATCCGGTCGGCGGCCCGGAGCAGGTGATGGTGGTTGTTCCAGTAGGTCCCGACGGCCACGAAGCTGAGCACGTACGCGAGCAGGCCCGGCAGTTGGTCGCGAAGGGCGTCCAAGGTCGCGTCACGCGGGGTCCGCAGCTGGAACGCCATGATCGTGATGATCACCGCCATGACCGAGTCGCTGAACGCCTCGACCCGGGCCGTCCCCATCTCGAGCGATCGACCCGACCGCTCCTGGTCCTTCATCGTGTGAGGATCATAGGAGCGTGACAGAGGGCTGCCAAACCATCGGCCCGGAGCTCGGTTGGGTCACCAAAGTGGCCCCTGAGGCTAGGCCGAGGACCAAGTCGGTGGTCAGGGACTCAGAGGGCAGGATCGCGCCTCGTCCAACCTGAGGACGAACATCAGATCCCGCTGAACGCCCGACAGCGCCCAAGCCAGGCGGGAAAGCGCGCCTGTCCTGCCCCTGGCCAGCCAGGTCACGATCGGCGAACGTGTGGCGGAACTGGTGCGGGTGCAGGTGCGCTCGCCGCCGCGCTGAGCAGGACAGCAGAGGTGTCGACCTGGTCCTCGCCCAGGGCAAGCCGGTAGCCGCTGGGTGTGCTGGCGATGACGTCGGCGCCCAGCTGGGCCCGGGCGCGAGAGACGAGGACCTGGAGCGCCTTGGCCGGGTGCTCGGGCTGCTCGTCCGGCCAGAGCCCTTCCACCAGCTGGGCGGTGCTGCAGCCCCTGCGCAGGTCGCCGGCGAGCAGCGCGAGGAGGCCACGCAGCCGGGGCCGGTGATCTCCTGGTCGCGGTACGCCATCCGCGACAGCAGGGTCAACTCAATGGTCACCTGACTAGGTCAGCCAGCCATCTGACGGACAGCAGGTATCGGCGAACCCGCGCGCCGCCACACGCGGAACGCCTCGATGCTTCGATCGCGCTTCCTGCGGTCGTACGATGGCGAATGTGCAGGTGGTGGAGGGGCGCTCGTGGAGCGGGAGCGTGAGCTCGAGGAGTTCGAGCGCTTGCGCGCCGCCGCGCGACGGGGTGAGGGCGCCGCGTCGATCGTCGAATGGCCGGCGGGGATCGGGAAGACGCGCCTGCTCGCTGCGGCGGGAGAGGCCGCGGCGGACCTGGAGGTGCTGCGCGCCCGTGCGTCCGAGCTCGAGCGTGACTTTCCCTTTGGCGTCGTACGGCAGCTCTTCGAGCCGGTCTTTTTCGCGGCCGGCGAGGAGCGGCGAAGGCGGCTCTTGGCCGGCCCTGGAGGGCTGGCCGAGCGCGTGCTCTCGGGCGCAGCGGTACCAGACGGCGGGGAGAGCGGTGATCCGTTCGCGGTGTTGCACGGTCTCTACTGGTTTGCCGCCAACCTGGCCGGCTCACACCGATGTAATTCGAGGGTGTGGAGACACGTGGAGGATCATGGGAAACACGCAGGTGGAAGCCAAGGTAGACACCCGAGCAGACCCATGGTTCATCACGGTTCTTCCGCGCTTGTTTGGGTCCCTTTGAGGGTCGGTTGCTGCCCGTCTGCTGCCCTTCCGCCTCAAGTCCACAGATGAGCGCGGCGCTTGATCGCTTCCTCAGGGCGACGAGTGCCAGACTCACCCGCCGTCGGCCGACTCGTGCGGCCTGATCTCGCGGACGAACCACGGACAAATGATCAAAGGCCCGACCGCCGCTGTCGGCGATCAGGCCTCTGACCTGCGCTTACTTGGTAGCGGGGGCGGGGTTTGAACCCGTGACCTCTGGGTTATGAGGACAGCTTGCGTTCTGCCTTTCGCTATGCGGTGACGCGTTCTGCACCGGCGAGATGCGCCGACAGGAACTGTCCGGCTCTGTCCAGTGCCGCGGCCGCTTCGTCAAGGATCGGGTAATAGGCCTGGAAGACGTGCGGCACCCCAGGGGTGATG
>JBKPDO010000240.1:0-22316 GCA_046727955.1 bacterium | reverse complement strand
GGCCTCGGCCGTCGCCGGCGCGCCCCCGGCTGTCGCCGGCGCGCCCTCCGCAGCGGCCGGGGCTTCCTTCGGGGGAGGCTTCGGGCGGTCGCGGCGGCGGTCCCTGCGGCGAGGGAGCCTGGCGGCCAGCCAGGCGGCCAGCGCCAGGACCACGCTGGCGCCGAGGCCGAGCAGCAGCCACCGCACCCACGACAGCGGCGCGACTGCGCTGGCCACCAGATAACCGGACGGCAGCGCCAGGCTCAGGAGAAGGAGCGCCCGGGCCAGGCGGCGGAAGACCCCGCGGCCGCGGCCCGATCTGCGTCGCAGCAGCAACGCCAGCAGCGCCACCGCCAGGGCGAACGTCCCCATCACCCCCGCCAGCAGGGTCGCCCAGCTCCGCGCCGCCACCAGCGAGGCGACCTGACGGTCCAGGCGGCCGACCGAGCCCAGTGGGTCGGCGACGGCCAGGGCGCGGATCGTCGAGCCGTCCGTACCCGCCGCCGACCCGGCCAGTGTGGGGCGCACGTCCTGGAGCGCGATCAGCCCGCGGCGCCGGGTCGAATCGGAGGTGACCATGCCCGGCGCGCCGCCCAGCGCGACGAACGGCGCCACCTGGGCGCGTCCCTTGGGCGACTCCAGGCCCACGATCACGAACCGGCTCGGCGCGGGCGTCGCGTTCACGGCCGGCGCGCCGCCCACGCTGCCGGCGAGCGAGCTGGCCGCCTGGAGCTGCTCCAGCACCCGGCGCAGCCCGGCGGCGTCGGGCACCGCGACCACCAGTAGCTCGCCACCGGCGGGCGAGGGCGGGCCGGTGACCTCGAGCGGCGCGGCCGGCGGCGAACCGCCGGTTGGGCCGAGCCCGATCAGCGCGGCCGCCTCGAGCCCGGAGGCGGCCACCACCCGCACCTGCGGCAGGCCGCCGAAGTGGGCATCGGGGTTGGCCGCCCGCATCCGGTCGATCGCCGCCTGGTCGCTTCCTCCGGCAAGTGCTTTCGCGTCGACCTGCCGCCCGGCCGCGAGCGACAACACGCGGGCGGCGAGCGAGGCATCTCGCGGAAGGGTGGAGACCAGTCCGGCGGCGATCGTCTCGGAGCGGCCACGCACCGCCGCCGCGGCCTCTCGCCAAGTCAGCCGGCGCACCAGCACGAGCACCGCGCCCCTGCCAGGCGCGCCGACCTCGCCCTCGCTGCTCGGGATCGCCACGGTCGTCTGCGAGACTCCCGGAGCCGTGGTGGTCGAGGTCACCTCGGTGCCCGCGCCGCCGGCCTCGCCGCCCCCGAAGACGGTGGTGGTAGGCGCGGAGGTCGAGGTAGGCTGGCCCGCCGCTGGTAGGGCCAGCGACGTGACGAAGGCGAGCGCGGCGCCAACTGCGACCGCACCGAGGCTGCGGGAGATTCTCATCGGCGCGGATTGTACCGGTACGCTGATGAGATGGACGGCATCGGGGAGCGGACCGGCGGGCTGGTCGCCACTGCGGCCAGGCTGGCCGCCGCGCGACGCATCGAGTCGGGCGAGGAGGACCCGGCCTGCCTGCGCTGCGGCGGCATCCTCAAGACGACCACCGTCTCTTTCGGCCAGGCGCTGCTGCGTGCCGCCTGGCAGCGGGCCGAGGAGATGGCCGCTGGCTGCGACGCCTTCCTCGGTCGGCTCCTCGCTGGTGGTCTACCCGGCGGCGCGCCTTCCCGAGCTGGCCGGCGGGTCCGGCGCGACCCTGCTGATCCTCGACCGCGAGCCGACCCCGCTCGACCCCCTTGCCGACCTGCTCCTGCGCGGCGAATGCGGTGAGCTGCTGCCGGCACTGGTCGACGCCGTGGTAGCGGGCGGGTGACCCGGATGCGCCTGCTGGTGATCCGGCACCAGGCGAGCTGCCCGCCCGGCCTGCTCGCCGACGCCGCCGCGCAGGCAGGAGTGGAGCTGGAGGTGGTCGCGACCGACCTCGGCGAGCGGGTCCCGGAGGGCCTTGGCGCCGCCGCCGGGCTGGTGGTGCTCGGCGGCAGCATGGGCGTCGCCGACGTGGCGGACCATCCCCACATTGAGGCCACCATGGAGCTGATCCGCCGCGCCGCCGCGGCGGGCGCCCCCACGCTGGGCATCTGCCTGGGCGGCCAGCTCGCGGCCGCGGCGCTCGGCGGCCGCGCCTACAAGGCGGCCGAGGGTCTCGAGTACGGCTGGATCGAGCTCGAGCTCACTCCGGCGGGACGGGCGGACCCGGTCATGGCCTCGCTAGCGAGCCCCCCGGACCGCTCTATCCACCGGGGGGCTACACTCGGCTCTGCTTCTGAGCCTGGTGCCTCGGCCCTGGCCTCGCTCGAGAGCCCCCCAGACCCCCCGGACCAGCGCACGAGGGTGTTCGCCTCGCATTTCGACGTGTTCGACCCGCCGCCTGGCGCGACCCTGCTGGCCCGCGGCGCGGACCGGCCCAACCAGGCCTTCCGGCTCGGCAGCGTGGTCGGCGTGCAGTTCCACCCCGAGGTCGACGCGGCGCGGGTGGCGGCGTGGCACGCGCGCGCACGCGAGCCCCTTCCCCGAACAGCCCGTGAGGTGGTCGACGGCGCGGTCCGCCACGCGCCCAGGGCGCGCCGGGTCCTCGACGCCTTCTGCCGGGTGGTGGCCGGCGGGACGGACGCCGCCTGAGCAGCTACTCCGCCACGGCGCCGGCGATCGCGCCGACGATCTGCTTGATGGAGGCGCCCAGCCCCCGTCAGAAGCGCCACATTATCGCAATCGGCGCCAGGGAGTACACAGCCCGCGATTGGGATGCGCCGGGGCAGCCGACGACGATCAGACGACGATCAGACGGCGATCAGCTGGCGCCGAGGCGACGGCGGGTGACGGCCTTGGCCTCCTCGGTGCGGGCCTCGGCGAAGCGGCCCTGGCCGCGGAGCTCCTCGGCGCGGCGCTCCCAGACGGCGAGGTCCTCCTGGCTCAGCTCCTCCTGCGGCGTCGCGTGCTCGGCGAGAATGTCGACGCGGGTCTCCTCACCCAGCTCGCCGACGTGCAGGAAGCCGCCGTCCACCACCACCGCGGTGCGCTCGCCGGCAGCCTCGATGTAGACCGCGCCGACATCGAGGGCGGCCAGCATAGGCTCGTGCCCTGGGAGGATGCCGAGGTCGCCCTCGACCGAGCGGGTGAGCACAAACTCCGCCTGCCCGGCCCAGACCTCCCGCTCGGGAGTCACCAGATGGACGTCCAGCCCAGGCACCGGCTAGCCCTCCCCCTCGAGCCGCCTGGCCTTCTCCTCGACCTCTTCGATCCCGCCGACGTTGAAGAACGCCTGCTCTGGCAGGGGGTCGTAGTCGCCCTCGGCGAGCGCGTTGAACGAGGCGATGGTCTCGTCCAGCGGCACCGTCTTGCCGGACACACCGGTGAACTGCTCGGCCACGTAGAACGGCTGCGAGAAGAAGCGCTGGATCTTGCGTGCTCGGTTGACGGTGACCTTGTCGTCCTCGGACAGCTCGTCCACGCCCAGGATCGCGATGATGTCCTGCAGTTCGTTGTTGCGCTGCAGGATCTCCTGCACCCGCCGGGCGACGCGGTAGTGCTCCTCGCCGACGTAGCGCGGGTCCAGGATGCGCGAGGTCGAGGCCAGCGGGTCCACCGCCGGGTAGATGCCCAGTGAGACGATGTCGCGGCTCAGCACCGTGGTCGCGTCCAGGTGGGTGAACGTCGTGTGCGGTGCCGGGTCGGTGATGTCGTCGGCCGGGACGTAGATCGCCTGCAGCGAGGTGATCGAGTGACCTCTCGTCGAGGTGATGCGCTCCTGCAGGTCGCCCATCTCGTCCGCCAGGGTCGGCTGGTAGCCCACTGCCGAGGGCATGCGCCCGAGCAGCGTCGACACCTCAGAGCCCGCCTGGACGAAGCGGAAGATGTTGTCGATGAACAGCAGCACGTCCTGGTTCATCTCGTCGCGGAAGTACTCCGCCATGGTGAGGGCCGACAGGCCGACCCGCAGCCGCACCCCCGGCGGCTCGTCCATCTGCCCGAAGACCAGTGCGGTCTTGGAGATGACGCCCGACTCGGTCATCTCCAGTAACAGGTCGTTGCCCTCGCGGGTGCGCTCGCCAACGCCGGCGAACACCGACACGCCGCTGTGCTCCTCGGCGACCCGGCGGATCATCTCCTGGATGATGATCGTCTTGCCCACCCCGGCGCCGCCGAACATGCCGATCTTGCCGCCGCTGACGTAGGGCTCGAGCAGGTCGATGACCTTGATGCCGGTGACGAACATCTCGGTCCGCGCCTCGAGCTGCTCGAACCCAGGCGGGTGGCGGTGGATCGGCCAGCGCTGCTCGGCGCTGAAGCCGGGGTCGTCCAGCGAGTCGCCGAGCACGTTGAAGACGTGCCCGAGCGTCTGCGGTCCGACCGGGACGCTGATCGGCGCGCCCGTGTCGGTCACCGGCATGCCGCGCACCAGGCCGTCGGTCGGCTCCATGGCGATCGCCCGGACCGTGCCCTCGCCGACGTGCTGGGCGACCTCGAAGGTGATGACGCGGGTGTCGCCGTCCAGCGTGCGCTCGACGGTGAGCGCCGTCTGGATCTCCGGCAGCTCGTCGGGGGGGAACTCGACGTCGACCACCGGGCCGATCACCCGGGCGACGCGCCCCGCACCCCGCTCTCCATTGGACCTGTCAGCCATGCTCGTTCAGCTCCCGCTCTGCTGGAGGGCTTCAGCGCCTCCGACGATCTCCATGATCTCCTGGGTGATGGTGTCCTGCCTGGCCTGGTTGTACTGCCGGGTCAGCACCTCGATGAGGTCCTCGGCGTTGTCGGTGGCCGCGCTCATCGCCCGGCGCCGGGCGGCCTGCTCGGAGGCGGCGGCCTCGAGCATGGCGGTGAACACCCGCGCGGCGACGTAGCGCGGCAGCAGCGCGTCCAGCACCGCCTCGGGGTCCGGCTCGAAGACGTACATCGGGATCGGCTGCGGCGGCCGCTCGGTGCCCTCCTCCACCACCAGCGGGATGAAGCGGAGCGCCACCGGCCGCTGCACCATCGGCGAGACGAAGTCGGTGAAGATCGCGTGGATCTCGTCGACCTCGCCCGTGCGGAAGGCGTCGAGCAGGGTGCTGGCCACCTCTCTGGCGTTGTCGTAGCGCGGCAGGTCGGAGAAGCCGGTCCACGACCGGGTCAGCTGCCGCTGACGGAAGCGGTAGAAGCTCACGCCCTTGCGGCCGACCACGTACATACGCGGCTCGGTGCCGTTCTCGCGCAGCCGGGCCACCAGCTCCTCGGTGGTGCGCAGCACGTTGGCGTTGTAGGGCCCCGCGAAGCCACGGTCGGAGGTCACCGCCAGCACCGCCGCGGCCCGGATCTCGGGCCGGCGCTCGAGCAGCGGGTGGTCGAGCCCGCCCTCGGTGGTGGCGATCTCCGACAGCGCCCTGGTGAGCTCGCGCGTGTAGGGCCGCGACTGCGCCACCCGCTGCTGCGCCCGCACCAGGCGCGAGGCCGCGATCAGCTCCTGCGCCCTGGTGATCTTCATGGTCGACTGCACCGAGCGGATGCGCCGGCGCACGACCCGGAGCTGCGCTGGCATGGCTAGGACGTCCCCGCGCCGGTCGGCCCCGGGGGAACGGGACGCCGGTAGGTCTTGACCGTCTCCTGCTCCAGCTCGTCCTCGTCGATCGGCTCGACCGGCTCCTCCCTCAGCGCCGGCTTGCCCTCTGAGGTGCGGAAGCGGCGCGCGAAGGCGGTGACGTCGTCGCGGAGCTGGTTCTCGAGGTCCTCTGGAAGGTCGCCCTTCTCGCGGATGTGCTGACCGATCTCGGGGTGGCTGGCCTCCATGAACTCGAGCAGCTCACGCTCGAAGCGGCGCACGTCCCCTACCGGGAGCAGGTCCAGGAAGCCGTTGGTGCCCGCCCAGATGGCGATCACCTGCTGCTCGATCGGCATCGGCTCGTACTGGCCCTGCTTGAGCAGCTCGACCATGCGGTTGCCGCGGTCGAGCTGCGCCCGCGAGGTCCTGTCCAGGTCCGAGGCGAACAGCGCGAACGCCTCGAGAGCTCGGAACTGGGCCAGGTCGATCCGCAGGGTGCCGGCCACCTTCTTCATCGCCCGGATCTGCGCGTCGCCGCCCACCCGGGAGACCGAGGTCCCGACGTTGATGGCCGGCCGCACGCCCGCGTTGAACAGGTCGGGCTCCAGGTAGATCTGACCGTCGGTGATGGAGATCACATTGGTGGGGATGTAGGCGGAGATGTCGTTGCCCTTGGTCTCGATGATCGGCAGCCCGGTCAGCGAGCCGCCGCCCAGCTGGTCGGAGAGCTTGGCGCAGCGCTCCAGCAGGCGGGAGTGAAGGTAGAACACGTCACCAGGGTAGGCCTCGCGCCCGGCCGGGCGGCGCAGCAGCAGCGAGATCTCGCGGTACGCCTCGGCCTGCTTTGAGAGGTCGTCGAAGACGATCAGGGCGTGCTCGCCCTTGTACATCCAGTGCTGGCCGATGGCCGACCCGGCGTAGGGCGCGATGTATTTGAACGCGGCGGGCAGCGAGGCCGGGGCGTTGACCACCACGGTGTACTGCAGCGCGCCCTGCTCCTCGAGCGCGCCGACGACCTCGCGGACGGTGGAGCCCTTCTGGCCGATCGCCACGTAGATGCACTTGACCTGGCGCTCGGTGCCCCAGTGCTGGCGCTGGTTGATGATCGTGTCCAGGCACAGGGCGGTCTTGCCGGTCTTCTGGTCGCCGATGATCAGCTCGCGCTGACCGCGACCGATGTTGGTCATGGCGTCGACGGCCTTGATGCCGGTCTCCAGCGGCTCCTTCACCTTCTGCCGCTGGACCACCGAGGGTGCCTGCAGCTCCAGCGCCCGGGTGGTCTCGGCCTCGATGTCGCCCTTCTCGTCCAGCGGGCGGCCCAGCGGGTCGATCACCCGGCCGAGGAAGCCGTCGCCGACCGGCACCGACAGCACGCGGCCGGTGCGGCGCACCTCGTTGCCCTCCTCGATCCCGGCGGCGTCGCCGAACACGATGCAGCCGATTTCGCGGACGTCCAGGTTCAGGGCCGTCCCCAGCAGGCCGCCAGGGAACTCCAGCAGCTCGTTGGCCATAGCGGAGGGCAGCCCCTCGACCACGGCGATGCCGTCGCCGGTCTCCACGACCCGCCCGACCTCCTCGCGAGCCACGCTGGGCTGGAACGACTCCACGTTCTTCTTGAGGGCCGCGGCGATCTCGTCGGGCCGGATGGACAGCTCGGTCAAGGTGGTTCGCCCCTCTCAGATCTACCTACGTAACGCCGAGGCGTTCGCGGGCCTGCTCGATGCGACTGCGGACGCTGCCGTCGAAGACCTCGTCGCCGACGCGGACCACGACTGACCCCATGATCGACGTATCCACCGTCCAGCGCAGCTCGACCGGCTTGCCGACGACCTCGGCGAGCGTCTCGGCCAGGCGCGCCTGACGCTCGCTGTCGAGTGGCACCGCGGTGCGCACCTCGGCCACCGCGCGATTGCGGCGCGCCGCCGCGAGCTCAGCCAGCTCGTGGCAGCGCCGGTCCAGCTCACGACCCTCGTCAACGTCCACGAGCAGCTCGATCAGCTGCAACGAGCGCGGGTCGGCCCTGCCGCTCAGCAGGTCGTCGACCAGCGCGCGCTTGCGCTCCAGCGGCAGGGCCGGGTCGGTCAGGGTCGCGCGCAGCTCGCGGTTCTGCTCGACCAGCGTGCCGAAGCGGAACAGGTCGTCCTCGACCCGGTCGAGGTCGCCGGCCACGTCGGCGGCCGCGAAGCTCGCCTGGGCGGCCAGCTCGACGAGCAGGTCGGGAAGCTGGCGCGGCGCGGTCCGCTGGTGCTCGGCCAGGGTCGCGAGCAGCTCGACCGTGGCCGGCTCGAGCTGGCCGCGGCCGATGTCAGTGACCAGGCCGCGCTTGGCCTCGGCAGGCAGGCCCGGATCGATCAGCGGCCCGCGCAGGCGTGGCTCGGATGCGACCAGGCGGGCGAAGGCCGCCAGGTCCGAGGCCACCTGGTCGAGCCCGCGGCGGCCGGCGGCCTCCTCGAGCAGCCGCTCGGCGTGCTGGGCGAGGGCCGGCCTACTGCGCGGCACCGCTGCCGTCCTGCGGCCGGCCGGACGAGACCCCGGCGACGCGGTGCTCGCCGAGCTGCTCGATGTACTGGTCGACCAGGCGGAGCTGACGGTCGCGGTCCAGCGAGTCGCCGATCACCCGCGTGGCCAGCTCCACGGCGAGCCGGCCGACCTCGGTGCGCAGCTCGCGCACGGCCCGGTCGCGCTCCCCCAGGATCGCCTGGCGACCCTGCTCGATCACCCGCTGGGCCTCCTGCTCGGCCTTGCCCATCAGGTCCTTGCGCAGGCGGTCGGCGTTGGCCCTGGCCTCGTCGATGATGCGCTGCGCCTCCTGCTCGGCGCTGCTCAGCCGCTCGCGGTACTGACGCAGCAGCTCCTCTGCCTGCTGGCGCTCGCGCTCGGCGTGCTCGAGCTTGCCCTCGATGTTCTCGGTCCGCTCCTCGAGCACCTGGTCGGCGCGCGGCAGGGCGAACCGCCACAACACGCCGAAGAGCACGGCGAAGGCCAAGATGCCGACGATGAGCTCGTTGAGCGACGGGATGATCGGGTTCTGGCTCTCCGCGAGCGCGGCAGTGAGGACGTGCACCTGAAGCTCCCCCGATCAGCTGATCGCGAAGGCCAGCACGAAGCCGAAGAGCGCGAGCGCCTCGACGAAGGCCAGACCGATGAACATCGTCGTGCGCACCATCCCCGCGGCCTCGGGCTGGCGGGCGATCCCTTCGAGCGCCTTGCCGATCAGGATACCGAGGCCGATGCCCGGGCCGACGGCGCCGACGCCATAGCCGAGGACATTCAGATTGCCGGAGAGCGCGGCGAGGATCGGGGCGGCTAGGTGCATCAGTACATCGCTCCTTCTTGGGCTAGTGCTCGGGCTCGAGCGCCCCAGCAATGTAGACAGCGGTGAGGATCGTGAAGATGTACGCCTGCAGGAAGGCCACCAGCAGCTCGAAGCCGACCAGGGCGACCGACATCAGCCCGGCGCCGACGCCGAACAGCGCGGTCTTCGGGTCGGCCAGCAGGTACACCGTGCCGGCGAAGAACACCCCGAGGATGAGGTGACCGGCGATCATGTTGGCCAGAAGACGGACGGAGAGCGTCAGTGGCCGCACGAGGATGGTCGAGATGAACTCGATCGGCGCGATCAGCGGCAGCATGAACACGGGGACGCCGGGAGGCCAGAAGAGGCTCCGGAGGTAGTGGCGGAGACCCTGCCTCCTGATACCGACCCAGTTGAACACCACCCAGGTCACGATCGCCAGGAACCCGGGCAGCGCCATGCGCGAGGTCACCGGGAAGTTGATGAACGGGATGATCTCGAGGACGTTGGCGAAGAAGATGAAGAAGAACAGCGTGACGAGGTACGGCAGGAACCGCAGCCCCTCGTTGCCCATGACCTCGAGGATGATCTGCCGGCGGACGAAGTCGATGCCGTACTCGGTGACGTTCTGCAGCCCCCGCGGCACGATCTGGGGCGCGCGGAACGCCGCCAGGAACAGGCCCGCGACCACGGCGGTGACGAACAGGATCAGCACCGACGTGCGGCTGAGACAGGCGGGCCCCAGGAACTTGGACCAGCTGTAGCAGTCGTAGTGGAACTCGTCGATGCTAGGAGCCTTGAACCCCTCTCGCCCGGCGAGCAGGGTCGGCAGGGTCGACATGGTGGTCACTTCAGCTCGTCAACTCCCGTTCGGTCGCCCGTCAGCCCTGCCCGTAGCGCCGGATGACGAGGTAGAACGCTCCCGCGGCACCGACCAGGATGCCGACGGGCAGGAACAGCTTGGTCCCCAGCCATCGGTCGACCAGCCAACCGATGCCACCCCATGCAAGCACGCCGGACAACAGGAGACCGATGATGGTCCAGGCGACATCGGCGCCCCCCGGCCCGTCCCGGTTTCCTCGCTTGCCAGGTGTACCACCCATGGGCGGGCGAATATACCAGAGCACAGCGGTCCTTGGGGATTACCCGGAAGGTAAGCCGCAGGCTATGGGCGGATAACCCCCTACGAGGAGTTCCCGCTCCGGCGGGGCCGCGAATGAGCGCGCCCTCCCTCGGCCTCCACGTAGGGGGTCCGGGCGCGCAGCGCGATGCGCAGCTCGGCCACCAGGAAGACACAGGCGCCGATCACCGTGGCCAGCGCGAAGGCGGTGCGGTTGAAGGCGGTGGTGCCGCGCAGCAGGACCAGCATCACCGCGATCGCGATCACCTTGACGAGGTAGGTGCCGAGGGCGGCCGGCAGCATCAGCTCGTCGGCGATGCGCCCGGCCACGCTCACCACCATGATGGTGACGGCGAAAAAGGCGATCGCCAGGCCGCTGCCGAGCAGCGCCCCGTAAACCCCCGCCCAGCCCGCCAGCACGCCGGCCACGACCACCACCGCCGCCGCCACCGCCGCGGTCGCCATCACCGCCCCGCGCACGATGCGCGCGTCACTCGGATCCATCAGGCTCCATCAGCATCAGACTCCAATCTTGCGACACCTCTCTTGTCTCTTGCAGCCTCACACACGGGACTGGCGGCCGGCGCGCCAGCGGGGGGCGAGCAGGCCGATGATGCCAGCGACCACCACGACCACGAAGTATGGCAGCACCCTGGTGGCGCCGATGAACGACAGGGCGACCGCGGCTCCCGCCATCAGCGCGCTCCAGGCGTACAGGATCAGCACCGCCTTGCGGTGCGAGTGGCCCATTTCCAGCAGGCGGTGGTGGAGGTGGAGCTTGTCCGCGGTCATGATGCCCTTGCCCGAGCGCATCCGCCGCGCCACCGCGAACAGCGTGTCGATGAACGGCAGGGCGAGCACCAGCAGCGGAATCGCGACCGGGATCAGCAGCGCGAACTGGTCGGCCGCCTGCGGCTGAGTGGTGCGGCCGATGCCCGTGATGGTCGCTCCCGACAGCAGCGTGCCCAGCAGCATCGCCCCCGAGTCGCCCATGAAGATGCGCGCGGGGTTGAAGTTGTGCGGCAGGAAGCCCGCACACACCCCGAACAGCAGCGCGCTCATCAGGGGCGCCGGCGTGAACTCCTCGATCAGCCCGTTGGCACCCGTTCTGAAGCTGTAGATGAAATAGGCGAGCGCGCCGATGCCGACCAGCCCGGCGGCCAGCCCGTCGAGGCCGTCCACCAGGTTGACCGCGTTGACCGTGATCACCACCAGCAGGACGGTGATCGGCACGCCCAGGTCGGGCGAGAGGCTGATCACCGTTCCCGTCTCCGGCGCGCCGATGAGCGGCACCCAGAAGTACAGGACCTGCACACCGGCCAGCGTCATGATGCTGGCCGCGAAGATCTGCCCGGCGAGCTTGACTGGGGCGCTCAGCTCCTTGAGGTCGTCGACGATGCCGATCCCGGTCATCAGCGAGGCGCCGATAGCGACGCCGGCTGCCTCGGAGGACGAGAAGAACTCGTGGAACAGGCGCGAGGCGAGCGCCAGCCCGCCGACGAAGGCCAGGAACATCGCCACCCCGCCCAGCGTGGGCGTGGCGACGGCGTGCACCTTGCGGTCACCCGGCCGCGAGACCGCCTGGTAGCGCAGCGCCACCCAGCGCATCAACGGGGTGAGCAGATAGGCGAGCACCGCCGCGAACCCGGCGACGAGGAGGTATTTGAGCAGACTGCTCACCCGGCTCCTCTGTTACGAGGACAGTGCATCGCAGTAGTAAACCACTCATTCCTGCGAAACCGTGGAGAGCGACTTGACCAGGGCGCTGACCAGCGTGGTCACCAGGCCGTCGAGGCGCTCGGCGCAGCTCGAGTACGCCTCTCTTGGGTGGCCGAGGGGGTCGGCGATCTCGTCGTCCGGCAGCTCGCGGACGTGCTCGGCGGCCATTGCGACCAGCTTGGCCGGAGAGCTCGCCAGCCAGGCCCATTGGGACACGGCGCGCGTGAACGAGGCCAGCAGGAAGGTGCGCCTGGCGGCCGAGCGGTCGAACGCGAGCACGTAGGGCCGGTGCTCGGCGGCCATGCACAGGATCAGGTCGGCGGCGCTGACCCGACGCCTGGTCAGCTCGCGGGCGTGGTGGCGCTCCAGGTTAGCGCCCCGAGCCGAGGCCGCCGCCACCGAGCGGCTGGCGGCGGGGTTGCCCTCCACCGCGTGGCTGCCGGCCGAGGTAAACCGGAGCGGGGCCCCGGGGTGGCGCTGCACCTCGCGGACGGCGAACGCCTCGGCCGTGGGCGAGCGACACAGATTGCCCGTGCAGACGAACAGCACGGTGAAGGTGGACAGCGGGGCCGCCGGGGCATCAGACGCCATCGACCAGCGGCTCCTCGAGAACACGCTCGATTTCGTCCGGCGCGATCGCGCCGCCGCGCAGTAGCCGGGGGCCGGGGCCGGACAGGTCGACGATGGTCGAGGCCGGGCCGCCGCTCGTCTCGCCCGCATCGAAGAGCACGTCGACGTCCGGGAGGTCCAGGAGGATCGCGTCGACGCTGCTCGCGGTGGGCTGGCCGGAGCGGTTGGCGCTGGAGACGGCGAGCGGGCCCGTGCCCTCGATGAGCGCGAGCGCGAAGTCCTGCTTGGGCATGCGCACCGCCACGGTGCCGCGGGAGTAGCCCAGGTCCCAGCCGATCCCGGGAGCCTCACGGAGCACGATCGTGAGCGGCCCGGGCCAGAACTCGGCGATCAGCGAGCGGGCCTGCTCGGTCACGTCCTCGACCAGCCCGACCGCCTGCCGCCAGCTGTGCACCAGCACCGGCAGCGGCAGGTCGCGACCGCGGCCCTTGGCCTTGAACAGCGCCTCGACGGCGCCGGAGTTGAACGGATCGCAGCCCACACCGTAGAGGGTGTCGGTGGGCAGCACCACCAGGCCACCCCGGCCGATGACGCGGCCGCCGACCTCCACCAGGGTCGGCCACTGCTCGCGGTCGTCTCCGACCTTGATGATCCTTGCCTCCTGCTCCGGCTCCTCCAGGCCGTTCGGTGTCATGCCCGCCGTCCCTCCACCACGCGGTCACGGCCCGCGAGGTCGGGCCGGACTCCCACCGCGACCAGGCGCTGCTCCTCGAGCAGGGCGGCCGCCGCCTCACCCTGGTCCGCGCCGATCTCACACACCAGCCAGCCGCCCGGCGCCAGCCAGTGCGGCGCCCTGGCCACCACGCGGCGCAGCACGTCCAAGCCGTCGGGCCCACCCTCCAGTGCCAGGCGGGGCTCGTGCTCGTGCACGTCCCGCGGGAGCAGCCGCATGGCACTGGCGGGCACGTATGGCACATTAGCGACCAGCACGTCGACGCCACCCTCGAGGTCGGCCGGCAGGGGCTCGTCGAGGTCGCCCTCGAGCAACTCGACCGGTCGGCCGCGGAGGTTGCGCCGCGCCCAGACGAGCGCCCCGGGATCGATCTCCGTGGCCAGCACGCGCGCGCCCGGGACCTCCTCGGCCAGGAAGCAGGCGATCGCGCCAGAGCCGGTGCACAGGTCCACCGCAACCGGCGGTCGCCGGCCGGACTCGGCCAGGTGCCGGGCGGCGCGCTCGGCGACGATCTCGGTCTCCGGCCTGGGCACGAATACACCGGGGCCGACCTCGAGCCGCAGCGGACCGAACGGCGCCCAGCCGGTCACGTACTGCAGGGGCTCGCCCGCCACCCGCCGTGCCACCATGCGCTCCAGCCGCGTCGCCGCCGCCGGCGGCAGCCGCTCCGCGCGGCGGGCCGGAAGCGTGCCCGGGCTGATCCCGAGGGCCTCCTCCAGCAGCCAGCGGGCCTCGGCCTCGGCCGAGACGCACCCCGCGGCCGCCAGCCGCGCGGTCGTCTCGGCGAGCGCCGCGCCGACCTTGGCATCGCCCGTCACCGCCGTCACCCGCCGACCTCCTCGAGCTGGGCCTGCCGGTCACGCGCGGCGAGCTCGTCGATGATCCGGTCGAGCCCTTTGCCCTCGAGCACGCCCGGCAGGTCGCCGACGGACAGCCCGATGCGGTGGTCGGTGACGCGGTCCTGCGGGAAGTTGTAGGTGCGGATGCGCTCGGAGCGGTCGAGCGAGCGGACCTGCGAGCGGCGCTCCGCGGCGAGCTGGGCCTGCTGCTCCGCGACGGCGCGCTCGAGCAGCCGCGCGCGCAGCACCCGCAGCGCCTTCTCGCGGTTCTGGATCTGCGACTTCTCGTCCTGCATCGACACCACGATCCCGGTCGGCAGGTGGGTGACCCGCACGGCCGAGTCGGTGGTGTTGACCGACTGGCCACCGGGGCCGGTCGAGCGGTACACGTCGATCTTGAGATCGGCCGGATCGATCTGGACCTCGACCTCCTCCGCCTCGGGGAGCACGTTGACGCCCGCGGCCGAGGTGTGGATGCGCCCCTGCGACTCGGTCACCGGCACCCGTTGCACGCGGTGAACGCCGGCCTCGTACTTGAGCCGCGACCAGGCGCCCTTGCCCTGGACGGAGAAGATGACCTCCTTGAAGCCGCCGTCGAGGTCGGAGAGGCTCTGCGAGAGGATCTCCACCTTGTAGCCGTGCTGCTCTGCCCAGCGGGTGTACATGCGGTACAGGTCGCCGGCGAATAGCGCGGCCTCGTCGCCACCGGTCCCGGCGCGGACCTCGACGATCACGTCCTTGGCGTCGTTGGGGTCCCTGGGTGCGAGGGCCTGCTTGAGCTCCTCCTCGAGCTCGGCGATGCGCTGCTGCGTCGCCCGTAGCTCGTCCTCGAGCAGTGCCCGGTCCTCGGCCGCGCGCTCCTCGCGGAGGAGCTGCCGCCCGGCGGCCAAGTCGTCCCGGGCCGCCTTCCAGGCACGATAGCCGCGGACAACCTCGCCCAGCTCGGCGTAGCGCTTGGAGAGCCCGATGAAGCGCTCGTGGTCGGCCAGCACCGCCGGATCGGCGAGCTGGTCTTCTATAGAGGTATACGTCTGCTCTAACTCGTCTAGACGTTCAAACATTGGAACAACCTACCTTCCGTTGAGCCGGATCGCGTCGCGTGCTTGCTCGCGGCGCTACCCGCCTCCAGGCAGGTCCTCCGGTCGCCCGACCGCGTATGGCGCGGCCGCCAGCACCACCGCTGAGGGGAGCGGCTCGACCTTGCTCCGCTCGGTAGCGGGGAGCACGTGCTCGAGGGCGCGGATGGCGACCTCGATCTGGTCCTTGCTGGGCGGCTTGGTGGTCAGCATCTGCAGCCACAGCCCCGGCTTCATGATGGCCCGGACCAGGGCCGAGCGCTCGTGCCCGGCGCCGAGGCGGATGCCCTCGTAGGCGATGCCGACGATCACCGGCACCGCCAGCAGCTGCAGCGGCACCCGGACCAGCAGCGGCGGCCGCCCTAGCAGCGAGAAGCCGGCCGTGAACAGCACCAGCGTCACCACGAACAGGATCAGCAGGAAGTTGGTGCCGCAGCGGACGTGCAGCGTGGGGAAGCGGTCGACGTTGCCCGGGTCGAGAGGCAGCTTCGCCTCGTAGCAGTGGATCGCCTTGTGCTCGGCGCCGTGGTACTGGAACACCCGGCGGATGTCCTTGAGCTGCGAGATCAGCGCGATGTAGCCGAGGAAGAAGGCGAGCCTGGCCACGCCCTCGACGAGGTTGAAGGCCAGGTTGGAGTGGAGGTGCCGCGACAGCCAGTTGGTCCCGGTGGCCGGCAGCAGGATGAAGATCAGCGAGAAGAAGACCGCGCCGAACGCCAGCGACCAGCCCATCTGCTTGTCGGTGAGCTGCTCGTCCTCGCCGAGCGCCTGGTTGCCTGAGATCGACAGGGCGCGCATGCCGATCGCCAGGGATTCGCAGAGCACGCCGATGCCTCGGAAAAAGGGCAGCCGGAACAGCTTCACGCGCCTGGCGAGCGGCGAGTGCTCGCGCCGCTCGACGTAGATCTCGCCCTCGGGACGGCGCACGGCGACGGCCCAGGCGTCCTGGCCGCGCATCATCACGCCCTCCAGGACCGCCTGACCGCCATAGGAAAAGGGCTGGCCGTCCGGCACCTGGTCGGTCACAGCAGCCCCCGTCGGGCCAGACAGGAGCTGTCGACGCTTCTCGGGGCGGCCATTGATCCATGTGGGGGGAGCTCGCTCCCCCCACGGCCCCCCAAGAGCGCCTGTGCCCCGCTTTCCCTCATTGGGCTCTTCGCCGCTCTAGGACTGCGCCTCGGGCTGGCGCCGCTTGCCGTAGCGGCGCTCGAACCGCTCGACGCGACCTCCGGTGTCGACCAGCTTCTGCTTGCCCGTGTAGAACGGGTGGCACTTGGAGCAGATGTCGACCCGAAGCTCGGGCACGGTCGAGCGCGTCTGGAAGGTCTCACCACACGAGCATCGCACGGTGGCGACCACATAGTCAGGGTGAATGCCCTGCTTCATAGTTACTGGCGCTCCTTAGATGTAAAGAAACTTCGAAGTGTTGCCGATCGTACACCGCCCGCCGAACCCGTCGGGCGGTCCCCGCCTAGAACGCCCCAGGGTGCCCCCCCATTCCAATCTACGGTGCGGGGCGAAGCCCCGCTCCTCATCGGGGGGCTTGCGGGGCGAAGCCCCGCTCCTCATCGGGGGGCTTGCGGGGCGAAGCCCCGCTCCTCATCGGGGGGCTTGCGGGGGGCGCCGGCGCCCCCCGCAGTTCACCCGATGTTCGCCCGCTGGATCTGGCGCAGAAACTCGGCGTTGGTCTTGGTCGCGCGCATCTTGTCGACCACCAGCTCGAGCGCCTGAGCGGGCTCGAGGGCGCCGAGGACCCGGCGCAGCTTCCACGCCACCACCAGCTCCTCTTCGGTGAGGAGCAGCTCCTCCTTGCGGGTCGAGGAGGCGTCCACGTCCAGGGCTGGGAAGATGCGGCGCTCGGACAGCTTGCGGTCCAGCCGCACCTCCATATTTCCGGTCGCCTTGAACTCCTCGAAGATCACCTCGTCCATACGCGAGCCGGTGTCCACCAGCGCGGTGGCGAGGATGGTCAGCGAGCCGCCGTTCTCGATGTTGCGCGCGGCCCCGAGGAAGCGCTTGGGCGGGTACAGCGCCGAGGAGTCGACGCCGCCGGAGAGGATCTTGCCGCTCGCCGGAGTCGCCAGGTTGTAGGCGCGCGCCAGGCGGGTGATGCCGTCCAGCAGGATTACCACGTCCTTGCCGTACTCCACCAGGCGCTTGGCGCGCTCGATGGTCAGCTCGGAAACCTGGCAGTGGTCGTCGCTGGGGCGGTCGAAGGTGGAGTAGATCACCTGCGCCTTGGTGGAGCGCTGCATGTCGGTGACTTCCTCCGGCCGCTCGTCGATCAGCAGGACGATGAGGATCACTTCGGGGTTGTTGGTGCTGATCGCATTGGCGATCTGCTTCATCAGCGTGGTCTTGCCGGCCTTGGGCGGGGAGACGATCATCCCGCGCTGGCCCTTCCCGATCGGGGACATGATGTCCATGATCCTGGTCGAGATCTCGGTCGGGTTGTGCTCAAGGCGCAGCCGCTGCTGCGGGTAGAGCGGGGTCAGGTCCTTGAAGTCCGGGCGGTTGCGCGCGACCTCCGGCTCCATGTCGTTGACCTTGTCCACGCGCGTCAGCGCGGCGTACTTCTCCGAGTCGCGCGGCAGCTTCACCGCGCCCTCGATCTCGTCGCCGCGGCGCAGGCCCATCCGCCGGATCATCGACAGCGGCACGTACACGTCGTCGGGGCCGGGAAGGAAGCCGTTGACCCGCAGGAAGCCGTAGCCGTCCTGGGAGCGGATGTCGAGCGTGCCGGTGCGGGTCACCTCCGGCCGGTCGTCGGGCGCCGCGCCGCGGTCGCGCTGGTCGGGCCGGTCCATGACCCCGACGCCGCTCTGGTCGCCGCCGAAGCGGTTGTTGCTGCGGCGGCGGTTGCGGTTGCGGCGACGCCCCCCACCCTGCTGGGACTGCGACTGCTGGTTGTCCCAGCGCCCGCCGCCCTGCTGGCCGTTCCAGTCACGACGCTGGCCGCGGTCGCCGCTCTGCTCGCTCTGGGTTTGGCCTTGAGTCTGGCCGCCCTGGCCCTGGGCCTGGCCTCCCTGCTGGTCGGCTGCCAGGTTACCGAGCTGGCCGAGCTGGCCGACCCTGCCGACCTGGCCGTCACCGCCGCGGCCATCTGTTGCCTGACTGATCTGGCCCTCTGGGGCTTGTGCGTCAGACGCCTGGCCGCCGGCCGCCTCCGGGCGGGACTCGGGGCCGGTCTCGGATCTGGGCGCCTCGGGGCCACCGTCGCCGGGGTGGCCTGCCTCGGGGCGCTCGCTTGTTGAGTGCTCCCCCGCCGGGGCGCTGTCGGCGCTGCCCTCGGAGGCCTGCGCGCCGGGGCCGTCGGAGACAGCCCCGTCGGCGGCCGCCACAGCGGCCGCGACCGCGGCCGCCGCACCGACCGTGCTGCGGCGACGCCGGCCCGGGCGCTCGTCACCGTCGGACGCCTCCGCGTCCTCACTGCCGGGAAGCGCCTGCTGCTCGGGAGTCTCGGTATCGGCCTGGTTGGCGTTTCCGCGCCGCCCCCGACCGCTCGGGGCCGACGAGGGAACGAACTCGACACCCTGGGCCCTGGCGATGATCGCGCCGATCAGGTCTGCCTTGCGCAGACGCTGGTAACCCTGGACACCCATGGACGAGGCGATCGCCTGCAGCTCGGGCAGCACCTTGGCCTCAAGAATGCCGCGTTCGGTGGTTGACATCTTCACCTTCCTGTGGTGATTCCTGCCTGACTTGATCGGCGGGTCGGTCGGCCGTCATCGAAAGAGTGGTGATCGGCGCCGCCGTCAGGCGCCAGCGAAATATCGCGCTGCTCCCCCTCTGCCACCAGGGTCCGGCCCGCTCAGCGCGAAGCTCACGACACGTTGCGGAGCTTCCAACGGAGACCGGAGGACGAAGCTTCCATGCTGGTCCTCGGCCCCCTCAGTCCTGGAACGAGCTCCCGCTGAGGTATCGGATCACGCGGACCCGGTCGCCTATCGAAAGGAACGGGTTGGTTCTACTGTCGCTCGCCGGGCTCGCCGCCCGCCCCCGCGGGGACTGCAAAGTCGATCTGCACTGCAAGCCACAGGAATCGCCGAAGCGATGTGCCAAGATGCGGGGGCGTCGGCCGAATTGGCCAGCGACTGTGACCTCCGCCATTGTAGAGGCGAGCAACCACCCGCGCAACACCCCGCTGGGCGCGGGGTGTCGCATGCGGGGGGCTGGCGCCCCCCGCAGCCTCACTCTTCCATCAGGACGCGGACGTTGCCGTCCTTCTCCAGCAGGGAGAAGCCGGTGGTCTCGCCCTGGCGCCGGAACACCACCGAGATGGTCGACCGGCCCACGCGCAGGTTGTGCAGCTCGACGGTGTTCAGCCAGGGCGGCAGGTGCGGCTTGTTGACCTGCAGGGTGTTCTCGGGCGCACGCGCCGAGATGCCGAGCATCGCCTGGAGCAGCAGGTACGGGGCGCCGGAGGCCCATGCCTGCGGCGAGCAGGCCACCGGGTAGGCGACGGGCCGGTTCGGCGAGCGCCTGGTGAAGCCGCAGAACAGCTCCGGCAGCCGCATGTCGTCGACGGTCACCGCCATGTCGAACAGCGCGGTGGCCAGCCGGTTGGTCGCCTTGGCGTGGCCGTAGCGCTTCAGGCCCGCCCCGATGAAGGCGTTGTCGTGCGGCCACACGGAGCCGTTGTGGTAGCTCATCGGGTTGTAGGCCACCGCCGACTTCGACATCGTGCGGATGCCCCAGCCTGAGAACATGTCCGGCGCCAGCAGCCGGCGCGCCATGAGCTGGGCGCGGTCGGCGTCGACCACGTCGCAGTACAGCCCGTGGCCCGGGTTGGAGGTGATGGACGCGACCTGGCGCTTCTCCCCGTCGAGCGCCTCCGCGAAATACTGCTCCGACTCGACCCAGAAGCGCTCGTTGAAGCGCGCCCGCAGCGTGCCCGCCTCGGCGCGCAGGACCACCGCCTGGTCGGAGCGCCCCAGCGCCTCGTAGATGTCCGCGATGCGAAGTTTCGCCAGATACGTGTAGGCCTGCACCTCGGCCAGCGCGATCGGGCCCTGGGCGATCTTGCCGTCGCTGTGCACCACCGAGTCGTGCGAGTCCTTCCAGCCCTGGTTCTCCAGGCCCCGCGGGCTGGACCGCTGGTACTCGAGGAAGCCGTCGCCGTCGAGGTCGCCGTACCGGTCGATCCACTGCAGCGCGCGCTCGACGTTGGGCAGCAGCTCGCGGCAGAAGGCCAGGTCGTCGGTCCAGCGGTAGTAGGTCCCCAGCAGCAGCAGCCACAGCGGGGTCGAGTCGACCGAGCCGTAGTACGGGCTGTGGGGGATGATCCGCGCGTTGGCCAGCTCGCCCTGTCGCAGCTCGTGGAGGATCTTGCCCGGCTCCGCGTCGCGCCAGGTGTCGACCTCGTCGGCCTGGAACTTTGCCAGCACCTCCAGAGTGGTGCGGGTGAGGTCGGCGTTCAGCATCAGAGTCTGGTGACACGTCACCAGCGCGTCACGGCCGAAGGGCGCCACGAACCAGGGGATGCCGGCAGCCACCACGTCGCCGTGCGCCGTCGGCGTCCGCAGCGCCCGCAGGTCCCGCATCGCCCGCGTGAGCAGCGCGTTGTAGAGCTGGTTGTCGGTCCAGATGCGGGTGCAGGAGCGTTCCCACTCCTCATAGGAGCGGCGCAGGTGGTGGAAGGCGCTGTCGAACGACTCCGGCCGCGGCGGCCCGGTCCCGACCCGGGGCTCGATCTCCAGCCCGATCACCTGGGTCTGGCGGGGGGCGAGCTCCAGATGCCAGCGTACCCGGACCTTCTCGCCAACCACCTCGACCTCGGCCGGCTCCAGCTCGAAGGTGATGCGGGTCTCACGGAAGACGTTGTCCTGTCCCAGATAGGCCAGCACAGCCGAGCGCCCGCCGGCCTTGGGCAGGGCGAGCTTGCCCCGCTGGCTGCGCTTGAGGCCCCGGACCTCGAAGATGTCCGCGAAGTCGCTGGCGAAGCTGAGCCCGAGGGTCATCGTCACCGGGGTGGCGTTGTAGTTCTTGATCCGGATCCGCTCGTAGAGGCGGTCCTTGATGACCCGGGTGCGGCGGATGTTGATCGTGCCCTGGGCCGCGGCGACGCTGCCGTCCGGCCCGGAGAGGTCCTGGTTGGCAAGGTCGATGTGGCTCGCGTAGGGTCGGTCGGCCGAGGTCGACAAGAGCAGCGGCGAGCGGCCGTCCACGGTGAGGACGTAGTCGGAGAGGAAGCGAGTGTCCTTGTAATACAGGCCCGCGCCGATGGCCTCCTCCGCGTCGAGGTCGCCCTCCGCGTCGGCGAACAGGAACAGCTCGCCTTCTTTGATGGAGTAGAGCCGCTCGGTCCGCTGGTCGAGAACGGCGACGACGCCCTTGACGAGGACCCTGTTGGCCGACTCGTCCGCAAGCTCGAACTCCTCGCCCGCAGGCGAGGTCACCTTGTCAGCCACGAGCAAGCTCCGAAGTATCTCGATGGCGGTCGTAGGGCTGCTGCGACTGCGACCTCCCTCGACTTCGGGAGGGCACGCCGGACCCGGGCGGCGGCCAGGCGCTTGCCTCGCAGTGTACCGTCGCCCGCCGCCGATGGACCCTAGATGTTCTGCACATGCGCCCCGATGCTGGCAAGACCGACGGCTCGCACCTGCCAGCCCGCGGCGTCGCTTTCAGCCAGTGCCTCCTCGGCGTCGGCACGCGCGCCGTCCGCCGCCTCCCGTGGGCAGAGCACCAGCAGCGAGGGGCCGGCCCCGGAGAGGAACGCCGCCCGACCCCTGCCCCTGAGCAGGTCTAGCACCCGCGCGGCGCGCGGCGCGCCCGCCAGGCGGGCGGGCTGGTGGAGCACGTCCTCGGTGGCGGGCAGCAGCAGGTCGAAGTCACCGCCAAGCGCGAGCGGCAGCAGCGCCGCCCGGCCGGCGCTGCGGGTGGCGGCCGCGAACCGGACCTGAGTGGGGAGCAGCCGGCGCGCCTGCCTGGTCGACATCGGCTCGGGCGCGACCAGAGCCACGGCCGTGAGCTCCGGGTGCAGCGGAACGGCGCGGCTCCGTACCGCGCCGGCCTCGCTCCAGCACAGGGTCGCGCCACCTTGAAGGCACGGCGCCACGTTGTCCGGATGGCCCTCCAGCTCGGTCGCGAGCCTGAGCACCTCGCTGGCCGGCAGCTTGGGCTCCAGCAGCGCCCTGGCGCTGAGCAGGCCGAGCGCGACGGCGGCGGCGCTCGAGCCGAAACCGCGTCCGAGCGGGAAGCCCTTCACCAGCGACAGGTGCAGCGGTGGCAGCTCGGCGCCCACCTCGGCGGCCAGCCGCCGCATCGCCCGCAGCACCAGGTTCCCTCTCCCCGTCGTGATCGCCTCGGCCTGCTCGCCGGAGACCTGGATAGAGAGGGAGGTGGACAGGCGTGCCTCGAGTGTGTCCCACCAGTCCAGCGCCAGCCCGGCCGCGTCGAAGCCAGGCCCGAGGTTCGCGCTGGTGGCCGGCGCCCGCGCGCACACCCCGGCGC
>JBKPDO010000239.1:0-11437 GCA_046727955.1 bacterium | reverse complement strand
AAGTACGACCTCGCGCAGCGGCTCAGGGAGACGACGGCGCGACTCCCCGCGTTAGCGCTCAAGAAGATCCCGGGCATCACCGCCAGCGCCGGGAGCATCATCTTCAACGTGCTGACCGTCGCGGTGCTCACGATCTACTTCCTGTTGGGACTGCCGCGCGGCAAAGAGGCTGCCAAGGCATTGCTGACCGGCCAGCATGCAGACCGCAACATCCGGATCCTGGAGGAGTCGCTCGCACGAATCGGCGGCTACGTCTCCGCTAACCTCGTCATCTCGATCATCGCGGGGACGTTGGCGTTCGCGGTGCTGGAAATCCTGCGGGTGCCCTTCGCGGCCGCGCTCGGCTTCTGGGTGGCGATCGCCGACCTCATTCCAAGCGTCGGCGCGACGCTTGGCGCGGTGCCGTGCGTGATCGTCGCGCTGTTCTCCTCGGTCGCTGACGGCATCGCCGTGGCCGTGTACTTCATCGTGTACCAGCGGGTCGAGAACTATTTCATCCTGCCGAGGATAATGACCAAGGCAATCGACTTGTCGGCTCCGACGGTCATTATCACCCTGCTGATCGGGGCGAGCCTGGCGGGGCTGGCGGGCGCGCTGATCGCGCTGCCGATCGCCGCCGCCGTCAAGGTCGTGCTCCGGGAAGTCTGGCTGGCCGGACGCATGACCGCCGCGACCCCGTCGCCGGCCGCCAGCCCCAATGACGTCCATCCTCCTGAAGTTCCTTCGCCTGCCCCCGGCCACGCGCCGCCGTCAGATAGTCCCTAGGCGAGGCCGAGGCGCTGGGGGAGATCAGCTGAGGGCCAGGTGAGCCCGACCCAGAAGCTGCCGAAGCGGCCGTAGCTGGCGGTGACCTCGTCGAAGCGCATCTCGTAGACGATCTCCTTGATCGCCGTGAGGTCGTCGGCGAGCAGCGTGACCCCCCACTCGTAGTCGTCGAGGCCGGTCGCCCCCGTCACCAGCTGGAGCACCCGGCCCGTGTAGCGGCGGCCGATCTTGCCGTGGCCCTCCATCAACCCACGCCGCTGCTCGAAGGGGAGCTTGTACCAGTTGACCCCCGGCTCGCGCGCCTTGCTCATCGGGTAGAAGGCGAGCAGCGCCTTGCGCGGCAAGCGCGGGTGCAGCCGGTCCTCACGCTGCTTGGCGATCCGCTGAGCCGCCTTGGCCAGCCGTTCCTCCAGCCCCTGGGTGACCCCCTGGGCCTCGAGCCGGTCGCGGGCCTCCTGGACGGTCTCCATGTACTCGGACGTCTCAGTCATCGAGAAAAAGGAGTGCACGGGCTCGAGCGCGGGCGTGGCGCCGAGCGTGCGCGCCAGGGCATCGTGGCGGGCCAGGTCGGGGCCGAGCGCCATCACGCCAAGGTCGGCCTTGAGCCCGAGCACCGAGCTGCACAGTACCTGCTGGTCGGGGGCTGACTCGAACTGCTCGAGCACACCGACCAGCTCCTTGCCGGCCTGGCCAGGATCCGGGCACCGGCCGGGGTGCACCCGGAAATAGAGGTGGGTGACCGCCCAGCCGAGGGACGGCACGACAGGTTCCATGTGGTGCTTGCCTCCTCCCAACTGCTTCGCAACCTCTATCCTGCCTGCTCACGTGCTTATTTGCCGAGCTTCGCGTACTTGGCCGAGGCGATTGTAGACGGTCGAGGTGATTAAGGGTATTGACAAGACTGACCCAGTGCTAGCATGCCCGGGAGCAGCGGCGCAGGCTTGCCGTCGCAGTGCGGTTGGAACTGTCCCTGCCACTCGGGCCGCGTGCCTGGAGAACGTTGATCTTGGAGCGTGAAGGGAGGGACAGAGTTTCGTGACCATTGGGGTCGTCAAGTGGTTCAACCCTGACAAGGGGTATGGCTTCATTGCCCGCCCAGACGGCGACGAGGACGTGTTCGTCCACTACTCCGCCATCCACCCCGATGAGGGTCCGTGACTAGGACGGGTAGGATCAGCCGCGGCATGACGGCCTTGCATGGCCGACCGTGCCGGTGTGGTCAATACCTCCGGACAGACGGAGGGAGGGACAAACAACAAATGGCTGTTGGAACCGTGAAGTGGTTCAACGCCGACAAGGGCTACGGCTTCATCGCGCCCGAGTCGGGCGAGGACGTCTTCGTGCATTTCAGCGCGATCCAATCCGACGGGTACCGCTCGCTCGACGAGGGGCAGGCGGTCGAGTTCGACATCACCCAGGGACCAAAGGGGTTGCAGGCCGCCAACGTACGGCCGCTTGAGACGCGGTGATGCCAAAGACTTGAACTGCTGCAGACCCGATCCGCTCACTCGTATGAGGGTCTGGGATCTGGTTTTCGTAATGGTGAGCTTGAGGCCGGCAACCTCGGCCTCAAGCTCCTCTACTCCGCTAGGCACCCGATGAGGGTCCGTGACCTGCATCTTTGGTCATCGTAAGCCGCAGACGGGCTACCTCAGCCTCTAGGGCCTCACGCTCCCTGTCTGGGTCCACCTCACCACCTAGCAGCGCGTACAGGGCCTCAGAAGCGGCCAGAATGGCCAAAGACGCAGCCTCCTGGTTAGCTTCAATCCATGCGTCTTGCTCGTTCACCATTACCCCTCTGGGAAGGGCGCGCGAGGCTTCGCGCGGTCTGTACGGCTGAAGAAGGAGGTCAGCCGCTGGGTTCGGCGGTGGGACCGCCGCCTGGCGGTGCGTCGTGCAGCTGCTCGCCCAGGCTCCGCGTTACGGCGAGTTCCGGCCACCGCTGCGCCATGGAGCTGTGCACCTTGCGCACCTTCTCTAGAGTGCGCACCGAGCCGGTTCGACCCGCCATGGTCAGGGCCTCGCCGGCGACCCTACCCGCTTGCTCCGGCTCATCGGCGAGTTCGTACGCTTCACCTTGGCGGATCAGGCACCAACCCCGGTCACGCTCGCGTACGGGCGCGAGGACATCGAGCTCACGCCCGATGTGCTCAACGGCCTGCCGGCCGAGACCCAGCTCGACGTAGCACATCCCACGGTCGCCGCTGAGATACTCCGACCCAAACCAGTAGATGTACGACGGCTCATCACTTGGGGTACTGGTTGCAAGCAGGTCCTCGGCCGCGCCAAGTTGCCGCTCACACGCGTCGCGCTCACCCGCAAGCGCATGAGCGTGCGCCTGCCTGAGCGCTGCCCAGGCTTTCAAGCCGGGCGTGGGATGCCACTCGTCACGACCGGCCGCCTCGGTGAGGCGACGGGCTTCTTCAAAGTCGCCCTCGACCACAGCGAGCTCGCTACGGCAGGTCAGAAGGTAGCCGCTGAGCCTCGCGTCACCGCCGTCGTGCGCCCACTCCACCGCCTTGCCGTAGAACGCCTTGGCGAGGTGGAGATCGCGGGCGTCCAGAGCCAACCACCAGGCGAACTGGGCCCACTCGCCGGCGACCGGTAGCAGCAGCTCCCGTACCTGCGTCTTCGCGCCGAGCAAGAGCCGCTCAATCATGGTGATTTGGCTGGTTACCGGCCTGAGCAACGTGCCGGGGCCGAGGAGGTCATCCAGTGCACGCTGCTCCTTAAGCACGCGTCGCAGCTGGAGGGGGACCTGTGGATCTGCCAGCTGGGGCCTGCGCATGGCCGCAGCGAACTGCTCGATCTGACCTTCGTCGAGTGCCCGGCGGACAGGAGCAACGCCAAGGGATGTGCAAAACGCCAGCAAGGTCAGGAAGTCCCGCCGGTCCATCAGCACGTCTCGCTCTCCGATCCGCACCCAACACTCATCCGCCTCGGCCGCCAGCACGTCGAACTCCACGACTGCGCCGAGGAGGATCGCCTCAGCCGCCCAATCAAGGCCAGCATAGCCAAGGACGGCTCTCAGTTGTACGAGCGCCGCGCCGCCAAGGGGGGAGGGAGAACTACCGGCGGCTGGGGTCGGCCGCTCCGCCCGCCGCGGTTTGGCACCGGCCCCCTGGGGCTTGCGGGCCAGCTGGTCCCACTCCCGGTCCGCGTGCACCCAGAGGTTAACCAGCTTGCCCTGGGCGTCAAGCAGCTCGTCGCAGGCCTCAGCGAACGCCCGCGTGCAGCGGACCTCCGCCAGCTCCACGGCTGACAGGTAAGAGTCGGACTTACCAAGACGTTTCGCAAAGCCCTGGAGGCCAAAGCCGGCCTGAACGCGCTGCTCGCGCAGGGTCCAGGCGAACAGGTGATGGACGGACTCACTTGGGTTGATCTGCCGCAGCGTACGGGACATCGCTGCCTCCGGGATTTCCAGATCTGGAATTCCTCACTCTCGACGGAAATGACCACGGCGGGTGTTACTCGTGTCCCGGTCCCGTACGCACCGTGAGCGTAACAGACCGTGCAAGCGGCGGTCGCGCTCGACGAAAGGGCCGGGGCTGGCGGACTCGCCTGGGGGACCGCCAGCGCCAGGTGCCGGGAGCCCATCAACCCGGCACCTGGCCTCAACCAAGACCGGGATGCGGGTGAGCGATGGACCAGCCGTACGGCGTTCTGGACGCGGGGGAGTGGTCGGTGTGGTGCCGGACTTGCTCGTGGCGCAGCAAGCCCAGGCCGCTCGCCGGTCGCTCGACCTTTCGCGAAGCCGAAGCCGAATGGCGCAGTCATCCCTGCATGCCGGCAGCTGGGGCGCCGGCAGACCGGCTGAAGGTAGCTGGGCCGGCGCCCCGCTCCATCCGCGAGGTGGCGTGATGAGTGAAGTCAGTCGCCGCAGCCTGGTGCTCCTTGTCCTTGTCATCGTGGCGCTCGCGCTCGACCTCCTGGCTTTTTTGGCCGCAGCAGCTTGGGTCTGGATCACGTCGTGAGAGGAGGTGATGCGCGAGGAGAGGGCCATTTGCGTCTGCACCGGCCGGGCGTGTCCCCAGTTACCTCCACGTACGTGCCTTGGGGAAGCTCCGCGCCCGGCCTTCTCCCAAAATGACGGCCTGCATGGGACTAGAGAACTACCCCAGGAAGTAGCTAATCCGCTACCTGAGCTCGCCAGTGGGGAGAGCGGCCGGACAAGACGGGCCACTAACGTTACCTTCGAATCTAAACCCAATGCCATTACTAACCTTGTCTGCCACTTACGAACGTCGGGTGTCCGTGCCCCCACGGCGCGCCTCTTTCGTACAGGAGAACCTATGGTACTTGGCTGGCTTCGTCGCAGGTGTTTCGTGTGCGGTCGCCTCCTGACCATGCACACGATCCGGCAGCAATATGCCTGCGAGCACAAGCCGCTCCCGATCACCTTGACCGACAGCGGTCTGAGCGTGATCCACACACAAACAGCACGGTTGACCTTGCGTAAGTAATCCGCATTTGCCGGATGAAGGGGAAGCGTAAGGACATCCGAGCCGGGACTGGCCTCGGGCGCCCCCACGCTCGGGGCCAGTCCCCTCATGCAAAGGTCGGCCATGGCGTTACGTCCCTATCAGTTTGGCGAGCAATACCCAAGGGCTTGAAGGGAGGAGGGAGTGATGCATCTGCTGATTGGTTGGATGGGCATGGCAATGCTGGTGCTTATTGGGACCTCGTGCATCCTCGGCTTGGTCATGCTCGTGCTCTGGCAAGTGCGCTGGATCGTGCGCAGCAGCCGCCAGATCGTAAGTGAGGATGAGCCCAGTCAGTACTTCACCGACGTGCCGCCGGGTCGCCCGGACTCCTGGTGAAGCCAGCCCAGCTGTACCGTCCACGGACAAAACTGCGGCCTCAGTTCAGCCTGGCGACCGCGTCACCGCGGGGGAACACTGCGTCCAGTGGCGTCGAGTACCACAGTTCGCCTCCGTGGCGGGCCTGCGCCTCGATACCGGTGATGACGGCGTGCCCGACGCAATAGCGGCCGACCGAACAGGCGAACCCAGGCGGTTCACCTCGCACCGTGACGAGGACCTCGATCGGGGCCAGGTGCCCGCAGCCGGACCAGCCGCAGTCAGGCATGCTTGGGGTGACGGAGTTGGTGGTCATTGCGTGCTCCGTTGGGCGTGACTTGGGATGGTGCCGCCGGTCCCCGTGGGAGAATCCTGTTCGCAGGCCGCCCATCTGGGGCGCGGGGACCGGCGGCACGTCGTTGGAGCAGCCCCCGTTGAGCTGGCCGTCCGGTGGACGGGGCGACTGGATGGCAGATCCCGTAGCCGCCGCGGTTTGCCGCTGGCGGCGGCAGGCCTTGCATTGGCCGTCTCTACGGCGGTGGCGGTCGAGGTCGAACAGCTCGACCCGCTCGACCTGGCGGCAGTCGTACCACCACTTGGTCAGCATCGCTGGCTCCCTGGGCGGACCTGATCAGCCCCGACCGTCACTGCCGTGGTCGCCAGTCGCCCAGGTAACCCCGTCGTCTAGGCGGGTGATGCGGATTGCTTGGTCGTCCTGGTCTGAATCCTCGTCCTCTCGCAGTAGGAAGCCATCGGCGCAGCAAGGCCGCTCCTCGGCCGGTACGGTCGCAAGCCAGTGTGTGGCGACCAGCTCGTGCAGCAAGGCGTCGAGGTGCCTAGGAGTGGCATCGCGGCCGAGCTCCTCGAGCTCTACCCGCGTGATTGCACGGCCGCGGGGTTGGCTGAGCACGTAGACGACGATCGTCTTGGCGGCGAGGGACAGCTCATCGTGATGGAGCACCAAGTCGAGGAGCTCCGGCTCGAGCACGGTCGCAGAGGTAAGGGGAGGGGTGGTAGGCGAGTCGGTCACGGTGGCATCGCCCCTCGGAAAACAAAGTGACCTGGCCAGCGGCCACAAACCTATGAGTGCACGCTTCCCAGATGGCCTTCGGACCACCTGAGCAGCTCCGCCGGGCCGGTGACGGCCACATTCGGCGGATCAATCCCCAGGTCCCTGGCGGCCTCCCCCAGGCAGGCGAGTTGCCAAGCCAGATCTTCGGCCTGGAACACCAGCTGACCCTGACGCTCGCCCACAAGCTCGGACTGGGGACTCTGGTCCATCTCGCTCCTTCCACCGGCCGGAGGACGGGACAGCTCAGGGAATCGGGCAACCGGGGAGCCGCACGACCCCCTGAGCCGGGGGCCAGTCTGACACTCTAGGCTGAGTTAGGTCAATATAGGCCACGCGGCTTCTTATCAGCGAGATCGCTCCCGGCGAGTTGGCCAAGGAAGGCTCTGCTAGGCAAACTCAGGGCTACAGTGGCAACCGGGGAGCGTGCATGGCCTACCAGGAAGACGACCTGTTGACGTCTGCTGAGCTGGCGGAGGCCCTCAAGGTCAACAAGCGCACGGTCCGGCGCTGGCGTAACGAGGGTACGGGCCCGCCCGTGATGTGGGCCGGAGGCCTGGCGCGCTACCGGTGGGGTGACGTGCTCGCCTGGATGCGGCGCAGGAACCAGGAAGGCATGCGCGTCGACGAGGGCGATGAGACGGACGGGGAATGAACCGCCTCCGGGCGGTTGGCATGGTCAGAGGGGATGGCCCAGGGATAACAGCGATCTGCGAGCGCCGGCGGTGTATACCCGGATCAAGCAGCCAGTTTCCGAAGGGCGTCCCACCGAGCGCGGCTGACCGGAGCCCCTAGCACGGGTTGTGAGGGATCGCCGCTACCATCGGGCTGTCTCTACACCGGTACGCCTCGGAGGAGCGCTCGCTGCCATGCTGCCGGGATCAAGCTGGGCGGATGTCGAGTGGGCGGTCGTGACTGCCACGGGGATGCTGCAGGCTCGGTGCCGCCATCCGTACGGTACGCCGCCGAGGCCCTGTCCCGCGTGGCGACTGAGCACCGTTAACTGCACTACTCCGTCGCGATAGCTGAGTTCCAGGTCTGATGTGGTGTGGGAGGGCCAAGGGACAACCACACAATCGGCTTGCCGGTTGGCGCTGTGGTGCTGGTGGCCTGGATCCGTTCGACCTGGGCTTTCTTCTCGGTGATGTGCTGCAGGGTGGTCTCAAGGCCGGCGGCCTCGCCGTCCCAGCCGCGCTCGCGCGCCTCGGCGAGTAGCCGGTGGGTGTCCTGCTCGATCTCCACTAGCCGGGGCAGCTGGGCGGGATCCATGCGCAGCATCGGGCAGCGCACACAGGCATGCTCGTGCGGGCAGTCGGTACCGTAGGGCCGGTAGCAGTCCCCCAGCGCCATCTTGCGCCGGCGGAAGTGCTGCTCGAACTCGGTCCACTCTGCCTGGGTGGGCTCGCGATATTCCTCGGAGGGCCGCAGCGCCCGCTGGCGGGTGACGTGCGCTTGGACGTGGCGGATGACCTCCTCGGGGTAGACGGCGACGTAGGCCTGGGTGGTGTTGAGGTCCAAGTGGCCAAGCAGCTTGGCGGCGATGTGGACGGGTAGTCCGCCGTTGACCGCGTCGGTGGCAAACAGCCGGCGGAAGTCGTGCGGGCGGAACACCAGCGGCTGGCCGTCGACGTCGCGGAGGCTGGCGTGGATGACCGCGCGGTTGATCGCGCCAACGACACCATGGCGGGTGAGCGGCACGCGGTTGCCGCCGCGGGTGCGCTGGAACAGGTAGGGCAGGGCGACGCTGGCAAGCTTGTCGTGGATGTCCCAGCGGGCGATGGTGGGCACGGTGGGCTGATCGCCGCGGGCTCGCTCCACGATGCGGGCCAGGGCGTGGGCGAGCTCGGGGCAGACGGGCAGGAGGCGTTCCCGGTCGGTCTTGGACGGGGCGATCTGCAGCAGTACGACCAGCTGCCCGTCGCGGGTGCGGTAGTGGCGGATCGACAGGTGGGTCAGCTCAAGCAGCTCCTCGCAGCGCACGCCGGTCAGCCGCAGCACCTCGATGATCGCCCACGACCAGAAGGCGTCGTCCTCCTCGAGGCGGCAATTGCGGATCGGCTGGCCGGGCTCGTCGAGAGCCTGCACCCGCAAGGCGGATACGCCGTGCCCGGTGGACTCCCGGTGGTCGGCGGGCAGGAGGCGGTAGTGTCGCCCGGCAACGACGATCGTCTCGTCCTTGGGAGCGGCGCTGGCGGCGGTGAGCAGTTCGCTGGCGGCCGTCAGGCGTTGGCGGGTGCTGGCTACCAGGGCAGGCAGCGCGGGGGCGAGGGTGCGGATGCGGGCGTGCATGCGTGCCCGGCGGTGATGCTTGTGCTTGGTGTAGCCGCGCAGGTCTGCGGCCGACACTGGAGAGGGCGCGACCCACCGGCGCCAAGTGGCCGGGTCCTCGGCCGCCCACTGGGCGATGTCGAGGTAGAAGGCCCGCACGGCCAGCAGCAACGCGCCGACGTCGCGGCGACGTTGCCCGTCGGGTTGAGTGCGGGCGCGTTCCCGCCAGGCCTGGGCGACGTCGCGGGGCAGGTGGAGGGAGTCGATGCCGGGATGGTGACGTTCCAGGTCGCACCAAAATGAGCGGACCAGGTGCTGCTCCAGGCCGCGGAGGCTGCCGTGGTCCAGGCCGGCGGTGCGCTCGGTAAGGTAGCGCACCAGCAGGTCGCGGACGGGCTGGCAGGCGATCTGGCGGCGGGCGACGAGCTCGGCGGCGGTCTGCGGCCGGGTGCGGTGGTGGAAGGCTACAGTCAGCGGCGGGTCGTTGATGATGCCCATCCGGCACAGCAGCTGGTGGGCGGTGTGGATGCCGGTGTCACCGTGTCGGCCGGCGTCTCGCCACACTTGGCCGTAAGCGATGAAGTCGGCGGTGATCAGCTCGTCGAGGCGTTTGCCGGTGTGGACCAGCATGCGCGTCAGGGTCATGCGGATCAGGCTGAGCCGCCTGGCGTGTACGCCAACGACCTCCGCCGTGGTGAACAGCTGCTCAAGGTCGCCATGGTCGGTAGTGGCGTGCAGGCGCTTGCCGAGCGCGTCGAACGGCTGACGCAGCAGCCACGAGTAGCCAGGACGGATCAGCCGGTGGCACAACAGCATCTGCAGCACACTCGGCAGCAGGGTGCGCTCATAGCGCTTGGTCGCCCCGGCCAGGGTCAGCCAGTCGTCGGCGGTCTCGGCGCCACTGGCTTGCCAGCGGTCCTGCCAGGTCCCATCCCCGGCGGCCTCCAACCAGTCCAACAGCAGCCCGAGCACGTGGTGCCAGTTGGTCCGGGCCGCCAGGCCCAACCCGAGCGTCGTCACGTCGCCGGCGACGAGCTGCTCGACCTCCTGTCGGGACAGCGTGACAGATTCGGTCGTGGTCACGGCGGATCTGCACCGGTGCCGAGGAGGACGTCGAGATCACCGGGCTCATACCGCCAGCCGGTTCCGGGTGGCGCCTGGACCGGCGGGGTGCCGCGCTGGTGGGCTTGCACGCGGCGGATCACCTCCTCAGGCCGGGCGACCAGGTACGCCTCGGTCGTTGACAGGTGCCGGTGGCGCAGGTGCGCCTGCACGTCCACCAGCGGCATGTTCGGGTCGCTGGCCAGCCGCAGCGCGCACGTGTGACGGAAGTCGTGCAGCGTCCAGTTGGTGCCCAGCTGCTCGTTGGCGCGTAGCAGAGCTGCCCGCAACGCCGGGTAGCCAAGCGGGCGCACCGGGCGGCGCAGCGTGACCCACAGCGGCCCGGCAGGCGCAAGCGGCGGCCGTTCCCCGGCGAGGTAGGCAGCTAGCCAGCGAAAGTACGCCGGTGAGGCGGCCACCCACTGCGCGTCCCGGGTGCCCTTGCCGACCAGCCGCACCCGCTGCCCGCCCCAGTCCACGTCCCCGCCGGTCATGCCGAGCAACTCACCGGCACGGGCGCCGCTGGACACCAGCAGGCTGACGATCGCGCGGTCCCGATCACAGGTCAGCACCGCAAACAACTCCTCGAAGCGTTCATCGGGGATTGCTCGAGGCAGCCGCCGTTCCCGCTGCTGCCGGTAGGCCGACCGTGGGCCGGGCTGCCAGGGCTCCATCGGATTGTGGTGGGCGTCCCGACGGCCGCTATGCCGCGTCGGAGCGGGTACGGGGCTGACCTCTGGGCCACGTCCGAGGCGACGCTGATGCTGGTAGAAGCCGGCGACGACGCTCAGCCGATGGTTGATCGTGGCTGGCGCGTACCCCTCGCGCAGCGACGGCTTGCCGGTGCGCTGGTTCACACTGCCTGCCGGGGGCCGGTCGGGCCGGTGGCGGCGCTGCGGGTTCGCCTTGGCTCGGGCCGCCAGGACCCAGTCACGCACGTGCCCGCGTTCGGCCTGCTCCCAGCCCACATCGGCGGCCGCGAGGAAGCGGAACCAGTCCAGCAGGTCGTAGGCGTAGGACTTCACCGTGAGCTGGCTGCAGTCTGATGCCTGCAGCTCGATCAGATAGTCCTGCACCGGCGCGACTGGCTGGCCGGCAGGTCCGACCAAGACGTAGGGCACCGGCCCCTCGGATGTAGGCCGCACCTGGAACCGTCCGATGTTGACCAGCATGTGCCCGACTCCTGGCCGGCGCAGCAGACTGTCGAAGCATACGAGTCACCCCGGACAGCGGCGCTCACCGGCCCCCCTCGGCATTCCGCATGCAGCCCGCTCTGATCGTGCCGCCACCGCACGGCGGACTAGTGCTGCGTTCCTCAACAGCGGTGCATGATGCTGGCAGCGCCAATACGGGTGCTGACCTGGTCATCTGGGGAGCCGAAACCGTACCCGTCTTGAGGAACGTTGCACTAGTGCTGCGTTCCTCAACAGCGGTG
>JBKPDO010000238.1:0-14743 GCA_046727955.1 bacterium | reverse complement strand
CGCGAGCAGGGAGGCGGCCGCGCCGGTGGCCAGCGGGCCGAGGCCGGCTTGGGCGCCGCGGACGGGCAGGAAGCCGACCCCGGCGCTGAGCGCCGCGGTCGCCCCGGCCAGGGCGAGGACGGGTTGCAGGAAGCTGGGTTGGGCAAGGCGGCGGGCCAGGCCCAGGACGGTCTGGCGGGCGCGGGGCAGCGGTGGGGCGGCGGGCAGCGCCATCGCGGCCCAGGCGGCCACGCCGAGGCCCAGGGCGGCCAGGGCACCAAACAGCAGGCGGAAGCCGCCGAGGGTGATGAGCCCGCCGCCAAGCAGGGGTCCGGTGGTGTAGCCCAGGCCCTTCCAGGCCCCGTAGCTGCCGAACGCCCGGCCCCGCCGCGCGGCGGGGCTGAACCGGGCGACCAGCGCGCTGGCGGCGGGAGAGAAGGCCGCGGCGGCGCCCTGGGCGAGGCGGGCGGCCGCCAGCGCGTCCTGCTCGCCGGCCAGGACGAACCCGGCCGAGGCGACCGCGAACCCGAGCAGGCCACCCAGCAGCACCGGGCGGGCGCCGATGCGGTCGGCCAGCGCGCCAAAGGCGGGTTTGAGGAGCACCTCGGCGCCGTCGTAGAGGGCCAGCAGCACCCCAAGCTCCAGCAGGGAGGCGTGGTGGCCGGTAGCGTAGCGGCCGAGGTTGGCGGCGGTGGCGTGCGCGCCGAAGGCGGTCAGGAACCCGGCGGCCGGCAGCGGCCAGGTCCGCCAGCTCGCCGGGGCCGGCGTTGCAGGGGGGGTGCCGCCGGCCCCGGCGGGCTCGCCGACCGCCACCGCTAGCCGAGCAGCCGCCAGGCCAGCAGGGCCAGGCAGGCGAGCAGGAACGCGGGGACGCTGATCGACAGCACCAGCAGGAACAGCCGCAGCCGCCGCAGGGTGGATGGCACCTCGGCGAGGAACTGCTCGCCGCGGGCGATCGCCGCCTGTCGTAGGCGGTCGGTCAGGGGCAGGGCGCTGGGCTGCTGCATGGTGGTCCTCCTGCGGCCAGGGCGTCAGCGGGTCGAACGCCTCAGTTACGTAGAGGATTGTAGCCATTGTTACACCACCCTGGCAGGGGCTGCGCGTGGCGTGGGCGGCCGCTAGTGCGGCCTGCCGCTGCGCAGCCGGCCAACCACCATCCCCAGATAGGCGCCGACCGGTGCCGGGCCGACCGCGACGATCGCCCCGCCCGGGTCCGCGGGCACCGGGCTGGCCCATCCCCGCAGCCGGGCCAGCTCCTCGGTCGCGGGGACGGCCAGGCCGACCAGCAGCCCCACCGCCACCACCCCAGCGGGCGCAGCCCGCCGAGCACACCCCCGGCGGCCGTCACAAGCAGCAGCACCTGGCCGGCATCGCTTTCAACACGATCGACCAGCGCGACCAGCAGCCCCACACCAACCCCGACCAGCCAGCCGCCACGCCACCCCTGCGGCAACCGTCTCGGCATCCTTTAGCGCCTCCCAGCCCACCACGCGGCCTCGCGCATCCGCAGGCCGCCGGTCACGCGAACCGGATGACGCAGATCACCCCGGCGAGCAGGCAGTAGATCGCGAACGGGGTGAGCGTGCGGGTGGTGAACCAGCGGGTCAGAAAGCGCACCGACAGCCAGGCGGCCACCCCGGCGACCAGGCTGCCGACCACGACCTGCCCGCGGATGCCGTTGCCCAGCGGGCCGAGCAGGTCAGGCAGCTTGTACACGCCGGCGGCCAGGATGATCGGGGTGGCCAGCAGGAACGCGAACCGGGCGGCGTCCTGGTGGTCCAGGCCGCGCGCCAGCCCGGCGACCATGGTCACCCCGGAGCGGCTGATGCCGGCGAAGAACGCCAGGATCTGCGCCGAGCCGATCAGCACCGCGTCCCCGACCGCCAAGCTGGCCAGCCGCGCATTGGCTGCCGCTGCCGGAGTGGCGGGCCGCGCTAGGGTCGGACGTGCCCGCCCAGCCCGCCGCCGCTGCCCAGCGGCCTGCCCGGCAGCGCCCTGCTCGACCAGGCCGACGGTGGCGTGGAGCCGTGCGGGATCCAGTCGGACAGCCAGCTCCTGGCGAGTGGTCACCCGCCGGCGCAGCCGCTCCCCGGCCAACAGGATCACCCCGTTGCAGGTGAGGAAGACCGCCGCGGCCAGCGGCTTGGCGAACAGGGTGCGCAGCGCATGCTCGAAGGCGACGCCAACCAGCCCCGCCGGGATCGTGGCGACCACCAGCAGCCAGCCAAGCCGCTCATCGGGGGTCTGGATCCGCCGGCGGCGCAGGGAGCGCCACAACCCCGCGACGATGCGGGCCCACTCGGCGCGGAAGAACACCCCCAGCGCCAGCGCGGTGGCCACGTGCAGCCCGACCAGGAACGCCAGGTAGGGGGACTCGGCGGCGGACTGCTGGCCGACGACACCGTGCCAGCCAAGCCAGGCTGGGACCAGCACCGAATGGCCCAGGCTGGAGACGGGAAACAGCTCAGTGACGCCTTGCAGCAGGCCGATCACGATGGCTTGCAGGTAGCTGAGCACCAGCGACGACGCTCCTTGGTCGGTGACCCCGCCGGTGGCGGGTCAGGGCGGGTCAGGGTTGGTGGACGGCCTGGTAGACGCGGTCGGCGTAGTCCTCCAGCCGCTCGGCGCAGTGCTTGAGGCGCTGCTCGGCCTCGACGGCGGCGGGGGCGCCGAACAGGTCGCGGACCTTGATGTCCCGGTACCAGCGGCGCAGCCGGTCCAGGCTCTGCTCCTCCTCGTCCAGCTCGGCCAGGGTGAACTTGGCGGTGCGGATCTCCTTGTCGAGCTCGGCCTCGTACTTGCCGCAATCGGCCACAAACTCGGCCCACTCGGCCTGGCGGGCGGCGGTGAACAGCCCCTCCAGGCGGGCGCTGCTGGCCTCGTCGCGGCCGACCGCGTCCAGCAGCACGACCTCGCCGTCGCCGCGCTCGGCGAGGGTGACCGCCCGCTCCAGCCCGGCGTTGAAGGCGGGCGTGGCCGGGATGGCCCACACGCCTTGGCCGAGCGACAGGGCGCCGACCCGGCGCAGCTCCCGCCACACCGCGACGCGGTGGCGGGACGGCTCGGCCGGCAGCCGCACCACCAGCACCGTCCACCGCAGCAGCCGGTCCTGGCGCTGGTCTGGGGCGTGGTCGCTGCCTGTCATGGTCACGAGCTGGGACTGTAGCAGGTGTTACGCTGTCGGATCGAGACGCCGCCGCGTGCGAGCGCGTACCGATGCGCGACCGCCGACCGATACACCGATGTCGATTCGAGGGGATTTGCCACGGGGCAGCTGGCCGACCGGATCCTGGCGCTGCACGGCTGGGCCGCGCTGGCGGTGGTGTTCCTGCTGCCCGCGCTGGAGGCGTCGGTGTTCGTCGGCGTGGTGGTGCCCGGCGAGATCGCGGTGCTGCTGGGCGGGGTGCTCGCCTTCCAGCACCGCGTCAGCCTGCCCGCCGTCGTGGCCGCCGCCATCTGTGGCGCGGTCGTGGGGGACACCGTCGGCTACCTGGTCGGGCGGCGCTGGGGCCGGGCGATCCTGCACAGCTCGCTCGGCCGGCTGGTCAGCCACGAGCACCTGGACCGGGCCGAACGGTTCCTGGCCACCCGCGGCGGCCCGGCGGTGTTCCTTGGCCGCTTCACCGCCGCGCTGCGGGCGCTCATCCCCGGCCTTGCGGGCATGGCCCGCCTGCGCTACCGCACCTTCGCGGCCTACAACGCCCTGGGCGGCGCGGTCTGGGCGAGCGGGTTCGTGCTGCTCGGCTATGCGGCCGGGAGCGGCTGGCGCCGGGTCGAGCGCACCGCGGGGCGGGCCAGCCTGCTGCTGCTGGTCGTGCTCGTGGTCGTGGGCGCCGTCGTGCTGGCCGCCCGCTGGATCGCCGGCCACCCCGACCGTGTCCGCGCGCTGGCCGACCGGCTGCTCGACCGCCCCTGGGTGGTGCGGCTGCGTGGCCGCTACCAGCGCCAGCTGGCCTTCCTCGCCCGCCGGCTGCAGCCCCAGGGCGCCGTGGGCCTGACGCTGACCCTCACCGCGGCCGCGCTGGTCGCGGCCGGGTGGGCGTTCGGCGCGGTGCTCCAAGACGTCCTCGCCGGCAATGAGGGGGGCGCCCTGCTGGACGCCCCCGTGCAGCGCTTCTTCCTGGCCCACCGGGAGGCCTGGCTCACCACGGTCATGCGCGGCGTCACCAACCTCGGCAACGCCGCCGTGCTCATCGGCCTGCTCCTGCTGATCGGGCTGGCCTGGTGGTGGCGCCGGCGTACCTGGCGGCCGCTGTGGTCATTGGCCGGCGCCTACCTGGGCGCGTGGGTGCTGTCGGAGACCGTCAAGGACCTCACCCACCGGGCACGGCCGCCGGCCGCCCAGGCGATCGGCCACTGGACCGGCTACGCCTTCCCGTCCGGGCACACCACCAAGGCCGCCGCCGTCTACGGCATGCTCGCCGCGCTGCTGGCCACCACCCCCCGCTGGGGCCGCAAGGTCAGCGTGTGGACCGTTGCGGCGCTGCTGGCCGGCCTGATCGGCCTGTCGCGGCTGTACCTGGGCGCGCACTGGCTCACCGACGTGCTCGGCGCGCTCACCCTCGGGGCGACCTGGCTGTTTGTCCTGCTCGCCGCCACCCGCACCGTGGACGCCCTGCACGCGGCACGCGGCGACGCCCAGCCGACTCCACCCGACCGCCCCCCACCAAGGGAACCGGAGATCTCCGCGGAGGACAATGCGTTGGTGGAGCCGGCGCGGCCAGTACCCCACCGCCGGGGAGCCCGGTAGGATCCCAATCCCATGGCCGACCAGTCGATCGCCGAGTTCGCAAACCGCATCGCCCAGCACCAGCCCGGCCGGCTGCTCGCCCTGGTGGCGGCCACCTGGCTGCTGGCCGTGCCGCTCCTGGCCCTGCTGTGGCTGGCCGTTGGTGCCGTCCGCCGCCGTGAGCCACAGACCGTGAGCCTGCTGGCGCTGGCCGCCGTTGGCGCGCTGGCCTCGTTCGGCCTGCACCAGCTCGTCGACCACCTGTACTTCCGGCCCCGCCCCTACTGGGCGCTCCCGGCCGTGCACGCCATCGGCGCCCGCCGTGGCGACAGCTCGTTCTTCTCGGTTGAGGCCGCGATCGCCGCGGCGCTGGCGGGTGGCCTGCTGCTGGCAAGCCGCCGCTTGGGGCTGGTCGCGGCCGCGGCCGCGCTGCTGGTCGGCCTCGGGCAGGTCGCTACCGGCGCCAACTACCCCGTCGACGTGCTCGTCGGCCTGGCCGTGGGGGTGGCGTGCACCGCGGCCCTGCTGCCCCTGCGCCACCGCGTGCAACGCCTGGCCGGCCGGCTGCTGCGCACCCCGGTGGTGGCGACGGCCCCGCAGGGGCGGGAGCTGCGGGTGGGCGTCATCGCGGTGGTCCTGCTGGTCGGGCTGGGCGGCTGGCTGGCCGCCCGCGTCCAGGACCACGGCCTGCGGATCGCGCTCAACCGGGCCGACGCCCGGCTCGGCGGCCACCTGCCCACCGACGCGCGGCTGTACCGGCCGACCACCATCGACACGCTGGCCACCGGCCACTGGCGACCCACCCGCACCCGCGTCTACGGGCAGGTCACCTACGTCAACCGCGAGTTCGACGGCGATGTCCACGTCGTGCTCAAGGCGCCCGACGGGGCGTTCGTGGTCCTGGAGATCATCCCGGAGCTGCCCATCGGTGCGCCCCACGACGACGACCGGATCACCGCCTGGGGCATCGTCCGCCACGACGGGCTGCACAACTGGTGGGAGCTCCACCCGCTGATCGGCTGGGCCAACGGCCACATCACCGCCCCCGCCACCGGCGGCCTGGACGACTAAGCATGCCTGTCCCGTGGCAAGCTGCGGCCGGCTTGTTCAGGGTCGTCGTGGCGCTTCTGATGGGACGCATCGGCGTGCTCGGCTCTGAGATGGTCCAGCAGCGCCACGACGCTAAGAATCGGGGCGTGGGGGTGCGTGATCCCGAGGGCATCGAGGAGCTCATGGTCGGCTTCATGGGCGTCTTTGAGGGACTGCGCGCGGCTGGCGGTGCTGGGACCCGAGCGACGCGGTCGGTTCCCAAGGCCAGGCCCCTGATCGCTGGTCTCATGGTCGCTGGTCTCATGGTCGCTGGTCTCATGGTCGCTGGTCTCAGGCATCGTCTCCCTCCTTGGGGATCGGGGCTTGCCCGTGCGGCCGCTGCTGTTCGTGCGCTTCCGGCGGCACCTGCTGCCATCCGGGATGGCGTTTGCTCATCTTGGACCTGCTCCTCGGTCAGACCTGCGTGGCCGGGCCTGCGGGCCGACCTGGGGAGTAGGCTTGCCGGTGATGCCCTGTCGACGGTGGCCACGTGCCGAGCTGCATGGCTCGGTTGCTGCCGCGACCGCCCGGGGCGGCCGTGGGATGGCCGGGCGCTGCCGGCGCCATGGCTGAGTTGTCGTCCACGGTGACGGCCGGGGGCCTCGGCCTCGTCGAGCGCGGCCTGAGCGCTGCCGAGGTCGCCCAGCGGGTGGCCCGTGGCGAGGTCAACGACCTGCCGGCCGCGCCCACGCGCACGGTGTGGCAGATCGTGCGGGCCAACGTCTTCACCCGGTTCACCGCGCTGCTCGGCACGATGGTCGCCCTGGTCCTGCTGGTCGGGTCCTTCCAGGACGCGCTGTTTGGCGTCGTGCTGGTGGCCAACGCGGCCGTCGGGATCGTGCAGGAGGTGCGGGCCAAGCGGACGCTGGATCGCCTCGCGGTGCTCACCGCACCACGGGCGAAGGTCGTCCGCGACGGCCAGCTGCGCGAGGTGGCCGTGCGCGGGTTGGTGCTGGGCGACGTGGTGGCGGCGGCGATCGGCGACCAGATCGTGGTCGACGGGCGGGCGCTGGCCGTGGCGGGCCTGCAGGTCGACGAGTCGCTGCTGACCGGGGAGTCGGACCCCGTCGAGAAGGCGCCGGGCGATGAGGTCTTGTCGGGCTCGTTCGTGGTGGCTGGCTCGGGCCGCTACCAGGCCACGCGGGTGGGCCGCCAGGCCTACGCGGCGCGCCTGGCGCAGCAGGCCCGCCGGTTCACCCTGACCAGGTCGGAGCTGCGTGATGGGACCAACCAGATCCTCAAGTACGTCTCCTGGGTCATCGTCCCCACCGGGATCCTGCTGTTTTGGAGCCAGTTCCACGTCCAAGCAGGCTGGCGCCGTGCGGTCTCGGGGGCGGTGGCCGGGACCGTGGCGATGGTCCCCGAGGGGCTGGTGCTGTTGCTGAGCATCGCCTTCGCGGCGGCCGTGGTCCGGCTGGGGCAGGGGCGCGTGCTGGTCCAGGAGCTCGCGGCGGTGGAGGGCCTGGCCCGGGTCGACGTGCTGTGCATCGACAAGACCGGCACCCTCACCCAGGGAACCGTCGAGGTCAGCAGCATCCAGCCGCTCGGCGCCACCACCAACGCCGACGTCCAGGCGGCCCTGGCGGCCATCGCCGCCAACGACCCATCGCCGAACGCCACCACGCACGCCATCGCGGCGCGCTTCCCCGGTCCGCCTGACGGGTGGGTCGCCACCGGCGCGGTGGCGTTCTCGTCGGTCCGCAAGTGGAGCGCCATGGCCTTCGAGCGGCAGGGGGCGTGGGTCCTGGGCGGCCCCGACGTCCTGTTGCGGGCCCCGGGGGCGGGCGCCGACCCCGGCGCCCGCCAGGCCGCCGAGCGCGCCGCCGACCGCGTGGCCGCCGGGGGACAACGCGTGGTGCTGCTGGCCCGCGCGAGCGCCCTGGCCGACGAGCAGCTCCCCCCCGACCTTGCCCCCGCGGGCCTGGTGGTGTTGAGCGAGCGGCTGCGCCCTGACGCGGCGGCGACCCTGCGCTACTTCGCCGAGCAGGACGTGACCGTGAAGGTGATCTCTGGCGATAACCCCCGCACGGTGGGGGCGATCGCCGGCCGCCTGGGCCTGCCCGGGGCCAGCGACCCGGTCGATGGGCGCGAACTGCCCGACCACGACGACTCCGCCTCGGGCGATCCCGCCTCGCTCGCCGACGTGGTCGAGGCCCACAGCGTCTTCGGGCGCGTCGCACCAAAGCAGAAGCGGGCGATGGTGGCCGCCCTGCAGGCCAACGGGCACACCGTGGCCATGACCGGCGACGGCGTCAACGACGCCCTCGCCCTGAAGGACGCCGACATCGGCGTGGCCATGGGATCGGGCAGCCAGGCCACCCGCGCGGTCGCCCAGCTGATCCTGCTCGACTCGGACTTCGCCGCGCTCCCCCCCGTCGTCGCCGAGGGCCGCCGGGTGCTCGGCAACATCGAGCGCACCTCGAGCCTGTACCTGACCAAGACCGCCTACGCGCTGGTGCTTGCCCTGGCCACCGGGGTCGCCGGGTTCGTGTTCCCGTTCCTGCCGCGCCACCTCACCCTGGTCGCGTCGCTGACGATCGGCATCCCCTCGTTCTTCCTGGCGCTGGCCCCCAACGCTGAGCGGTTTCGGCCGGGGTTCGTCCCGCGGGTCCTGCGGTTCGCCGCGCCGGCGGGGATCCTGGCCGGCGTCGCGACCCTGCTGGCCTACGAGCTCGCCAGGCGCGAGCCGGGGTTGTCGCTGGTGCAGGAGCGGACCACGGCGGTGATGACCCTGCTGTGGGTGGGGCTGGCGGTGCTGTCCATCATCGCCACGCCGCTCACCGGCTGGCGGGTGGCCCTGGTGGGGGCCATGGCGGCGGCCTTCCCCGCGGTCCTGCTGGTCCCGTTCGCCCGGCGGTTCTTCGCGCTGCAGGCCCCGCCGCTGATCGTGTGGCTCGCCGCGATCGGCATCGCCGCCATCGTGTGGTCGTTCGCCCGGCTGTTTGTCCCTGGAGACCAACCCGTGGGCCCGCGCGGGCGGATCGTGGATACCTAGCCGGCCACACCGGTGGCGAGCACGCCCGGCGAAGCCGGAGCCGGGTCAAGCAATAGCCCCGCGCCTGGATGGTCATCTGAATCGGTGGTCGCGTCATCCCCTGCCGCCGCCTGGGTGGTCGTCACGGTTGGTGGTCGCCGGGGCGGGCGGCGACGGTCGGGACGGGACGCCGAGGTCGCCGATCAGCCCGGCGGGTGTGCTGGGGTTGAGCGGCGGCCTGGCGGCCGGGGAACAACCAGCGGGCGTCGGGGTTGGTGGCGGGCTGCATCGCTATTAGATAACCGCCTATTATCCGGTGCATCGGCCCGAGAGGCGGTGGTGCGACCAGCAGCACCCACCTCCAAGGCTCTGCATGACTCGGGCACGTTATCCGGTACATCAGCGTCGGAGGAGGAACTGATGCCCGTCACCGCGCTGCGCGACCAGCCCGGCGTCACGGTGCGCCTGGCGGTCGACCGGTTCCTGTCGTCGCCGCGCTGCGCCAACCCCAACACCCGCCGCGCCTACGCCAGCGCCCTCGACCGCCTTGCTGACCACCTCGGCGCCGACCGGTTGCTGGCGACCGTCGCCAGCGACGAGCTCGCCGCCGCGCTCGAGCACCTCTGGGGGCAGGCCAAGCCCGCCACCTGGAACCGCAACCGCGCCGCCGTCGGCTCCTGGCTGACCTGGTGCGGCCGGAATGGCTACGCCGCCCCGGCGCTGCCGCCGGCGGCCGAGCGCCGTCCCGACCATGTCGACGAGACCAAGGCGCTGACCCGCCCGGCGATCGAGCGGCTGCTCACCCGCCGCGACATCCCGCTGCGCGAGAGAACGCTGTGGCGGATGCTGTACGAGACCGCCGCCCGCGCCGCCGAGATCCTCGCCCTCAACGTCGAGGACCTCGACCTGGCAGGGCGGCGCGCGGCCGTGCGATCCAAGGGTGGCGCGACCCAGTGGGTGTACTGGGCCAGCGGCACCGCCCACCTGCTTCCAAGGCTGCTGCGCCTGCCCGACGGCACTGCCCGCACCCACGGGCCGCTGTTCCTGTCCCACCGGCGCCCCGGCCCAGCCCGCCGGCCCGCCGCGAAGGACCTGTGCCCGCACACCGGCCGGGCGCGGCTCGGCTACGACCGCGCCCGCATCCTCCTCGACCACTACACGAGCCCCGGTGATGGCCGGCCCGGCTGGGACCTCCACCAGCTCCGCCACTCTGCAGCAACGCACCTCGGCGAGGGCAACGTGGCCCTGCAGCTGATCATGGCCAAGACCCGCCACCGCAACCCGCGCACCGCGATGCGCTACGTCAAGCCCGGCGCCGAGGCGGTCGCCGAGGTGACCGAGCTGCTCGACGTCACCCCACGGCGCCGCGGCTGAGCGCCTGACTTGGCGCTGGCGCCGACCGCGGCGCTGCTGGACCTCGTCGCGGGGATCCGACGGGACGCGCGCAGCGGGACGCGCGCAGCGGGACGCGCGCAGCGGGACGCGCCGCGCCGATCGTGACGGAATCCGCCGGTTGCGCCGGGTCTGGCCGCGTCTGGTTGAATCCGCGACAGCGCCGCCGACCGTGACCTGACCGCGCGGCGCGGGACTCCACCCGGGGGCAGGCGTGCCGGTCAACTTCCTGACCGAGGAGCAACGCAACCGCTATGGCCGCTTCAACGCCGACCCGGACGAGGCCCAGTTGGGCGGGTTCTTCCACCTGGACGCCGCCGCCCGCCGCCGCGCGATGGCCGCCCAGGGTGCCCGCAGTCAGCTCGGCTGGGCCGTGCAGCTTGGCACCGTCCGGTTCCTTGGGGCCTTCCTGCCCAACCCCGAAGCCGTCCCCACCGTGGTCACAGACCACCTCGCCGCGCAGCTCGGCCTGGAGGCGGCCGACCTGAAGGGCTACGGGGACCGCGAGGCCCGCTGGGACCACCAGGCCCAGATCCGCGGCGCCTACGGCTACACCCCCTTCGGGCCCGCAGCGTGGCTGGCGCTGGCCCGCTGGCTGTACACCCGCGCGTGGACCGCCAACGAGCGGCCCAGCGTCCTGTTCGACCTGGCCACCAACCGGCTGGTCACCGCCAAGGTCCTGCTGCCCGGCGTGACCGTGCTGGAGCGGCTGGTCGCCGCGGTCCGCGACCGCACCGCCGCCCGCGCCTTCAGGCTGCTGGCCGCCGCGCCCAGCCCGGCCGAGCGGACCCGGCTGGAGCGGCTGGTCGCCGTCGAGCCCGGCCGGCGGGTCTCGGAGCTGGACCGCCTGCGCAGGAGCCCCACCGACGCCAGCGGCCCCGGCGTGGTCAAGGCCCTGGACCGCTTCGTGCAGCTCCGCGCGCTGGGCGCCGGCCGGTGGGACCTGCAGGCGGTGCCGCGGGGGCGGGTGGCCGCGCTGGCGCGGTTTGCCAAGGCCGCGCGCGCCCAGGCCGTGGCCGAGCTGGCCGACGACCGGCGGCTGGCGACCCTGGTCGCGTTCGCCGCGGAGCTGGAACCCACCGCCGCCGACGAAGCGATCGAGGTGTTCGACATGCTGGTCGGCGACCTGGTCCGCCTCTCCGGCTACCGGGCCGGCAAGCAGCGGCTGCGCACCCTCAAGGACCTGGACGCCGCCGCGCTGGTGCTGCGCGAAGTCTGGCTGGAGCTGCGCGCGGCCCAGGCCGATCCCGCCCGCGACCTCGAGGCCGCCTTCACGGCGCTGGACGTCGGCCAGGCCGATGCGGCCGCCGACACCGTCGGTGCGGTGGCCCAGCAGCCCGACGAGGGCTTCCAGCAGCAGCTCCAGGAGCGCTACCGGACCATCCGCCGGTTCCTACCCCGGCTGCTCGCCGTGCTCGACTTCGACGCCGCCGGGGCCGCCGGGGACGGCCGCCGCACCCTGGAGGCGCTGGACTTCCTGCGCGACATCGAACGGCGCCGCAGCCCGATCCAACCGGACGAGGTCCCCACCGCCATCCTCACTGGCGCCTGGCACCGCCGCGTGTTCCCCACCAGCGGCAGCAACGGCGAGCACGCCGGCGGGGCTGGCGCGTTCGACAAGGTCTTCGACAAGCGCGCCTACACCGTGGCCGCAGTCGAGCGGCTCCGCGAGAACCTCCGACGCCACACCGTGTTCGTGCCCGGCCTGCGCAAATGGGGCGACCCGCGCGCCGGGCTGCTGGCCGGCGAGGCGTGGGCGCGGGCCCGCCCCCAGGTCTGCCGCGACCTGGACCTCAGCTCAGAGCCCGGCGTCGACGTCGACCGCTGGGCGGCGCGGCTGGACGCCGCCTACCGGCAGCTCGCCGAAGGGCTGGCCGACAACCCCTCGGTCCGCGTCGAGCAACGCGACGGCAACGACCACCTGGTGCTCACCGGGCTGGACCGGCTGGACGAGCCCGCTTCGCTGCAGGCGCTACGCGCCGACGTCGACGCGCGCATGCCCGTGGTCGAGCTGCCCGAGGCGCTGCTGGAGGTGCATGCCTGGACCGGCTGCCTTGAGGAGTTCAGCCACGTCTCCGAGGCCGCAGCCCGCGCCACGGACTTGACCACCAGCCTGGCAGGGGTGCTGGTCAGCCAGGCCATGAACGTCGGCATGCCATCGGTGGTCCAAGACGGCAACCCGGCGCTGTCGCTGGACCGGCTGTTTTGGGTGGAGCAGAACTACGTCCGCGCCGCGACGCTGACGGCGGCCAACGCTCGCTTGGTCGACTACCACGCCTCCTTGGAGCTGGCGGCGGCCTGGGGCGGCGGGGAGCTCGCCTCCGCCGACGGGCTGCGGTTCGTGGTGCCGGTCCGCACCATCAATGCCGGCCCCAACCCCAAGTACTTCGGCCGCGGCAAGGGCGCCAAGGGCGTGACCTACTACAACTTCACCTCCGACCAGTTCACCGGCCTGCACGGCATCGTCATCCCCGGCACCCCCAAGGACTGGTACTACCTGCTCGAGGGGCTACTGGAGCAGGAGACCTCCCTGCACCCGGTCCAGATCGTCGCCGACACCGCCGGCGCCTCCGAGATGGGCTTCGGGGCCTTCCGGATGCTGGGCCTGCAGCTTGCCCCCCTGCTGGCCGACGCCGGCAGCGCCACCCTGTACCGCGTGGACCCCGCCGCCGACTACGGCCCCCTGCAGGGCCTCATCCGCGCCCGAGTCAACACGGCGATCATCGGCGACGCCTGGGACGACCTGCTCCGGGTCGCCGGGTCGCTGCTGACCGGCGCGGTCAAGCCCTCCGAGCTGTTCCGCTACCTGGTCGGCGGCGGCCGCCCGACCCCGGTCGGACGGGCGCTGATCGAGCTGGGCAAGCTGGACCGCAGCGGCTGGCTGGCCAGCTACTTCGACGACGAGCTGCTCCGGCGGCGGGTGATGACGCAGAAGAACCGGCAGGAGGGCCGCCACTCATTGGCCCGCCGGGTCTTCCACGGCCAGAAGGGCGAGCTGCGCCAGCGCTACCGGGAGGGGCAGGAGGACCAGCTGTCGGCGTTGGGCTTCCTGGTCAACGCCTGCGTGCTGTGGAACACGGTGTACACCACGCGGGCGCTGGAGGCCATCCGCGCCGAGGGCACGCGGGTCCTGGCCGCCGACGTCGCCCGCCTGTCCCCGCTGGGGTTCGACCACCTGCGGTTCCTCGGCCGCTACAACTTCTCCCTGCCCGAGCACGTCCGCAACGGCCAACTCCGGCCCCTGCGCACCCCACAACCAGGGCAGTTGTAGGCGAGAGCAGGACAGGAGCACGGCAGGAGCGTCTCGACTACCGCTGGGCACCCGCGCCAGGCGCCAAGGCCCCAAGCAGCCGCCGGACCTGCTCGTGGGAGACGCCGGTGAACTTCGCGATCCGGCGCAGCCCCCACCCCTCCTGCTGGGCGGCCGCCATGCCCGAGGTCAACGCCGCGGCGGTCACCTCGTCCAAGGCTGCGCGCAGTTCGGCCACCAGCCGGAGCCGGACCGCCGGCGGCAGGTCGACCAGGTCGGCGCAGAACCGCTCGACGTCGGCTCGCAGGAACGCCATCCCATCCACGTTCATGCCGCACAGGCTGACTTCCCCCGCCCAGACTGTCAACAGATGTGACAGCAGAACCGGGTTCCTGTTCCGTTCCTACTTGAGGGCGAAGCTCGCGCACGAGTGGGGACACCTCAAGCGGCTACCACGCTCGGGCTGGCTGCACGCCGGCATTGAGCATCCCGAGAGCGTCGCCGAGCACACGATGCGTGCGGCGGTGCTGGCGTGGATGCTCGCCGGGCTGGAAGGCGCCGACCCCGAGCGGGCCGCGACGCTCGCGCTGTTCCACGACTCCCAGGAGTCCCGCACGACCGACCTGGAGCATGTGAGCAGGAACTACCTGCACGCCACCCCCAACGAGCAGATCACCGCCGACCAGACCGCGGCGCTGCCACAGCCGCTGGCGGCTGGCTTGCGCGAGCTCGTCTCCGAGTACGAGGGTCGCGCGTCGCTGGAGGCCGAGTATGCGCGTGACGCCGACAAGATCGAGATGCTCCTGCAGGCCCTCGACTACCGCCAGCAGGGCCGCGGCAACACCGAGCCGTTCGTGCAGACCGCCGTGGCGGCTCTGCGCACCCCGTCAGGGCGACGGCTCGGGGAGGCCGCGATGCGGGTGAACCCGGCCGCGTGGTGGAAGACGTACGGCCAGGGGATCGCGCAGGCCGAGCAGCCGAGCGGGAACGGGCAATAGCGGAGGACCCTACGGCCGGCCACCTCGGACCTGGTCGACCAGGTCAGCGATCATCCTGACCACGAGGTCCGGGTCGGCGCGGTGCACGAAGTGGTCGCTCGATCCGGCGTGCAGGTGGCTGCTGCGCTCCGACAGCAGCGCGAGCTCCGCCTGGAGCTCCTGCCAGGCCGCCTCGGCACCTGACGGCCAGCGTGCTGCCTCGTTGGTGCCTCTGGTGATCACCACCAGCGGGAGCCGCCCGAGGCTCCCCGGCGCACCGTCGACGACGCGGCCCACCTCGGCGGCCAGGCTCGGGAACGCGAGCATCTCCCGGACATCGGCGTGCCGTTGCC
>JBKPDO010000237.1:0-5635 GCA_046727955.1 bacterium | reverse complement strand
GACCACCAAGGAGGTGATCCGCTGCCTCAAGCGCTACGTCGCCCGCGAAGTGTTCGCAGCGCTCAACCAGATGAGCAAGGCAAACCACGCAACCACCGCCTGAGACCTCCCGCTTGACATCTATAGGAGCGTCAGAGGGTCAGAGGGTCACCACGGCGTTGGCGTGCCCGAGGCGGCCGGAAACCGCGATCATCGGCACCCGCTGGGCGATCAGCCAGGTCGCATGGGTATGGCGCAGGTCGTCGAAGCGCAGCCCGCCGTACTCCGGCCACAGGTGATCCAACCCGGCCTTGCGAAGCGCTCGCTTCCAGACCCGGGCGAAGTTGTTGCTCGACAGCGTGCCGCCATCACCGCGAGAGCCGCCCGGGCTGGTGAAGATGCGGTCAAAGGCGCCACCGCCGACCAGCTCGCGATGGGCACGGAGCACATCGACGGTCTCCTGGTCAAGCGCGATCGTGCGGATCCCCGCTTCGGTCTTGGGTCCCTTTTCGACGCCGCGGCCCGACCGGTGAGGGTCGCTGATTGCCCGCGCGATCCGCACCCGCCCAGACCCGCTGACCGCACCGTCGTGCAACGGCGCATCCAACCGCAGATCATCCCATCGCAGGGCGGCCAGCTCGCCCCAGCGCATCCCCGTCAACACCGCCATCAGCACCAGCGCCCGGTAGCGGGGCTTGATTGCATTGGCCAGTCGGTCGAGCTGGGTGCGCGTCAGCCACACCTCGCGCCGTCGCACCGGCTGGTTGCGGGTCGCGGCGGCACGGCCCGCGCCGCTCTTTCGCAGCAGCGGCGAGCGGGCCAGGTAGTCGTCGTCGACGGCGGCGTTCAGGATCGTCCCGAGCAGCGACAGGTAAGTGTTGACGGTGCGCGGCGCCAGGCCCTCGGCGATCATCGCGGCCTTCCAGGCTCCGACGGTGCTGGCGTCCAGGTCGCCGAGGGGGATGTCCCCGAAGACGGGCAGGACGCGCTTTTCGACCTTCTTGCTGGTGCCGTACTCCGAGCTTGGGTGCTGGTCCTTCCAGGCCGGCCACCACTTGGTGGTCACGTACTCGCCAAAGAGCGTGTTCGCCTTCTCCGGGTCGAGATCGGCCACCGGTTGGGGCTGGTCGCGGTCGCCGCGCTCGATCGCGAGCTTCTCGGCGAGCGCCCGGCGCTTGGTGGGGAAGACGCCCGCCGAGCGTTGCCGCTTGCCGTCCAGGTAGCAGACCTGGTAGCGCTCGCGTGGGTGCCGGGGGGATGGCGGGATGGGCACGATCCAGGCCATGTACGATGCCTCCGTGTCGCAGATCGTCTGATGAGTTGCGACCCGCGGTCCTGAGGAGTTCCTGATGAGTCCCTGATGAGGAGGCCCCAGAGAACATCGCTACACTCGCAGGGAGGCTCACTGACAAGCTCACTACCAGCAACAACACTCGACTCGGGCGTGTAGCTCAGGTGGTCAGAGCGCGTCGCTTACAACGACGAGGGCGCAGGTTCAAGTCCTGCCACGCCCACCGCATCGTGGTTGACCAGCGCATCTATTGATCCAGCCACTCCTGTTCCTCATTCCCTTGTGCCACTGACGTCGGGAGACTGGGCGCACAGCGATACGAGAGCGCATCACTGTTGCGCGCGTCTCCGGTCGCCCCGGACTGGGGCCGTGGTCAGCGGCTCGGCGGGTCCAGCCACACGGCGGTGAGGTCGGGCCCCACCGTCCAGGGGTCGTACACCCAGCCGTGGACCCGGGAGGCCCACTGGAACGAGAAGTTCTCCCAGATCAGCGGGACCATCGGCGCGTCGTGCATGATCCGCTGGTCGATCTGGCCCCACAGGGCCGCCCGGCGGGGCTGGTCGGGCTCGGCCAGGGCCCGGTCGATCAGCCGGTTCACCGTCGGGTTGTAGTACTCGCTGAAGTTGGCGCTTCCCGCCGGGTCGAGGAGGCGACCGTCGTACTGCGGCACGATCGACTGCCGGGCGTTGTCCCCCAGGTAGTCCAGCCGCCAGATGCTCTGCCCGAGCTGGTGCTCCAGGCGCTTGGCAGGTATCGCCAGCGACTTCTCCCAGAGGTCGCCCTCCTCGTAGGTCTTGACCTTCAGGCGGATCCCGGCCCGCGCCAGGGACGCCTCGATCGGCTTTCTGCCGGCCGCCAACTTGCCGCTGCCCCAGGTCACGAAGGTCAGGGTCACCCCCTTGGGGTAGCCGGCCGCGGCCAGCAGCGCCCTGGCCTTGGCCGGGTCGCCCCGGCCGCCCGGGGTCGGGTACAGGTCGTAGGGGCGGTAGCCGAGCGAGCCCGGCGCCAGGATGGTCGAGGCCAGCTCCCCGGTGGCGGCGAACCGCCCGGCGATGGCGTCGCGGTAGGCGACCTTGTCGATGGCGTAGTTGACCGCCTGGCGGACCCGGACGTCGGCGATCGCGCCGGCCTTCGGGTGGGTCTCAAGGACGAGGAACAGCAGGTTCCCCGTGGGGTTGACCGACAGCCGCCGGGACTGCTCGGGGTCGGCCCGGAGCGCGGCGACCTGCGCCTGGGGCACGTGGCTGTCCAGCGACAGGTCGGCGTCCTCCCGCTCGATCGCCCGCTGGATCGACTGGAAACTGACGCCGAGCTTGACCTCGATCCGGTCCACCCAGGCCTTGCGCAGGGGGTCGGTGGCGGGGTTCCAGTTGGGGTTGCGGACCAGCACGACGGTCTCTTCCGGGATGTAGGTGGCCGGGGTGTAGGGGCCAGTGCCGACCGCATGGCCGGAGTAGTTGTCCCCGACCTGATAGCTGGCCGCGTACTCGCCTGGCACCGGGGCGAAGAACGGCAGGGCGAGGATCGACAGCAAGTCCTCGGCCGGCTGGTCCAGGGTGATCTGGAGGGTGCGGGCGTCGGGGGCGGCCAGCCCCGAGATGCGGCTGGCCGTCCCGGCGCCGAACGCTGCGGCCCCGGCGATCAGGTCGGCGTACTGCCGCCCGTACGAGGGGGTCTGTTTGTCGTAGAGCCGCTGGATGGCGGTGATGAAGTCCCGGGCGGTGACCTCGCGGTTGACCGGCGGGGCGTAGCGGACCCCGGCCCGCAGGCTGAAGGTGTAGGTGCGCCGGTCGGGCGAGAGCTGCGGCGGGCCGCTGGCGATGTCGGGGACCGGCACGGTCTTGTGCTCGGGCGGCCCGGCGAGGTTGTAGCCGTACAGGGTTCGGGCGTAGGGGCGAACGATCGGGCCGTAGTTGTCGGCCGTGTCCAGCCCGAAGAAGGGGTCGGAGCTGAGCACCCGGAGCGTCCCACCGCGCACGCCGTTGGCGCTCGAGTCTCGCGGCTGTCCGGTGCAGCTTGCCCCGAGGAGCGCGAGCCCGAGCGCCAGGCAGGCCACCCGGAAGCCGCTGGCGGTCCGCATCGGCTTGCTCACCCCCCTCGGACGTCACGTCGTAGCATGCACCGGCCTCCTGGACGATGCCAGCGCTTGGCGGTCGCGAGGTCCGGGCGGGGTCGCCGGATGGGTGCGGCGACCCCGCCCGGCCGGGCGGTCCGGGTGGCCATCCCGGCCGCTCAGGCGGTGGACTCAGGCTGCGGGTGGCGGCGACGGACCCGCCAGGTCGTGGCCGCGCCCACCGCCAGGAGCAGGGCGACGACGGCCAGGGTGACGGCCAGACCGGTCCGGCTGTGGGCCCGGACCGGGGGTGCCGGGGCAGGGGGGAGTTGCTGGTCGGCGTCGAGCCGGGGGCCGGTGTCCATGGACGGCTCGGGCCGGAAGAACCGCCGCGGGACCTCGGTCGCCTTCTGGCGGGAGTGTTCTGCGGCTTTGCCCTGCTCGTCGGCCTGGCTGGCCGCCGCCTTCTGGCGGTCGATCATGCCTTGGCGCTCCAGGACACGCTCGTCGGTGCCGGCCAGGGCCTGGCCGGCACCGACGATCCCGACCAGCGCGGCCACCGCTACCCCTACCACAACGGCTCGGGCCGCGACCACGGGCACGCGCCGGCGCCGAGTGGACTGCTTGCTCATGACATACCTCCTGTGCTCGGGTTTCGGGTAGCGTGCGGCCTGGAGGGGACGTGGCACGATCCCCACGGCGGGCAGGGTTCGCCCTTGCTCGGGGCAGGCTTTGGTAGCCGTTTGGTAAGGGCTTGTGCCGGTCCCGGTGGTCGGCTACGGTCGCGGATGGGGGGTTAGGTGATGGCCGCGTACCTGGAGGTGTGGACGCCGGCCGGCCGGGAGCTCGTGTCCCTGGAGGCCGGGCGGCTGACGCTCGGCGCCGACCCCGCCAACGACCTTGCCCTGCCCGCCGACCCGACCGTGTCGCGGCTGCACGCGGTGCTGGAGCGCTACGGGACGGGCTGGTGCGTGCGCGACCTGGACTCCCGCAACGGCACCTTCGTCAACGGCCAGCGGGTCTGGCGCGAGCGTCCCCTGCGCCCTGGTGACGAGCTGCGGGTGGGGGCGACCCGGCTGGTCTACCGCAGCGACGAGCCCAGCGGCGGCAAGGCCACCCAGGCCAGCGAGCCGCCCCCGGAGCTGACCCGGCGAGAGCGCGAGGTCCTGCTGGTGCTGTGCCGGACCGTGCTGGGCGGGGAGGCCTTCAGCGAGCCGGCCTCGATCCGGGAGATCGCCGACGCGCTGGTGGTCACCGAGGCCGCCGTCAAGCAGCACCTGGCCCACCTGTACGACAAGTTCGGCGTCCACGGCGGTGGGGAGCGGCGCCGGGTGCGGCTGGCCAACGAGGCGCTGCGCCGTGGGGCGGTGACCATCGCCGGCCTGCGCGCGGCGGTCGCCAGGGACGCCAAGCAGGACAAGTGACCACGCCGGCCGACCCCCGTATCGGTACCCGGCTGGCCGGCTACCAGATCAGGGCGCTGCTGGGCCGGGGCGGCATGGGCGTGGTCTACCTGGCGGAGCAGACCCGCCCCTACCGGCAGGTGGCGCTGAAGCTGCTGCTGGCCCAGGCGGCCACCAGCCAGGCGTTCCGCGAGCGGTTCCTGCGCGAGTCGGAGCTGGCGGCGGCCATCGACCACCCCAACGTGTTGCCGGTCTATGACGCCGGCGAGACCGACGGGGTGCTGTGGATCGCCATGCGGTACGTGGACGGCATCGACCTGGCGGCGCTGCTGGCCAGGGAGGGCCCGCTGGCGCCCGAGCAGGCGCTGGCGATCGGCGGGCAGGTGGCGGGCGCGCTGGACGCTGCCCACGCCCGCGGGCTGGTCCACCGCGACGTCAAGCCAGCCAACGTCCTGCTGGCCATGGAGGGCGGCACCGTCACCCACGCCTACCTGGCCGACTTCGGGCTGACCAGGCGGATCGGCGGCGTCCGCGGCCTGACCGTGAGCGGACAGGTGCTGGGCACCATCGACTACGTCGCCCCCGAGCAGGTCGAGGGCGGTCGGGTCGACGGCCGCGCCGACCAGTACTCGCTTGGCTGTGTGCTGTTTGAGTGCCTGACCGGGGTGGTGCCGTTTCGGCGCGACAGCGAACTGAGGGTGCTGTGGGCCCACGTCCACGACCCACCGCCACGGATCGGCGAGTACCGCCCGGACCTGCCCGCCGCCCTGGACGAGGTGATCGGTCGGGCGCTCGCCAAGGACCCCGGCGATCGTCACCCCTCCTGCGGTGCCCTGGTCGCCGCCGTTCGGGCGGCGCTGGCCGGAGCCGCCCCGGCCGGCGCGCGCCACCGCGTGGGCCGTGCTGCCG
>JBKPDO010000236.1:0-1631 GCA_046727955.1 bacterium | reverse complement strand
CACCCGGGAGACCAGGACGTGGTCGCCCGGCAGCAGGGCCTGGAAGACCGCGGTGGCGGCGGCCATCCCGGAGGCGAACAGCGCGCAGGCGCAGCCGGCCCCCTCCAGCGCGGCCAGCAGGCCCTCGGCGTGCTCGTAGGTCGGGTTGTCGGCTCTGGTGTAGACGCGCTCCTGCCGGTAGGAGCCGTCCGGCTGCTGCTCGTAGCTGGTCGACAGATGGATGGCAGGCGTCAGCCCGCCAGACACCGGGTCAACCTCGCCCAGCGCCTGGGCTGCCAAGGTCTCCGGCGACAGCGACGGTCGTTGCTGCATCTACCCTACCTCCTCTCGCGGGCGTCCCGGCGACTGGTCGCGGGCCACCGCGGCGTCGGCCAATGGTGCCCGAACCTCGCTCAGCCTCGTCGGGCGAACAGGAGTGCGCGGCGCAGCAGCCCGGCGTCGATGGCGGCCAACATCGCCCGCCGCTCGGCCTGCCGCTGGGCAAAGGCGCCGGGTGGCTCCAGCCGGTCCAGCTGGTCGGCGTGGGCCTGCGACTCGGCCAGCCAGGCGGCGGCAGTGTCGCGGAACGTCGGCGTCACGTCGAGCTCGATGATGTCCCCGAACCCGGCCGAGCGGAGCAGCCGACGGTGGGTGCTGCGCATGGCGACGGCTCTGGGACCGGCGGCGCGTGCCCGCCGACGCGTCGCCGGCGGCAGGCCCCGCGTTTCGAAGATCGTGGAGAAGCCCATGCGCCCGCCCGGCCGCAGCAGGCGCCTGCATGCTCTCAGCACGGAGAGCTTGGCGCGCAGTCAGCACAGCACGTCGGTGTGGATGATGGCGTCGAAGCTGCCGGCGTGGAACGGGAGCCCGCTGGCGGCGGCGGCGATCACGCTGGTGCGGGCGGCGAGGCCGTCTGCTTGGGCGCGGGTGGCGGCGACCCGCAGCCCCTCCAGTGGCAGGTCGGCCAGGACCACCCGGCAGCCGCTGCGGGCGGCCAGGTACAGCCCCGGCCAGCCCCGCCCCGTGCCGATATCCAACAGACGGTCGTCGGCCGACAGCTGGAGCCCGGTGGCAAGCTGGTCGGCCTGGGCGATGGTGGTGTAGCCGTTGGCGCCCCAGTCGCCACCGATGACCCGCCGTTCGATCTCAAGGGTGACCGGCGCGGCGGCGACGCTATAGCGCTGCTCGAACAGGGCCCGTGCCTGCAGCTCGTCGGTGATGGTCATGGTCTCCCCTTCGGGTTCGGTCGGGGGGCTTGACCTGATCCTCGGCCAAGGCGCCGCAGCGCCAGGCCAGCCCCCGTTGGGCAGCTCGCCGGGCCGGGTTACGCCAGGGCATCTCCTTCGCCTTCTCCAGGACGGTCCGATGTGGATTCCATTCGGGGCTGGTGGGCAGGGACGTGGCCGTTGGCGGGTGCGGCGCGGCTGGGCGTGACGGTGTGGCCGGTCGGCGGCTCCGAGCGGCCCGGGTTGCGGTGGTGGGTCTCGTACATGCGGACGGCGACGACCACGCCGGATGCGGCGGTGAGCGCGGCGATGGCCCACACGGCGGCGGTGAGGCCGAACCTGTCGGCGAGCACGCCCGCCAGGATGGCGCCGAGGGCGTAGCCGGCGTCGCGCCACAGCCGGTAGACCCCCACCGCTGAGGCGCGC
>JBKPDO010000235.1:0-59125 GCA_046727955.1 bacterium | reverse complement strand
GAACGCCACGGCGGCCGCGTCCCCGCCGGGCTGTGGGCCCGCATCGTCCAGCGGCTGCTCGCCCTCAACGCCGCCATCTGGCACAACTGGCAGATCGGCGCACCGGTCAAGCGGTCCTTGATCGCTTACGATCACTGAGCTACCCCTATTCCCCGGTCAACGATCTAGTGGAAGGCGTACAACCAAGTCGGCAAGACCGGCCACCAGCACCGCCGCATCCACCACCGCGGGCGTCTACATCATGGGTGCCGTGCACACCAACACCATCGAGGGCTTCTGGTCGCTGGTGAAGCGCGGCATCTTCAGCGTCCACCACGCAGTGAGCGCGAAGTATCTCTAGGGCTACCTGAACGAGTACGCGTAGCGATGCAACCGCCGCAACGACGTCACGCCGATGTTCACGACTCTCTTGGTGAACGTTCGTCGCGATCCCGCGCTAGGCGGCGGCTCACTTCCTGAGGTCGCGTAGGAAGTCGTCCTGGCGATAGGGGCCGCACTCCTGGTCCGGCTTCTTGGACTTCTTGAGCTTCTTCGGCTCCTGAGAGCGATCATCCGGCACTGACGGCCTCCTCCCAGCCCCGCTGGAAGATGGCCTGCCACATGGCTCGCTCCTCGGAGAAGCGCTGCCTAGCGTCCTGCTCGCTGTCTCCTATGACGCCGAAGTGCAGCACGCTTCCCGGCTCCGCCACGGCAAGCCAGCTTCCATAGGTCGTCTCCACTAGGTGCGGCTCAATGGCTGCGACTTGCTCAGGGGTCGGCTCCATGGCTCCTCCTCTCCAATCAGAGTGAGCCTACAGCCTGTAAGGCCTGCCTTGACGGCTTGACGCGGAACTTTTTTGTGGACGTGGACGGTGAACCGAGTTTGACAGACGTGCTATCTTGCTTTCGTCAAGCGACGAGGGAGGTTGGACGTGGCATTACAGGAAGGCGGCACGGGCGCGTACGCGCCCGCGGCAGCCATCGTCGCCGTCATCGAGCGCTACCATGACCGGGGCCTGCCAGCACCCATCGACGCCGACACCCTTGTTCGAGCTGGCTTAACCACGGAGAGCCTTGCGCCTCGTACGGTGCAGGCGCTGAAGCTCCTCGACCTGCTCGACGACGCGATGCAACCTACTCCGGAATTGGTCGCTATTGGGAGGGTTCCTACCGACCAGTTCAAGGAGCGGCTGGCCGCTGTCCTCCGAACGGCGTACGCCGACGTGTTGAAGTTCGTCGACCCGGCGACAGACGACTACGAGCGCATCCGTGACCAGTTCCGTCCCTACAAACCTCCGAGCCTGCGGGATCGGATGGCCACGTTGTTCCTCGGATTGACCGAGTACGCGGGGATCATCCCGGAGGGGAGAACCAAGGAACTGACCGGCCGTCGGCCGGGCACCGGGAAGGCGAGACCATCCACTCGTTCGTCCAAGACACCTCCTGCGCCGCCCAGTAGGGATACCAGGGTCGGGGCTGGAGAGAGCGGGGCCAGTAGTTCCGGGGCTGGAACCTCCGGCCAGTCACATCGTCCGGGAAACGGCAGCCTGCCACCCGCGCTAGAGGGGTTCATGCGGGCGTTGCCCGAGCCAGGAACCACGGTGGACGAGAAGCGGCGCGAACAGTATGTACAAGCCTTCGCGTCGGTATTTGACCTGAGTTACAACGTCCAGAAGGAGAGCAAGACGAGTAAGTAGGTACAAGGATTGAGGTCAGAACGTCCGGGTCCAAACCGGAGAGTACCGACGGGTCCAAACCAGAGGCCTGACCTCAACAGTCGGCCGGGGAGGTCGCGTCTCCCCGGCCGGCGAACCGGAGCGGGATTCCACCCTGGAGGGTGGACGGAGGTTAGACCTCACAGGGATCTGGCGGTCTGCAGTTCGATTCCGCCCCGCTCCGCCATCACGATAGCAGGTCCAGGATGTCTGAACCTGCGCATTGGCCTGGGAGGTTCTTGACGATAGATCGCAAGGATGACTACTCTATGGTTTCAATGCTCCCCGCCGTTCGCTTCGGCGAACTGGCGGGGCTTTCTCTTGTGAGGGGGTCGTAGGTGAGTTCGTCTCCACTGCGGGTCTGGGTCTTCATCGACGCTCAGAATCTCTACCGCGACGCCCGAGATGCTTTCCACTCTTCTAGTGACCCTTCTTCGTACGGGCAGATTGATCCCCGCAAGTTCGGAGAGCTTGTCACCTCCCGGACTTCGGCGCGGAACCCCCGGCCACGTCAACTGGACGAGGTGCGTATCTACGCTGGCACGCCATCGTCCTCGAAGGAGCCGAAGGCCAACGCGGCCCACCTGAAGCAGCGAACTGCTTGGGAGAAGCAGGGCGTCAAGCCCTTCACTCGACCCCTTCAGTATCCACGGGGCGGGCCGTCCCTCAAGGGCCGGGAGAAGGGTGTTGACGTCGCCTTAGCCGTTGATCTGGTGTTCAATGCCGCGCGGCGGCACTATGACGTCGCCGTCGTGGCGTCCACGGACACCGACCTTCTCCCGGCCCTTGAGGCCGTGTGCGAACTACGAAGGGCTTGGGGGGAACCGCAGCTTGAGGTGACCTGCTGGTCCACTTTGACGAAGCGTCTCCGCGTCGATGGCTACAACCTGTGGTGCCACCACCTTGACCGAGCGGACTACGAGAGCATTCGGGACAAGACAAACTATACCCTCTGACCGGTCGCCGGCATTTATCTACCATCAAGGGAGAGTTACCACTCACTTTACTGAGCGCCGGTCGGTAACTCGCCAGAGCCCAAGGCGCCCTCCATCTCTACTTCAAGTTTAGGGACGAGGAAGCGACCCAGGCCTCGGTTGTCGGCACTGGAAGTCACAATGCCAACGTGCGTATCGCGGTGGTGGCCGAGCCCGACGGCGGGGGCCTGCTCCGGGCCCTCGCGGAGAATGGCGCCCCAGCCGGGCCGCCGCAGCGCGTTGGGGACCTCGCCGCCGCTGTGCGCGAGCGGGAGCTGGCGGACCGCCCCCGCTGGGTGTGGACGGCGGCGGCGGACGTCTATCCCCGGTTGCTGCGCCAGGTCGTGCCGCTCGCCCGCTGCCACGACCTCGAGCTCACCGAGGGCCTGCTGCTGGCCTACGACGGTCGCTGGCGCGAGCCGCGGTCGTTCGCCGCCGCGTGGGCGCGGCTGCGGGGGCTGCCGGTACCGGAGGAGCCGCGCTCCGGGCTCCGCGGCAGCCAGCCCGCCCTGTTCGAGCCGGCCCGGGCCGGGCTGCCGGAGGGCGACGGCCTGCTGGCCGCGGTCGTCGCCGTGCACGAGGCGCAGAAGCGCCGCCTGGAGGCGACCGAGCACCCCGAGCGCCTCCGGCTGCTGGTGGCGGCCGAATCGGCGGGCGGGCTGGCCGCCATCGAGATGCGCGCCGCCGGCATGCCGTGGCGCGCCGACGTGCACGAGCGGCTGCTCACCGACGCGCTCGGCCCGCGCCCGGTGGCCGGCGTGCCGCCGCGGCGGCTGCACGAGCTCACCGAGCGGATCTGCGCCGCCTTCGGCGGCCGGCGGGTCAACCCCGACTCGCCCGCCCAGGTGCTGCGGGCGCTCGCGGCGGACGGCGTGACGGTCCCGTCGACTCGCTCGCGGGTGCTGCGCGACGTCGAGCATCCCGCGGTGCCGCTGCTGCTCGAGTACAAGGAGCTGTCCCGCCTGCACGCCGCCCACGGCTGGGCGTGGCTCGAGGCGTGGGTGCGGGACGGTCGGCTGCGGCCCGAGTACGTCCCCGGCGGGGTGGTCTCCGGCCGCTGGGCGACCCGCGGCGGCGGCGCGCTGCAGATACCGCGGGCCGTGCGCCGGGCGGTGGTTGCCGACCCCGGCTGGACGCTGGTGGTGGCCGACGCCGGCCAGCTCGAGCCCAGGGTGCTCGCCGCGCTCTCCGGCGACCGCGGGCTGGCGCGGGCCGCTGGCACCGACGGCGACCTGTACGCGGCGCTGGCGACAGAGGCGTTTGGAGGCGATCGCCCAAGCGCCAAGGTCGCGCTGCTGAGCGCGATGTACGGTGGCGGGCAGGGCGCGGGCCGCACCGCCGAGCTGCTGGCCGTCCTGCGCCGCCGCTTCCCTGATGCCATCGGCTACGTGGAGGCGGCCGCGCGTGCCGGCGAGGAGGGCGGGCTGGTCCGCTCCCACCTGGGCCGGACCTCGCCCCCGCCGTCGGCCGACTGGCGGGAGCTGACCGCCCACGCCGGCGAGCCGGGCCTGGACGACGAGGAGCGGCGCAGGGCCAGGCGGGCGCTGCGAGATTGGGGCCGCTTCACCCGCAATTTCGTGATCCAGGCCAGCGCCGCCGACTGGGCGCTGGTCCTCCTCGCCGGCCTGCGCCGCCGCCTCGCCGAGACCGCCCCCGCGGCTCCACCCACGCCCAGCGCCCCCGCGGCCCCACTTACGCCCAGCGCCCCACCCACGCCCGGCGCCGAGCTGGTCTTCTTCCAGCACGACGAGGTGGTGGTGCACTGCCCGCGGCCGCTAGCGGAAACCGTGGTCGAGGCGGCCTCGGGCGCCGCCGAGGAGGCCCGGCGCCTGGTGTTCGGCGACACGCCCGTGCGCTTCCCCCTCAGCACCCGAGTCGTCGACTGCTACGCTGACGCGAAGTGACCCCGAGGTCCGGTCGAGGGCCTGGGGATGCGCCGAACACGCCAAAATCCCCCCGGGGTGGGTCTGCCCTACGCGAGCACGACCGCGGCGAGCCAGGCCGCGGCCATCAGCAGGCCGGCGCCGAGCTCGATCAGCACCGACAGGCCGACCGCCTTCAGGGCGTGGACCGTGGACGGCCATGCCGCCTCGTGCCTGCCGAGCCGCAGTCGCTCGGCGGCGTAGACCCCGCCGACGAAGCCCACGAACGCACCTACCACCGGGACCACGAAGAAGCCCACGATCGCCAGCGCCCCGCCCGCCGCCAAGGTGGGCCACGGAACGCCCGCGGCGCGCAACCGCCGTCCCGGCACGACGTACTTCACCACCTGACTCACCACCAGCAGCGCAGAGGCCACGCCGAGGACGGTCCAGGCCGCCGCGGTGCGCTCCAGCAGCGCCCACACCAGCACCGCCGCCCAGCACAGCAGCAGCCCCGGCAGCGCCGGCACGACCACGCCCACCAGCCCGGCCAGGATCACCAGACCGACCACCAGCAGGCCGGCCCCGCTCACGTCGGGATCCGGGGAGGCGGCGCGGCGGCGGGGCGGTTCTCCGCGATCCACGCGTCGATCCGCGTCCACCAGTCGTAGAGCCAGCGGGTCTGCTCCTGCACCTCGAGGGCGCGCGGCACCTCGGCCGCGGGCACGCGCCACCAGCGCGCCTTCAGCGCCTGCTCCATCGGCAGCGCACGCCAGACGTCGCCCACGGTGATCACGTCCTCCAAGCCGGTGTGGGCGACGAAGATCACATCGGCGTCTGGCGCGGCGGCGATCGCGGCCAGCGCGCCGCCCGGGCGCGGGGCGAGCAGGTGCTCCATGGCACGCGCCTGCGCCGCTTCCTCGAGGAGCCGCCGCTGCTCCAGCTGCTCGATCGCACGGAGCCGGCGCCGCGGGGTGAAATTGCCACCCTCTGGGAAGATCACCAGCGCGCCCAGCGGCCCGAGTCCCCGGGCCAGCCGCTCGATCTCGCGGATCACCCCGGCGCCCCGCCCCGGCCGGACGAAGGCGTTCGGCAGGCGGTTGATCACCACGTCCAGGCCCGGGTCGAGCTGCAGCATCGCCTTCATCACGATGCGCGGCCGCCGCCGGTAGCGAGTGAGCAGGTGGTGGACCAGCAGGAACGAGTCGCCCGGCCCGGCGTGGCGGCTCAGCACGATCACCGGGCGGGTGAGCCGCGCGGCCGCCTCCTCGCGGGTCAGCTCCGGCTCCTCGATCTCCACCTTCAGGTGGAAGACCCGCGTGGCCACGCCGAAAAGGCTCGCGAGGAACCAGCGCATGAGCGCGTAGTGGCGATCCTGGTACCGCTCAGAGCGCAGCCGGCCACCGAAGCCGCTCGCCACCCACAGGCCGAGGCACGCCAGCAGCGCGACCGACTCGAGCGTCAGCCACACCAGCGCGAACCACAGCAGCCGCAATCCCCGCCAGCGGCCCGGGAGCCTGGGCGAGATCGCCGCGGCGACGATCAGCAGCAGCGGCAGGCTCACGATCAGCGCGGCGGTGATCACCGGCAGCAGCGGCGCCAGCAGCAGGCGCCGCAGGATGCGCGGCGGCGGCATCCCGCTCACCTCCGCCTTTCCACTGGAGGGCGGACGCTCGGCTTTGCCTCGCCCTCCGGCGCCGCGCCCCTTGCCTGGCTCTTGCGCCCCCTCGATCCCGCGGCCGCCCCGGCGAGGTAGGCGGCCGACGCCTTGTAGGCCCGCTCGATGTCGTCGTCGACGTGCGAGAAATTGCGGTAGCGCAGCTGCGACCGCTCGGCGCCGCGAGAGGTCCCCTCGACCCCGGCTGGCAGCACGTGGACCTTCACGCCCGCCGGCAGCGAGGCCATCTCCTCGGCGAAGCGGTGCCGCCGGGCGATCTCGAACGCGACCATGCCGACCTCCCACGGCCGCTTCGGCACCCCCAGGGGGCGCTCGATCCGGCCCACGTGCAGCACGTAGACGGCGTGGGCGCCGAGCTGCACGGCGCGGCCGACCGGGATGCTGTGCACCAGGCCGCCGTCGAGGAAGTGCTCGCGTCCTACCCGCACCGGCGGCAGCAGGCCAGGCACCGCCGCGGAGGCGAGCACCGCCGGCACCACCGGCCCGCTGGTGAACCAGTGCGCGGAGGCCTGCTCGATGCTGGCGGCGACGCACTGGAATGGCACGGCCAGATCCTCGATCCGGTTGACCGGCAGCAGCTCACGGAGCAGCCTTCGCAGCGGCTCGTTGGAGTGCAGGTGGGTGCCGGATCGCGCCAGCGTCGCCACGCGCCCGAGCATCGAGCCGCGGAACGCCTCGGTCGCGGCGCCGTCGCGCCAGACCCGCAGCAACGTCTTCAGGGGAGCGTCCGGGTCGGCCGCCACGAACACGCCGTTCAGCGCGCCGACCGAGGTCCCCAGGACCAGGTCCGGCCTGATCCCGGCCTCGGCCAGCGCCTGCAGCATGCCGACCTCGTGCGCGCCCATGACCCCGCCGCCGCCGAGCACGAACGCGACCCGGAACCCCTCCCGCCCATCTCCTGCCACGGATTGTCCCCTTCTCTCACTGTGCGGCGATGATGGCATCGCCGCGAGGCTTGCTCAACAGCCCCAGCGGCGGGCGTACGGGGCGTGGACGTGTAACCATAGTCAGAAGGAGCTCCCTGGGGGCTGAGCGGCTGAGAGGTGTGGGGCATGTCTGGCTTCGACAAGGTGGCGTGGTTTCCGCTGTGCGCCGGCCTGACCGGGCTCGGCCTGGTGGCGAGCTGGCTGGCATGGCGCCGCCGCGGGGTGGCCGCTGGCATGCGCGGCGCCGCCTGGTCGCTGCTGCCGCTGGCGGCCTACCTGACCGGCGTCGTGAAGATGCTCTGGCGCATCGGCACGGCGGTGGCGGACTGGGTCGGCGGCTTCGTGTTCTCGCCGACCGTCTGGTCGGGAGTCGTGGTCGTGGGCTTCGCGCTGGTGCTGTTCATGCTCTCGGGCACGCTGCGGCGCCGGACGTCCACCCGCGGCCGCGGGCGAGCGGTCAAGCCCCCGGCCTCGGATGCCCCCGCCTCCCGGCGAGGGGTCGCGCCCGCCGACCGTCGCGCTGTCGAGCCCGCCCGCAAGCAGGCGGCCGCCGCACCGGACGACGACTTCTCTGAGGTGGAGGAGATCCTCCGCCGCCGCGGGATCAGCTGACTCATTCCAGCCAGCCGGGGCGGACCAGGCCGGACTCGTAGGCGAACACCACCAGCTGAGCGCGGTCGCGGGCGTTGAGCTTCACCATCGCCCGGCTGACGTGCGTCTTGGCCGTGGCCGGGCTCACCACCAGCCGCTCGGCGATCTCCTCGTTCGACAGCCCCGCCGCCACCAGCGCCATCACCTCGCGCTCTCGGTCGGTCAGCGCATCCAGCTCGTGCGTGGGGCGAGGCTCCTTGGAGCGCGCCGCGAACTCCGCGATCAGCCGCCGGGTGACGCTGGGCGACAGCAGCGCGTCGCCACGCGCGACCGCCCGCACCGCGCCGATCAGGTCCGCCGGCTCAGTGTCCTTGACCAGGAAGCCGCTGGCGCCGACGCGCAGCGCCTCGAACACGTACTCGTCCAGGTCAAAGGTGGTGAGGATGACGATCCGCACGGCGTCCAACCGCTCCTCAGCGGCGATCGCGCGGGTGGCGGCGAGCCCGTCCATCCCCGGCATGCGGATGTCCATGAGCACCACGTCGGGCACCAGAGCCCGGGCGAGCCGCACCGCCTCCTCGCCGTCGCCAGCCTCACCGACCACCTCGATGTCCCGCTGCGCGTCGAGCAGCGCGCGGAACCCCGCCCGCACCAGCACCTGGTCGTCGGCGAGCAGCACGCGGATCACCCCCCCGCTGGTGGTATCTACCGGGGGGCTGCGCTCGGCATTACTTCGTTGGGTGGCGCCCTGGTCCGGGCCTCGCTCAGGAGCCCCCCGGACACTCTGCCGCTCCCCGGCTCCCTGCCCCGACGGCATCACGCACCACCGTCCAGCGGCAGGCGGGCCAGCACCTGGAACCCGCCCTCCGGGAGCGGGCCGGCCGCCAGCTCACCGCCGAGCGCTGCCATCCGCTCGCGCATGCCCGCAATCCCGGCGCCGGCCCCAGCGGTCCCGTCGGCGGGGTCGCCGCGGCCGTCGTCGGAGATCTGCACGGTGAGGTCGCGCTCGCCATAGGTCACCCGCACCGTCGCGGTTGCGGGGCCGGCGTGACGACGGACGTTGGTGAGCGCCTCCTGCACGATCCGGAAGGCCGCCAGGTCGACCGGCGCCGGCAGCGGGCGCGGGTCGCCCTCCACCTTGGTCAGCACTTCCAGGCCGGCCGCTCGCACCTTGGAGACCAGGTCGTCGAGGCGGGTCAGGCTCGGCGTGGGCGCGCGCGGCGCCTCCTCGGCAGGCTGGCGCAGGATGTCCAGCACCGAGCGCAGCTCGCCCAGCGTCTCCTTGCTCGCCTGCTTGATCGCGGCCAGCGCGGTGCGGGCCTGCTCGGGCCGCTCGTCGATCAGGTGCAGCGCGGTGCTGGCCTGGACGTTGATCAGCGAGATGTTATGCGCCATCACGTCGTGCAGCTCACGGGCGATGCGCAGGCGCTCCTCGCTGGCCCGACGCCGGGCCTCCTCCTCGCGGCTGCGCCTGACCTCGGCGGCCTGCTCCTGGCGCACCCGCGCCACCTCGCCCACGACCAGCACCAGCAGCAGCCAGGCGGCCACGGCCACGGCGTTGGCGATGCCGGGCCGCGGCGACCGGCCGACCAGCAACGCCAGGCTGAAATACGAGACGTAGCCGACGCCGGCGGCGATCCACGCCGGCAGCCGCTGGCCCGCGCTCACCGTGACCCAGAACGCCACCGCAAGGCTCAGGAAGGCCGGCCCCCACGCATAGCCAAATAGGTAGTACGCCTCGGTCGCCGCGAGATTGACGGCCAGCACCGCCACCGGATGGCGCCGCCGCCACGCCAGCGCGACCGGGCCGACGACGAGCAGCGCGAACGCCAGCGCGTCCAGGCGCAGGCGGCCGGTATGGGCGTAGTTGCGGGACGCCAGGAGGGTAAACAGCACCTGGGGAATCCCGACCTTGACCGAGAGCCACAGCGGGTTCCCGCCACCGCGACGCCAGCCCAGCCAGGCGTGCGCGGGCCATTCAGTGGCGTCATTCGTCCTCATGGCGTCAAGGTATGCCATTCATCCGCGCACGTCATCGCCCGCGAGAGGGCCATCCCACCTACTCCGCCGGGAGTACCGGCGCCCTCTGGCCTGCTCCGCGACTCAGACCACCTGGACCTCGAGGTCGCCGCCGTCAGCGGTGACCCGGGCGAGCCACCCGGCGGGCAGGGCGATCGAGCGGGCCGGCACCAGGCGGGTGGCGCGGCGGCTGGCGAGGACCCGGCCACCCTGACGGACCTCCAGGCGGGCACGGTCCCGCGGCTCCACGGTACGGAGCACGAAACGGCCGCGAGGCGGCTGGCCGGCGAGCGGATCGACCATGCCGGGCACCACGAACTGGAGTGGCGAGCCGCCGACGAGCCGCAGCAGCCGCCGCTGCCGCCAGGGCGCCCCCGCAAGGTGGGCGCGGACGGCAGCGGCCGCGTGGCGGCCCTCCAGCGCGGCCACGTCGGCGGTCTCGGCGCCGTGGAGCAGGTTGCCGGCGGCGAACACCCCTGGGATAGAGGTGCGCAGCCGCTGGTCGACCAGCGGCCCCCGGCTGCCAGGGTCCATCGCCAAGCCGGCCAGGCGGGCAAGCTCGTGGTCGGGGATCCAGTCGCCGGTGAACACGACCGTGTCGCAGGCCACGCGGCGGACCGCCCCGGAGGCGAGGTCGGTGAGCTCTACCGCCTCGACCCGGTCCCGGCCGCGGATGGCGCTGACCCGCGTGCAGGTGAGCACCGGCGTCCGCGGCCAGCGCAGCGCCGCGGCGGCCCGGAAGGCCGCGAACGTCTGGTGCCTCGGCATCTCGGTGACCAAGGCGGCGACCGAGGCGCCAGCGTGGGCGAGGGTGAGCAGGGCCGAGAAGCTGACGTGCTCGGCGCCGACGATCACCGCCCGGCGGCCCACCGGCTGCCGGGAGAGATGGACGAGCTGTTGCAACGCCCCGGTGGTGAGCACGCCTAGCGGACGACTGCCCGGTACCAGCCGGGCGGGCCGGGGCCGCTCGCGGCAGCCGGTGGCGAGCAGCAGCGCCCCAGCCGCCACCGTGCGGAGGCCGTCCGGGCCAGTCAGCTCGGCCGCGATCGGGGGGCCGGGCGTCCAGCCCGTGACGGTCGTGCCGGTGCGCAGCTCGGCGCCGGCGCGCTCGGCCCGCTCGACCCAGGCGGCCGCGTAGCGCGGGCCGGGCACGCACCGGCGCAGGTCGCGCAGGCCGAAGCCGGTGTGGTCGGTGTGCCTCGGCACGCCGCCGGCGGCCCGCTCCCGGTCGACGACCAGCACCCGGCCAACTCCGAGCCGGCCCAGCTCGGCCGCGGCCGCCAGGCCCGCCGGCCCGGCGCCGACCACCAGCACGTCGACGTCGCGCACCGGGTTCACCGTGGCACCCGCAGCACGTCGGCGACGGTCCGGCCAGTGGCCTCGGCGAACAGGCTGGCGACCTCGGCGAGACAGTAGAAGCCCTGGCAGCGGCCGAGCAGAGCGCGGGTCCGGCGGCGCAGGCCGTCCAGGTCGCGTGGCGGGATGGTGCTGACCGCGGCGTCGAGCAGCTCGCCGCGGCTGACCCGCTCGCAGTGGCAGACGATGCGGCCGTAGTCGGGGTTGGCGGCGATCGCCGCCGGCGAGCGGTAGGGGCGCGGGAACGCCTCGCCGATGTTCGGCATCCGGACCCGCTCGACGTGGGGCCTCGGCTCCGGCCGCAGGCCGGCCCGGCCCAGCTCGCCGGCGACGTGCTCGGCGATGGCCAGTGACGCCGACAGGCCGGTCGAGCGGATGCCGCCCACGCAGGCGTACCGCTGACCGCCGTGGACGGCGATCTGGTAGTCACTGTGCTCGGTCGCGGCCCGCAGCCCGGCGTAGACCGCCGTGACCTCCTCGGCGAGCAGTCCGGGCAGGATACGGGCGCCCTTGTCGAGCAGGCCAGCCAGCCCGCCGGCGGTGGAGGCCGTGTCGCTCTTGTCGCCCAGGTCCTCGGCGGTCGGGCCGAGCAGCACGTTGCCGTATACGGTCGGGGCGACCAGGACGCCCTTTGTCGTGGCGGTCGGCACCGGCAGCAGGACGTGGCGCAGCAGCGGCCGGGCGAGCTTGTCGAAGACCACGAGCTGACCGCGGCGCGGGGTGACGGTGAAGCCGGCGTGGCCGAACATCCGGTCCACCTCGTCGGCCCGCAGCCCAGCCGCGTTGACCACCCAGCGGGCGCGGACCGGCCCGGCCGGCGTCGCCAGCTCGTGCTCGCCTCCCGGGCCGGGCGCGACCCCGGTGACCAGGGTCTCCAGGCGCAGCTCGACCCCGCCCGCGACCGCCTCGGTGGCAAGGGCGAGTGGCAGCGTCCAGGGGCAGAGGATGCCCTCGCCGGGGATCTGGAGGGCGCCGAGGGCGCCGGGCCCGAGCCCCGGCTCCAGCTGGTACAGCTCCTCGACCGGCAGTGGCCGCACTTCCGTGTAGCCGTTGGCGGCGGCTCGCGCGCGGATGCCCGGCAGGGCGGCGAGCTGCTCAGGGTCCCAGGCCACCAGCAGGGCGCCGGTCCGCTCCAGCGGAACGCCGAGCGCTGGCGCCTGTTCGGCGAGGAGCTGGTGGCCGCGGCGGACCAAACGCGCCTCCAAGCTGCCCGGTTTGGCGTCGAAGCCGGTGTGCCAGATGGCGGTGTTCGCCTTGCTGGTGCCCGCCCCGACGTCCGGGCTCGCCTCCAGCAGCGCGCAGGTGAGCCGGTAGTGGGCCAGCTCGCGGGCGATGGCCGCGCCGACGACGCCAGCCCCGACGATGGCGACGTCGTAGCCGCCGGCTGGGTCGGCCACGGCTCAGCCGCTCAGCTCGGAGGTGGCCTCGGCCGCCTGGCGCCAGCGCCGTAGCCGCGCCTCGGCCTCGTCAGCGGACACAAGCGGCTCGTAGGTGGCCGCCGGCGACCAGCCGCCGGTCGCGACCTCGGCATCGGCGACCTCGCCGGTGCCCAGCCGCGCCAGGGCCGCCACCCCGAGGGCGGTCGCGTTCGGTGACGGGTAGACCTCGACCGGCGCCTGCAGCAGGTCGGCCTGGAGCTGCATGAGCAGCCGCGAGCGGGTCAGCCCGCCGTCGACTCGCAGCCGCTCGAGCGACCTGCCGAGGTCGTCGCCCGCGGCCCTCGCGAGCCAGGCCACCTGGGCGGCGATTCCCTCGCAGACCGCCCGGACCAGGTGGGCGCGGCTGGTGGCGAGCGACAGGCCGACGAACGCGCCGCGAGCGTTCGGCTTCCAGAACGGGGCGCCGAGCCCGGCCAGGCCCGGCACGAAGGTCGCGCCGCCGGCCTCGCCGAGCGCGCCGGCCGTGCCGCCGAGCCGGTCGAGGTCGGGCGCGCCGCTGATCAGGCCGAGCTCGCGCAGCCAGCCGACCGCGGCGCCGACCGTGTACACCTGGCCGTCGAGGCAGTAGGTGGTCTCGGCGCCGAGCCGCCAGGCGACGCAGGCAACCAGCTGGTTCGCGGACCGCTTGGGCCGCTGACCGACGGTGGCGAGCAGGAAGGCGCCCGTCCCGTAGGTGCACTTTGCCTCGCCGGCGTGCAGGCAGGCCTCGGCGAACAGGGCGGCCTGCTGGTCGACGGCCAGGCCGGCGACCGGCAGGCCCGCGCCGCCGAACACGCGCGTCTCCCCCACCGGCTCGGCGCAGCCGGTGACCGCGGGCAGCTCCTCGGGCGCGACCCCGAAGACCTCGCAGGCCTGCGGCGACCACTCGACGCGGTCGAGGTCGAGCAACAGGGTGCGGGAGGCGGTGGCCGCGTCGGTCACGAACGCGCCGGTGAGCCGGTGGAGCAGCCAAGCGTCGGTGGTGGTGGCCACACCGTCGCCGGTGAGGTGCTCCCGCAGCCAGGTGATCTTGGGGGCGGCGAAGTAAGGGTCCAGCGGCAGGCCGGTCAGCTCCAGGAGCCGCGCCCCGTGGTCGCCGAGCCGCTCGGTCACGCTGGCCGCCCGCCGGTCCTGCCAGGACAGCGCCTGGGACAGCGGCCGGCCAGAGGCACGGTCCCAGGCCAGCACGGTCTCGCCCTGGTTGGCCAGGCCGATCGCGCCGACCGGCTCGCCGGCGGCGGCGAGGGCGCGGCCGCCCGCCTCCAGCACCGAGTCGTACAGCTCCTCGGGGTCCTGCTCCACCCCGCCGCCCGGGGTGGCGGCGGGGTGGACGGGGACCTCGGCGTCGGCGAGCACGCCGCCGTCCGTGGAGACGACGAGCGCCTTGGTGGCCGAGGTCCCCTGGTCGATGGCGAGCAGCTTCACGCCGGGGCTTCTCCAGTCGCGGTCTCGTCGGCGACCTCCAGGGCCTCCCCGCCGTGCGCGCCGGCCTCGGCGCGCATCGCGCCCGGCTCCAGCAGCAGCATGGCCACGAACACCACCAGGCCGACCGCGACCGCGCCGAGCGCGTAGCGCTGCGCGCTGCGGAAGTCCGCCGGGCCGAGCAGGATCACCAGCTCGTAAGCGAGCCAGACCAGCGCCCCGATGATCACCGGCCACTCCCACCGCCCCAGCTGGAAGAAGCGCGTGTCGCTGCGCACCCGGTGCGCCGTGAGCACGTACAGCAGGACCGTGCCCGCGTAGAGGATCGCCGGCATCAGCGTCGAGGCGGTGAACAGGTTGACCAGCGCGTTGGTGTTGGTCCTGAGGACCAGCACGATCACCGCGGAGATGCCGGCGCCCAGCAGCGTCGCGAACGCCGGGCCGCCGGTCGGGCGCGGCACCCGGGACCACACCTGGTGGCCGGGGAAGCGGCGGTCCCGGCTCATCGACCAGATCAGCCGCGAGTTGGTCACCATGATCACCAGCCCACAGGCGAAGATCGAGACGCAGATGAACAGCAGGAACAGCTTCTCCACGAAACCGCCCAGCACGTCCTTGAGCACGAACGCCACCGGCGCGGCGTCCCCGGAGGCCGCCGGGACGTCGTCGATCACCACGGTCAGCAGGATCAGGAAAACCATGCCGATCACGCCGGACCACACCACCGACCGCACCACCGACCGCACCATCGCGCCCGGCACGACGCGGCGCGGCTCCTGGGTCTCCTCCGACAGGTTGCTGGCCGACTCGAAACCGACGATGGTATACGCGCCGAGCAGGGTGGCCAGCATGAACGGCCCGAGCCAGGACCACCAGCCCGCGCTGCCAACGATCCCGGTCGAGCCCAGGTTGCCCCAGTGGCCGTGGCTGGCGAACAGGGCCGCTATCAGGAACACCGCGCTCAGCCCGACGATGCCGATGATCTCGGTCGACACCGCCGTGTTGTTGATCCTGGTCACGATCCGCGTCGACCAGATGATCAGCGCCGCCTGCACCGCCAGCACCAGCAACGTCCACAACGCCGCCGAGGTGGGCGTGTAGGCCTGGCCGATCAGCGGCTGGAACGCCACCTGCACGAACGCGTAGTCCACGCTGACGGTGACGATCGACAAGAAGGCGAACGACAACCAGCCGTACCACCACCCGACCAATGGGCTGGTCAGGCGCGAGGCCCACTGGTAGGAATAGCCGGCCAGCGGGATCTTGGCGGCAAGGGCCGCGTAGACCAGCGCCACCAGCGTCTGCCCCACGATCACGATCGGCCAGGTCCAGATCCCCCTTGGCCCCGCGTTGTTCAGCACGAACCCGAACGTGGTGAAGATCCCCGTAGTGATCGAGATAAACGAGAACCCGATCGCGAACGACTCGAATCGCCGCAACGTCCGCACGTACTGCTGCCGGTACCCGAACCGCTCCAGCAGCGCGTCATCCGTCCGATCCACAGCCACAGACGTTCCTCCTGTTCGACGACAGCCTTCGACGACAGCGCCTCCCTTGCCTGCGGCCCGCTCCGGGCCGGCTCACTCGGTCTCCGCGACCAGGAGCCTCACCCCCTCACCCTCCAGTGCGCGGGCCACGTCCGGCGCGACCCGGTCGTCGGTGATCACGGCGGTGAGCCGGTCCAGGCCGCACACCCTGCGGATGGCGACCTGGCCGAGCTTGGACGAGTCGGCCAGCACGTAGAGCTCGGCGGCGTGGTCCAGGATCACCTGGCGGCTCCGTACCTCGTCCGGGTAGTAGTCGGTGAGGCCGGCCTGCGGATGGACGCCGCCCGAGCCGAGGAACGCCTTGTCCGCGAAGTACTCGGCAAAGAACGCCTCGGCGTGCGAACCGGAGCAGGCCAGGTCGCCGTGGCGGATGCGGCCGCCCGAGACGTGCACCTCGACGCCCTCGCGCTGGACGACCGCGGCGACCAGCAACGAGTTGGTGAGCACCAGCCCGCGGAACTCCGGCGGGAGCTGCCTGGCCAGCTCCACCACGGAGGTGCCGATGTCGAGGATCAGGGTGTCGGGCGGTGCGATCAGGGAGGCGGCGAGCCGCGCCATGGCCGCCTTGCGGTCGGCGTGCAACCTGCTCCGCTGATCGAAGGGCGGCTCCAGGGTCCGGGCCGCGACTCCCGTGACCCCGCCGTAGACGCGGCGCACCAGGCCCTCACGCTGCAACGCGTCCAAGTCGCGGCGGACGGTCTCGATTGACACGCCGAACCGCTCAGCCAGCTCGTCGGCCCGAACGAGTGGCCTCGTGCTGACCTGCTCGACGATCTGCAGCCGGCGCTCTTCGGGCAGCACGCATTCTCCCTACTGTGGAAACATGCGGAAAGGTGCCCGTCTCTGCACGGTTCTACCAACTTCGCGGGCGCAAGGCAAGCCCTGCTCCCGGCCGCGCTGATCGCCTACCTGCTCGGCCAGCGGCGCCGCGCCCGCTACGCGGCGCGCTTCACCAACCTGACCTGCTCGCCAACGTCGTGGCCCGCTCGCCCGGCTGGCGCCGCCACCTGCCGGCCGCGCTGTACCTGCTGGCACTGGCCGGCCTGCTGCTGGCGCTCGCCCGCCCGCAGGCCACCGTCCTGGTCCCCAAGCAGCAGGCCAACGTGATCCTGATCATGGACGTCTCCGGCTCCATGAACGCCACCGACGTCGCCCCTCGCGCCTGCTCGCCGCCGTCGATGCCGCCGGCCGGTTCGTCGACCGGCTCCCCAGCGCCTACCGGGTCGGGCTGATAAGCTTCTCCACCACCGCCCAGCTCATCACCCCGCCAACCACCGACCGCCAAGCCGTCCACGACGCCCTGGGCTCCCTGCAGGCCGAGGGCAGCACCGCCATCGGCGACGCCATCGAACGCGCCCTGGACCTCAAGCGACCACCCCCCACCACCAGCACCTCCCCCGGGGCGGCCCCAGCCCGGCCACGGCCAGCCCCGGACCCGGCGCTGCGGACCCTGCCGATGGTGATCCTGCTGCTGTCGGACGGCGCCAACACCAGCGGCCGCACCCAACCACTGGTCGCCGCCGACCACGCCCGCCAGCTCGGCGTGCCGATCTACGCCATCGCGCTGGGCACCCAGTCAGGCACCGTCGACGTGCCCGACGAGTCCGGGCAGCTGCGCACCACCCCCGTCCCCCCACCCCCGTCCCCCCAGACCCGGGCGGCCTCCAAGACATCGCGCAACGAACCGGCGGTCAGGCCTTCACCGCCCCAGCGCCAGTAACCTCGAGCGCATCTACCGCCGGCTCGGCACCCGCATCGGCTTCGTCCGCCAAGACCAGGAGATCACCGTGGCATTCGCCGCGGCCGCGCTGGTGCTGCTGGCCGCCGGCGGCGCGCTGTCGCTGGCCTGGTTCCACCGGCTCCCCTGACCGGCTGCGCACGTTCGACGCCTGCCGCAATCAGAGATATCCCAGGGTTCCCTGAGGTTTCTCTCACGCCATACCTGCGTAGCCTGTCAGCCGATGGTGGCGCCAAAGACGCGGCCAAGCCCGTAGGTGACCGCGGCGGCTGCGGCACCGATGGCGAGCTGGCGAAGGCCCCGGCGCAGCAGCGGGCCCCCGGTGAGCACGCCAGCGGCAGCTCCGGTCGCAAACAGCGCCACCCCGACCAGCGCCGAGGCGATCGCGATCGCGACGGGCCCAGAGGCAGCCACGAACGGCAGGACCGGGATGGCGGCACCGCTGGCAAAGGCCGCGAAACTCGACCCGGCCGCCGCTGCCGCAGACCCGACCACCTCCTGGCCGGCTGCATCCTCCCTGCCGGCCGGCTCGCTGTCGTGCTCGCCAAGCAGTGCCGCGGCACGCTGCTCGGCCAGCTCGACAGTCATCCCCCTGGCGCGAAAGACCAGCGCCAGCTCGCCGGCGTCGTGCTCGCGCAACGCAAGCAGCGTCGCCGCGTCAAGCTCGTGGGCGGCGGCGTCCAGCAGCTCCCGCTGGGAGCGCACCGAGACGTACTCCCCCGCGGCCATCGACAGCGCGCCGGCCAGCAGCCCCGCCATGCCGGCGAGCAGCACCACCTGCGAGGAGCTGCCCGCCCCGGCCATGCCAAGCACCAGCGAGAGGTTGGAGACCAGCCCGTCGTTGGCGCCGAAGACCGCCGCCCGAAACCAGCCTGAAGCGCGGGCGCGTTGCCGCTGCGCGAGCCCGGCCACCACCAAGGCGTGCACCCGCTCGTCGGCGGCCATCGCCGCGGTCGCGTCAGGGTCGCTGTCGTAGTCGCCGGCGGCCTCGGCACGCTGCACCACGGCCAACACCAGCAGCGACCCGACCCGACGGGCCAGCCAGCTCAGCAGCCGCGCGCGCACCCCCAGCCGCCGTCGCGCCTGCTCGGCCGGGGCAAGCCGCGCCGACCAGTGCGCGGCGTGGCGCTCCTCGGCCCGCGCCAGCGCCAGCAGGATCTCGCGTTCCTCACCGTGGCGCTGCCTTGCCAGGGCGCGGTAGAGGGTGGCGGCGTCCTGCTCCTGCGCCAAGCGGCGCCGGTGCCGTGCGCCCCTTCGCACCGGGACGGGCCTCCTTGGTGACGCGATACGGCGAGCTGACAAACAAACAGCGTAGATGAGGCAGGGCCGTGCGCGTGGTCTGGGAGACGATCCAGCCGACCGGGGAACGGCACGGGACAATCACCCGATGCGCCGGGCCCTCCCGCCCCGCACCACCACCGACCAGCTCAGAAACCCACCGACTGTTGCGTACCCTATGGTGGAGCCAGTCTTACCAGGAGGTCGGCGGTGAGCCATGCCTGAGCGGCGCGGCGCTCCTCTGCGTCCCGTGCCCGGCACGCCCGAACCACCCACGAGCCCGGCAGCAATGGCCGGGACTGCCGTGCTCGACCCCGCGCACCTTGGCGACATCACCGGCGCGTTCGGCTCCATCAGCCGCCACGACCACGCCCCCCGCCGCTCCTGGCCGACCCGGCTGCGGACCCTGCTGGCCATCATGGGCCCCGGGCTGATCGTCATGGTCGCCGACAACGACGCCGGCGGCATCGCCACCTACGCCCAAGCCGGCCAGAACCACGGCACCCGGCTGCTGTGGGTCCTGGCGCTGCTGCTGCCCGTCCTGGTGGTGTCGCTGGCGTTCACCGCCGCGACCCTGCTCCCCGACATCGACGGCCGGACGCTCGAGGGCCTGCTCGTGAGCGGTGCCGGCTTCGGCATGGCCATCCCTGTCGCGCTGCTGCCACGACGCGGTCACCCGGACCCAGCCGTGGTCCGACCGCTGGCACGGAACACCGTCGGCGTCGACCGCAAGGACTGGCGCATGCCACCGCTGTCTGGACTGCGACCACCGCACCTGTCGCCCACGCAAGCTCGCCCTGCTCGGGCACACATGTTTCTCGCTGGCCATGTGGTCAACTCCCGCCGTCGCGCCGGGAGCCGCGAGGCATAAATCGACCCGGATCGCCACCGACCGATCGCATTGGCGAAGCCCGCCGCCGAGGGATGGAGGAGAGTGTCATGGGCGATGCCATGACCAGGGCGTACCGCCAGGGCGTCCTCGAGGCCGAGGACTTCACCATCGCCAAGGTCTCCGACTACCTCGAGCGGCCCGACACCGTGGTGTGGGTGGACCTGTGCACCCCCTCGAAGCTGCAGCTCCACGAGCTCGCCGCTGAGCTCGGCCTGCACGAGCTGGCTGTCGAAGACGCCCTGGGACCGCATCAGCGTCCCAAGCTCGACCGCTACGCCACGCACCTGTTCCTGTCCTGCTACGCCGTGCACGTGGACATCGCCAACGGCCGCCTGGAAGCGACCGAGATCGACGCGTTCATCAGCAAGCGCTGGCTCATCACCGTCCGCGAGAGCAACAGGTTCTCGATCGAGCCCGTGCTGAAGCGCTGGGACCGCTCGCCCGACCTCGCCGCCCACGGGTGCCCTTCCTGCTCTACGGCCTCCTCGACGTCGTCGTCGACGGCTACTTCGACGACGCGCAGGCATTCGACGACTACTACGAGGAGGTCAGCCAGGCCATCTTCGCGGAACGTCCCCTCGACCCCGCCAAACAGCGGCACTGGTTCGACATGCGCCGTGCCCTGGCCCGCTTCCACCGCCTCGCCGTCCCCATGCGCGAGGCGATCAGCAGTCTCATGCGGCGCGAAACCGCGGCCGTCTCCGACGAGCTCTATCCCTACTTCCAGGACGTGTACGACCACATCCTGCGCGTCAGCGAGTCGTCCGATTCGCTCCGCGACCTGGTCGCCACGATCGTGGAGACCAACCTCAGCCTGCGGGACTACCGGCAGAACCAGATCGTCAAGAAGGTCAGCAGCTGGGTGGCGATCATCGCCGTGCCCGCCCTCATCACCGGCTACTACGGCATGAACGTGCCCTACCCCGGCTTTGGCCGCCTCTGGGGTGTGGTGGCCTCCGCCGCCCTGATGGTCGCGGCCTCCGCGGGCCTGTACCTGCTCTTCCGCCGCTACAACTGGCTCTGAGCGCAAGGATGGGCGCTCGGAGGTTCAAGGGTTGAGCTCCCTGGCAGATCCCCTCCCCCTACCGGGGACGGTCCGCCCTCAGCCGCCGCGGTCCACTCGCGTCCCTCGTCAGCCTCCTCGGCCACCCGATCCCGGCGGCACCGGCCAACAGCAGCACGTGCAGGATCTCGTCGGGGCCGCAGGCGGCAACGGATGGGAGCCGCAGCACAACCGGACGCGGGAGCGGATCAGGGGGCACGGCAGGGGCAGGCAGACGCGGGCCCGCGGGCCTGGCCGGGCACCGCATGGGCAAAAGTACGGGTTGAGGCATAGTACAGTCATCTGTACGATACGGTGCCATGAAGGAAACGAGCGATCTGCACGGCCCCCGGGGCTCTCGGAGCAGCCTGCTGGACCGGTTCATGCGCACCCAGCCCGCCCTGCAGCGTCGACTCGCAGCGGAGCTGCCCGAGGACCTGCGCGCCGAGATGGGCGCGGTGACACTGCACCAGCTCCGTGCCCTCCACACCATCCACCTCCGCGGCGGCGTGACCATGAGCGAGCTCGCCGATGCCCTGGGGGCGACGTCGATGAGCACGGCGACCCAGATGGGAGATCGCCTGGCGCGCCTCGGCCTGGTGCAGCGAGACCACGACGGCCAGGACCGTCGCGTCGTTCGTCTCTCCTTGACCCCCCGAGCACGCACGCTGCTCGAACGCTCGCTCGCTCTGCGGCGGCGTGCCCTGAAGCAGGCCCTGTCGAGCCTCGACGACGAGGAGCTGGCGACTCTGGTCGAGCTGACAGAGCGCGTCGCGGGTCCATCACTGTCCAGCGAGGACGTCGCATGAGTCCCGGGGCACCGGGATCTCCGCCCGCCTGGAAGGCGACCCCTCCCAACGAAGGCGAGGACGTCATCACGGTGCGCGGGCTGGTCAAGCGCTACGGCGACCTGGAGGCCGTGCAAGGCATCGATCTCGACGTTCGCCGCGGCGAGATCTTCGGGTTCCTCGGTCCCAACGGAGCGGGGAAGACAACGACGATCTCCGTGCTCTGCACGCTGGCCGAGGCGTCCGCGGGCACCGCGATCGTCGCCGGTCACAACGTGGCGACCGACCCCGATGAGGTGCGAGCCCGCATCGGGCTGGTGTTCCAGGACCCCTCGCTCGACGATCAGCTCACGGCTCGCGAGAACCTGATGTTTCACGCGAGGGTCTACGGCGTTCCCCGGGCGGCGCGGCGCCAGCGCATCGGCATCTGCCTTGAGACCGTCGGCCTGGCGGATCGAGCTGACGCGGCGGTGAAGACGTTCTCCGGCGGCATGAAGCGCCGCCTGGAGGTCGCCCGCGGCATCCTCCACGCTCCCGAGGTGCTCTTCCTCGACGAGCCGACTCAGGGGCTCGACCCCCAGACCAGGGCGCGGGTCTGGGATCACCTGCGGGGCATCCGCGCCCGCACCCGCACCACCATCTTCATGACCACGCATTACATGGAGGAGGCCGAGTGGTGCGATCGCATCGCCATCATCGACCACGGGCGCATCGTTGCCCTGGGCACGCCTGAGGAGCTCAAGGCGCAGGTGGGCGGGGACGTCGTGGTGCTCAGCACCGACGACAACGTCCGCGCGGCGGCGGAGGTCAGCGAGCGCTTCGGCGTCCAGGCCCTGCAGGACAACGGGACGCTCCGTATCGAGGTCCCCGACGGCGCGGAGTTCGTGCCCCAGATTGTCCGCTCCCTGTCGGTAACGGTGAAGACCGCCACCGTGCGCCGGCCCAGCCTCGACGACGTCTTCCTGAAGCTCACCGGCCGGGCGATCCGCGATGAGCGCGCCGACGGCCGGGCGCAGCTGCGCATGTTCGCCCAGCGTCGAGGAGGACGCCGATGAGCCTCGCGGCACCCGCCGGGTCGACGCCCACCGCGCCCGCTCCGCCGGCTACGCGTCCCGCCCACGTGCGGGTGTCCCTCATACAGGCGATCTTGGTGATCTGGCACCGGGACGTCATTCGCTTCTCGCGTGACCGCACGCGCCTGCTCGTCTCGCTGGCGCAACCCCTGCTGTACCTGCTCATCTTTGGCGCAGGTCTCAGCGCCTCGCTGGGGGGCGGCCTGGGCCTGCCTCCTGGCGTCACCTACCTCCAGTACGTGTATCCGGGGGTCCTGGGGATGGCGGTGCTCTTCACCGCCATGTTCAGCGCCATGTCGGTGGTATGGGACCGCGAGTTCGGCTTCCTGCGCGAGATCCTCGTCGCTCCGATCAAACGATCCGCGGTGGCCGTCGGCAAGGCGCTGGGAGGAGCCACCCAAGCTATGGTGCAGGGCGTTCTGCTGCTCGTCTTCGCCCCAGTCGTCGGGGTCAAGCTGAGCGTCGTGGGCGTGCTGGAGCTGGTGCCGTTGCTGTTCGTCCTCGCCTTCGCGCTGACCAGCCTCGGCGTCGCCCTGGCCTCACGGATAAGCTCCCTGCAGGCGTTCCAGACCGTGATGACGTTCCTGGTGCTGCCGATGTTCTTTCTCAGCGGGGCGCTGTTCCCGCTGAGAAATCTGCCCGGATGGATGACCGTGCTCTCACGGTTCGACCCAGTTGCCTACGGCATGGCGCCGATTCGTGACGCCGTCCTCGATGGCGCGGGCGTGCCCGCCGCGGTGCTCGACAGGTTTACCGGCATCACCATCGGCGGCTACACCATGCCGGCGACCCTCGACGTCGCTGTCCTGCTGGCGTTCGGGGCAGTGTTCCTCGGCATGGCGATACGGGTGCTGCGCCGGCGAGGGTGACCAGGACAGCCCGGCGTGGTGCTGTGCGGTTCGAGCATCAGGTCGGTGCCGAGGTTCCCAGGGCCGATGACTCGCGCCTGCCGTGAGGATGTGGTGGAGCGTCGCGATGGGCCCGGGCGCAGGCGTCCAGCGCCGCTCCCGGACCAGCGGGCCGCGGCGCTGCCAGATCGCCGGCGAGGCGATCGAGTCGTCGAGGGTGCCCCGATGACTCCGACGGTCGTCATCGTCCGCCTCCCCTCGGCCAGCCCGCGGGCCCTCCTCGAGGTCTCGCCAAAGTGTATGCACTTTTGTCTCACAGCGTCAAGGCTCGGCCTAAATGTGTATGCAGTTGGCGGACGCGTGGGATACACTGAGCGCATGGCACGACCCGCCGCCACCCGCATCCCCGGGATCGAGCGCGTCGACCTCCCCGAGGCCCGGCAGGCTATCCCCCGCCTGCACACGTACCTACGGGAGTGCATACTCGACGGTCGCATCCCGCCGGGCACGAAGCTGTCGCAGCTGACGCTCGCCAAGCAGCTCGGCGTGAGCCGGACGCCGCTGCGCGAGGCGCTGCGGATGCTCCAGGAGGAGGGCTACGTCGAGTTCGAGCCGAACCAGCGGATGCGCGTCGCCGACGTCGACCCGGTCGAGCTCGACGCCGACTACGCGTCCCGCATCGTGCTCGAGACGCTCGCGCTGTCGATGACCCTGGAGTCCATCGGCTCACGTCAGCGCCGGGAGGCGCGCCGGCTGCTGACCGCGATGCGCCGGGCCGCCCGGATCGGCGACCTTCCCGGGTGGTTCGAGGCGCACCACGCCTATCACCGGGTACTGACCGCCGGGGCGGGCGAGCCACTCCTGCGGACGCTGCAGTCGCTCGAGGACCGAAGCGTCCGCTACATCCGGATCTACCAGCAGTCGGAGCCGACTGACTGGCAAACCGCGGGTGACGCCGAGCACGCGGCCATCCTGGACGCCCTCACCGCCGGGGACGACCGCGCGGCACTCTCCGGGCTCGCCCACCACCTCGCCCGCACAGCGCTGCGGGTGCTCTCGGACAGCGCGCCGGACTACACGCCGCGGGCCGTCCCGCACGCCGTCGCCCTCGCCGAGGGCGCCGACCCGGCCGCGCTGCGCTCGGCGTCGGCGGTCTAGAGGGAGGGTCTAGCCGGGGAGCGACGCCGGGGGCGCGGCGGGCACCCGAGCCGGATCCCCGGATGGCGCTCCTGCTGCGGCGCTACCGGGCAGGTCGTCGTGCGCCTGCGGCTGCGTCCTCGGTCGCGAGGTCGGCCCGAGCCACATGTCGATCGACCCTGGCTCGGCGGGGTCGAAGGTCCGTGGCCGCCACGCGGCGTCGTCCTCGATCCGGCGAACCCCGAAGGTCGCGAAGCGAACGGCGGCCGGCAGATCCGCGACGCCGGAGCGCACGTAGGCGATGTCCTCGAGCTCGATCACCATCGACCTCCCTTCCCCGGCGAAAACTGTACACACTTACTTCGGGTCGGAACAAGACCTCAAGCAGCCGGACCGACGGTCCGACGGTCGTCGGCTACCAGGCCGCAGGGGGTGTGCCCGTCCCGCCCCGGTCCCGGTCCCGGGACGCACTGGCGGAAGGCCGAAGCCACAGCGACACCCGGGTCGGCTGCATGGTCTGCTCGACCACGCCGAGCAGCTCGCCGGTCAGGGTGTCCAGATCGACCTCGTCGCGCAGCCGCGCGCTGAACGCCGCGATCGTCCGGGCGGCGTCATAGCGGCGGCGGTTGAAGCGCCGGTCGACCGCAGCCTGGATGCGCCGTCGGGCCGGCTGGAACACTGCGGCGACCGCCAGGGTCGCCCCGGCCACCGCCAGGCTGGAGCTTTGGCCAAGAAGCTGCCCGAGCCCCAGGACCACGCCGGCGTAGCCGCCGCCCAGCAGCACCGTGAGCAGCCCGTAGGCCAGGGCGCGGCTGATGATGCGGTCAAGGTCGTACAGCCGGTAGCGCAGGACCGCCGCGCCGACCGCCACCGGCAGGACCGCCACGCAGACACCGGCAGCCCAGCCGAGCAGGCCCGGCGCACCCCGGCCCCCCGCCGCCAGGCCAGCCAGGACGACCACGCCCGCCAGCGACACCAGCGCCGCCGCGGCCGCCACCCACCGCAGCTGCAGTCGCTCCACCCCGCGGGCGCGGTGAAAGCGCACCACCAGCGACCCGGCAGCGACCACCACCGCCAGGAGGGTGACCGCCAAGGCCACCTGGTTGGCGACCAGCACGACACCGCTGAGGCCGCGGAAGTCGAACGGGCCGCCGACCGCCTGGTAGCGCGGGTCCAGCGGCCCGGGCGCCAGCGTCACTACCAGCAGCAAGACGACCGGCGCGGCCACCATGCCCCTGGCCCACCAGCGCCAGCCGGGCGAGGGCAGCGACCCGGTGGGCGTGAGCAGCAGGACAAAGCCGACCAAGGCCAGCGCCGTGAACACAGTGGCGGGGTAGTACAGGGCCGCGTAGCGGGCGCCCGGCAGCGCCCCGGGATGGACCAGCAGCCCATAGACCAGGTACTGCGCGGCTCCCGCCGTGGCAACTAGGGACAAGGCGAGGGCCAGCAGCAGCCAGCCCACCGGGTGCCGGGGCCGGCGGCTGGCCAGCACCGCGCCGACCGTGCTCGCGCTCAACGTCGCCAGGACGGGGGAGGCGGTGCCGGGGGTGAGCTGGACCAGGTCGGGCCGGCCGGCCTGGCGCAGCAGGTGATCGGACCAGGGGACCGCAGCGAGCCCAAGCATACCCAGCGACCACAGCGCCCACGCCAACACGCCCGGCCACTGGCGCGGCCGGGCCAGTCGGGCGGCAGGGGTCATCGCCATGGTCCTCTCCGCTCGCAGCGCACCACCACCGCCACCCTCCCAGCGTCGCCGGTCACGCGCCAGTGTGGCCCGCCCCCGTCTCCGCAGCGTTACGGTCGTTTGGCTCGAGCGTTACGGTCGTTTGGCTCGCCGCATGCTCGGTCATGCATGAGGTGGCAGCGGAGAACGGGAACAGAAGGAGAGCCTGATGCTGGAACGAGAGGTCAAGCTTGGCGTGCCGGCGGATTTCAAGCTCCCCGACCTCGCCGGCCTCGGCACCGACTTACGGGCCGAGCCGCAGCCGGTGCGGCGCTACCGCACGACCTACTACGACACCGCCGACCTGCGGCTGGCCCGCTGGCGCTGCAGCCTGCGCTACCGCGAGGGCGAGCAGTGGACGGTGAAGCTCCCTGGCGGCACCGAGGACAGCGGCACCGGGGACAGCGGCACGGAGGACAGGGGTCGACCCCAGCGCGATGGGCTGGTCGTGCGCGGCGAGTACCGCTTCGACGGCGCGGTTGACCGGCCTCCGCCCGGCGCGCTTGATCTGGTCCGCGCCTTCGTGCGCACCGTGCCGGTCGGGCCAGTCGCCCGGCTGCGGACGGCACGCCGGCCGCTGGCGCTGCGCGACGCGGCGGGGAAGCAGCTCGCCGAGCTGGTCGACGATGAGGTGGCGGTGCTCGACGAGAAGGGGCGCCGGACGGTCGACCAGTTCCGAGAGATCGAGGTCGAGCTGACCGATGACGACGCGATGGCGGCCCCTCCAGAGACGCTGGAACGGGTGGTCGCGCGCCTCCGCGACGCCGGCGCCGGTGATCCGCGCGCCGGTTCCAAGTACGACCAGGCGCTCGGGAGCCGCGCCGGCGAGCCCCCGGAGCTGGCCCTGTGGCCACTGGACCCGAACGCGCCGGCCGAGGAACTGCTGCGGCTGGACCTCACCGCGAACACCCTGCGGCTGGTCCGCCACGACGCGCTCGTCCGCCTGGGCGAGGACTCCGAAGCGGTCCACCAGGCGCGCGTCGCCACTCGCCGGCTCCGGTCCACCCTACGGACCTTCTCGGACATGCTCGAGGCCGCCTGGACCGAACGGCTCCGCGCGGAGCTCAAGTGGTTGGCCGGCCTGCTCGGCGCCGTGCGTGACGCCGACGTGCTGCTCGCCGGCCTGCAACACCAACTCACCACCCTGCCGCTGCCCGACGCTGAGCCAGGACGGCGGCTGCTCGGCGCGCTCGCGAAGGAGCGCGACGCCGCCCGCAAGGACCTGCTGGCGGCCATGGGCGGACCGCGGTACGCGGCGCTGCTCGACGACCTGGTGGCAGCGGCGCAGGCGCCGCCCGTGCTGCTCAGCGCCGCCCGGCGGGCGGCCGAGGTGCTCCCGTCCCTGGTGGCCAAGCCGTTGAAGAGGCTCCGCCGGATGGTGAGGGATCTGCCCGACGAGCCGTCTGCTACCGACCTGCACCAGGTGCGGATCCGCGCCAAGCGGGCGCGCTACGCGATCGAGGCGGTCGAGCCCGTCTTCGGCGCGCAGTCCAGCAAGCTCGCCGACGCGCTCGCCGACCTCCAGGACGTCCTCGGCGAGCAGCACGACGGCGTGGTCGCCGAGGACTGGCTGCGGCAGGCCGTAAACGCAGCGCCGGACATCGCCACCGCTCTGGTCGCCGGGGAGCTTGCCACGCTCGAGCGCCTGGCGGCTGCCAGCGCCAGGGAGCGCTGGCCAGCCGCCTGGAGAGCGGCGTCCAGAAAGCGGCTGCGCGCGTGGCTGTAGGCGGGTCGGGTCCGCCGGCGTTCAGCTGGGCAGGCCGTCCAAGAACGGGTCAACGGCGGCGTCGTTCTCGGCCATCCCCCAGACCTCGGTCGCCTTCCCATCCCTGATGTGGAAGACCTGCACGTACTTCCACTCGGCGCCCGACCCGTCCGCCGCCGAGGCCGAGGCGGTGCCGAGCACCACGACGTGGTCGTCGTTGCCCAGGATGTCGTGGGTGTCCACCGACGGCGGCCCGCCTGTCGCCTGGGCCTGGCGGGCGAAGTACTCCAGCACCTTCCCCTTGCCCTGGTAGGCCCCACTCCACTTGCTGTTGCCACCGACGTGCCAGACCACATCGTCAGCCAGGTGCTGGTCCATCCAGGCAGTGTCGCCCTTCTGGAAAGCCTCGAAGCCCTCCCGGACGAGGGTGACGTTCGGGTGCTCGTGCTGGGTCATCACGACTCCTTTCACAGGTGGCCCCTGACCTGATCGGCGGCAGTCTACCTTGATCTCGCCGCCTGGGGAGATCTGCTGCCCTGCAGCACAGAGCCGCGGCGAACGGCCACCTCCACAGCTGCTGACGTTTCCCGCGGCGGTCGGCGAGCTCGTCGGGGCGGGCAGCCCGACCGACCATGCCCTGGTCCGGCGGCGGGCGTGAAGACCGGGCAGAATGGCGGGCGTGGGCAGCGACGTGCGGATCGGCATCCTGGGCCCCCTGGAGGTGCGGGTCGGCTTCGGCGAGCCCGTCACGGTGGTCGGGCCGCGGCTGTGCAGGCTGCTGGTGCGGCTCGCGCTCGACCCTGACCGGGTGGTGCTCGCCGGCCAGCTCGTCGACGCGGTCTGGGGAGAGGAGCCCCCGGCTGCTGTCGCGAACGCGTTGCAGTCGCTTGCCTCGCGGCTGCGCCGCGTGCTTCCCGACCTGATCGAGTCGCACCCGGCCGGCTACCGGCTGGCGCTCGACCCAGAGGCCGTGGACGCGGTCCGGTTCGAGAACCTGGCGCTGGCCGGCCGGGAGGAGCTGCGCCGCGACCCGCGGCGGGCCGGGAGCATGCTGCGGGAGGCGCTGGAGCTGTGGCGCGGGCCGGCGCTTGCCGCCGCCGCCGACGCCGACTTCGCCGCCGCGGCGCGCGCCCCGGTTGGAGGAGCTGCGCCTCGGCGCGCTCGAGGACCGCGTCGAGGCCGACCTCGCCATTGGCATGGATGACAGGCTCGTGGCCGAGCTCGAGGAGCTGGTCACCGCCCATCCGCTGCGCGAGCGGCTGTACGGCCAGCTCATGCGCGCGCTATCCCGGGCCGGCAGGCAGGCCGACGCGCTCGCCGCCTACGAGCGCCTGCGGGCGCGACTGGCCGAGGAGCTCGGCATCGACCCGTCCAAGGAGCTGCAGGCGGTCCACGTCGCCGTGCTGCGCGCCGAGATTGCCCCGCCGCCGGCGGTAGCGGCGAGTCCCACGGACCAGGACCGGGGCCGGGAGCCCCGGGAGCCCCGGGAGCCGCGGGAGCGGGCGCTCGCAGGAGCCGCGGCACTGGCACTGCCGGTGTCCGCCCGGACCAACCTGCGCGCGCAGATCACCAGCTTCGTCCGCCGCACCGAGGACATCGCCCGGATCACCGCCGTCCTGGCCGGCGCGCGGCTGGTCACGCTCACCGGGGCTGGCGGCGCCGGCAAGACCAGGCTCGCCAGTGAGGCCGCCGCGCGCCTGCTGGACCGCATGCCTGACGGGGTGTGGCTGGTCGAGCTCGGCCCCGTGGTCGACCCGGCTGACCTGCCACAGGCCGTGCTGTCGCTGTTCGGCGCGCGCGAGCTGGGGCTGCTCGCGCCGCTTGGCGCCAGCGCCGTGCCGCCCCTCGAGCGGCTGGTGGAGGCGGTCGGCGACAAGCAGCTACTGCTGGTGCTGGACAACTGCGAGCACCTCGTCGCGGCCGCCGCCGCGCTGGTCGACCGGCTGCTGGCCCGCTGCCCCGCGCTGCGGGTGCTGGCCACCAGCCGCGAGCCGCTGGGGCTCACCGGCGAGGTGCTGCACCCGGTCGGGCCGCTCGCCACGCCGGAGGGGGATGTCACGCCCGGTGAGGCGCTGGGCTACCCGGCGGTGCGGCTGTTCGCCGACCGCGGCGCCGCCGCGCGGCCCGGCTTCGGCGTCGACGAGGCGACCGTGCGCCCGGTGCTGCGGATCTGCCGGGCGCTGGACGGCATGCCGCTGGCGATCGAGCTGGCCGCCGCCCGGCTCCGAGCGCTCTCCCCCGGGCAGATCGCGGCCCGGCTCGACGACCGCTTCCGGCTGCTGGCCGCCGGCGGCCGAGCGGCCCTGGCCAGGCACCAGACGCTGCGCGCGGTGGTCGACTGGAGCTGGGACCTGCTCGGCGACGCCGAGCGGGTCCTGCTGCGGCGGCTGTCGGTCTTTGCCGGCGGCGCCGCACGCGAGCGCTGGCGGGCTGCTGGTCAACCTGGGGGAGGCCGCGGCGGCCGAGGCGGAGATGGACGTCGCGCTGGCGGGATTCCGGGAGCTGGGCGAGCGCAAGGAATTGGCAATGTGCTCATCGCGCGCGCGGAGCTGAGCGCCACCCGGGGCCAGCACGACGCCGCCGTGTCGGACCTCACGGAGGCGCGAGAGGTCTTCGCCGGGCTCGGTGACCGCGAGGACGTCAGCCAGATCATGATCCGCCTGGCCGGCGAGCGCGCTCGCGTGGGTGAGCTCGAGCAGGCGCGGGAGGACCTGGCGGTGGCCGACCGCATCGCCCACGAGGTCGGCGCGGAGGACCAGAAGCTCTTCGTCCGGGGCACATCCTCAGCGACATCGCCCGCTGGCAGGGCGCCTGGACGAGGCGCGCGAGCTGACCGACCAGGCCATGGCGCTGTTCGAGCGTGGCAGCTTTCCGATCTTCCAGCGGCAGGCGCTCCTGTTCACCTCCCGAGGTCGCGTTGACCTGGCAGCGGGCGACCCACAGGGTGCGCGCCAGTGGTACCAGCGCGCCTTGGCGCTCGCCCTCTCCAGCCGCGACCGTCCGGTCATCGCGCGGGCCGTCGAGCTGCTCGCGGACATCGCCCTGGCCGGTGGAGACGCCGAGCAGGCCACCACGCTGCTCGGCACGGCGGAGGTGCTGCGCGGGATGCCCGAGGAGGCCGACGTCGACGTGGTGCGGATGCGCGCGGCCGCGCGAGTCGCGCTCGGCGAAGCGGGCTTCGCCCGCGCTTACCAGCGCGGCGCCGCGCAGCCGCGCGACCAGGTGCTCGCGGGGCTCTCGGAAGAAGTGGCGGGATTACCAGTATCTCAGCGCGGATGATGCCGCTGACCTGCACAGATGACTACGAGGGTAAACCTGTCAGGGCGGCCACGGGGTCAGCGGTTGAGCCGTGCCACGACAAGCTGCACGAGCAGTCCTACCGCCCAGATCAACGCCGCGAATCTCGGAGCGAACATCGCCAGCGGCACCACCGCGCCGAACCCCAGCAGCATGCCGCCGATCGTCCTGGCGAACCCCTGACGGACCTCGTCGGGGACCGGCTCCCTGAGCAACTGCCGCCGCTCGGGCCTGGTCACGTACGTCCACAGCGCCCGCTGGAGCAGCATGGCCACGATGAACGCCGCCGCGTACACGGCGACCGCGAGCGGCCGGTCGTGGTAGTCGCTGAGCAGCCGGACGGGGAACGGCATGATCGCGATCAGACCGAGAAAGGCGAGGTTGCGGACCAGGACGGGGTAGTCGACGCGGGCGATGACGCTGAAGATGCGATGGTGGGTGAGCCAGAGCTGGGCGAGGATGAGGAAGCTGAGCGCGTAGGCCCCAAGGGAGGGGAGCAGGTCGCGTAGGTCCCTGGTGAACGCCGACCCGTGCAGCCCCGGCCGCACCTCGAGCTTGAGGGTCAGCAGCGTGATCGCGATGGCGAAGATGGCATCGGAGAAGGCGAGCACGCGATCGGCGTCGACTGGGCCGCCCCACAGCACGCGCTGCTGCTCCCGCTGCTCCTGCTGCCGTGCCCGCCGCCTGGCCTGCTGCTCGCGGAGCCTGCCCCGCCCTCGGAGTCGGTTACTCATGCCGACAGGATAGTGCCTGACCCCGCCGCCCCCGAGCTGGGTCGCGCACCGCTTCATGACGAAGAGCCAGTTAAGCTGCTGCTTCGGCTTGAGCCCTATCGGCTTGATTCTTGCGGAGACCGAAAGTAGTCGAGGAGGGGTGGCAGATCAGCCGGCTGGGGTCCGGACAGGTACGGGAACGCCGGGGTGGCTCGGCGTGGGGCTGTCCAATTCCGCTTCCGTCTCCGGGGGGTTGAAGAACAGGGGACGCAGCATTGCCTGACCGATACGGCTGACCTGTCGTTGCGGGCTGCAGGAGCGTAAGCAACTGGTTGATTAGCAGAGGCTGGGTTCATCCTTGCCGCTCGCTGCTTGGTCGGATCTGCTCTCGACGCTCAGTTCGCTGCGTCGTTTCCGGATCGAGTCGAGCCTGGGGCTGGGAGCCCCGGGGCTCGGGTCCGGAGCTGGGGCGTAGGCGTCGGAGCAGGATCGCGGCGAGGATGGCGACGCCGATCGCCGCGGCGGCGCTGATGGTGAAGGCCACGTGCATGCCTTGAGTGAACGCCTCGCGGGCGGCCGCGAGCAGCACCTGTCCGAGCTGGTCAGGGAGCTGGCTGGCCGCCGCCACCGCGCCGCCGAGGGTATCCCGCGCGGGTGCCGCGGTTTGCGGCGGGATCCCGCCCGGTAGGGCGTCAGTCATCTGGCCGCGGTAGATGGCGGTGCCGACGACCCCGAGGATCGCGATGCCCAGCGCCCCGCCGAACTCCGAGCTGGTCTCCGCGAGCGCCGACGCCGCCCCGGCCCGCTGCGGCGGGGCGGCCCCGACCGCCAGGTCGGTTGCCAAGGTGTCCACCGGCGCCAGCGCCAGCGAGAACACCACCGACCCGGTCACAAGGACCGCCAGGCCGGCGGCGCTCTCGAGCCGAGTGAACAGCCCCAGGCCAACCGCCGCCAGCCCCAGCCCGGCAGCCATCACCAACCCCGGCCGGACCCGGCCTGCCAGCACCGGGGTCAGCAGCGACCCGACGATGAACCCGCCGGATGGGGGCAGCATCCACAGGCCCGCCGCAAGCGGCGACAGCCCCACCACCAGCTGCAGGTACTGGGCAACGAACAGCAGCGCGCCGAACCCGACGAAGAAGCTGAGGACGTTCGTGGTCAAGGGACGCGCTGAAGGCGGGAACCCGGAACAGCCGCAGGTCCAGCAGCGGCTCGGCCAGCCGGTGCTGGCGGCGCACGAACCCCACCCCGACCACCAGCCCGGCCAGCATCGACAGCGCCGGCAGCCAGCCCAGGCCATCCTGGGCGAGCTGCTTGAGCCCGTAGATGACCGCCAGCACCGCCGCCAGCGACAGCCCCGCGCTGACCAGGTCCAGCCGGCCCGCCCGGGGGTCACGGAACTCCGGCAGCAGCAGCGGCCCCAGCACCAGCAGCAGCGCCATCACCGGCACCGCCAGCAAAAACACCGACCCCCACCAGACCCACTCCAGCAGCACCCCACCCGCCGGCGGCCCGACCGCGCCGCCGGCCGAGAAGCTGGTGATCCACACCGAGACGGCGACCGTGCGCTGCCGCGGGTCAAGGAACATGTTGCGGATCAGCGACAGGGTCGACGGCGCCACGGTCGCCCCGGCGACCCCGAGCAGCGCGCGGGCGGCGATCAGCATCCCGGCGCTGGTGGAGAAGGCGGCCAGCACCGAGGCGACGCCGAACGCGGCCGCGCCGGTCAGCAGCAGCCGGCGGCGGCCGATGCGGTCGCCGAGGGTGCCCGTGGTGACCAGCAGCCCGGCGACCAGGAACCCGTAGATGTCCACGATCCACAGCAGCTGGCTGCTGGGCCGAAGGTCGGCGCTGAGGTGTGGCACCGCCAGGTACAGCACCGTCAGGTCCATGGCGTACAGCAGGCACGGCAGGGCGAGCACCGCCAGCCCGACCCACTCCCGCCGCCCGGCCCGGCGGGTGGTGCCCGTGTTCGTCAAGCTCGTCAACCAGCGCCCCCGACCCGTGCGGCGACGACCCAGCCAACCCCGTCGAGGATGCTGTCCCAGCCGCCCGCCAACTCGTCCGGGAGCGCGGCGGTCGGGGAGCGCGATCGCGTCCGACCGCGCCACGACCGCTACTACACCGAGCTCGCCGAAGGAGCCGCGACGCACCTGGACGGCCGCGCGCAGCGACAATGGCTGGAGCGCCTGGACCGCGAGACGCCCAACATCCGCCGGGCGCTGGACGGCGCGATCCGGGACCGGCAGCCCGACCGGGCGCTGCGGGCGGTCGACGCGATGGCCTGGTACTGGTTCCTCCGCGGCCGGCTCGGGGAGGCGCGCAGGTCGCTGGACATGGCGCTGGCCGTTGTGGGCGGAACCGACGTCGCCGCCCGCGCCAAGGCCCTGGCGTGGCGGACCGGTATCGCGGCCCTGGTGGGAGAGGTCGATCGGCAGGCGCTGCACCGGACGGCGGCCCTAGAGCTGTGCCAGGGGAGACCTTCGCCGAGATCGGACTCGGGCTGCTCGCGCGCCGGCAGGGTCGGCTGGACGCCGCCGAGGCGCACCTGCGCAGCGTGCTGGAGCGGAGCCGCCCGGCGGACGTCGTCCCGGGCGTGGCGGTGACACTGAGCCTGGCGGAGCTCGGCTTCGTCGCGGAGCAGCGAGGCGACGCCGCCGCGGCACAGACGCTGCACCTCGACAGCCTTGCCGCCTCCCGGAAGCTCGGTGATCCACGCGCGATGGCGCTCGCGCTGGAGGGCCTGGCCGGTGCCAGGGCATTGGCCGGCCATCACGGCCAGGCCGCGCGGCTCCTGGGCATAGCGGCCGCGGCGAGAAGGTCGGCGGGAGCGCCGCTGCCGCCGGCCGAGCAAGGCGACGTCCATCGGATCACGGCCACCGTCCGGACGGCGCTGGGTGAGAAGGCCTTCGCGAGCGAACTCGCGGCCGGCGCCAAGCTGGATCCCCTCGATCAACCATTCCGTGCGTGATCTGCCGCGAGGCGACCTCTCCCTGCCGCGGCCTCGGACAGCGCCTCGCGCTGAGCCGCGAGCCAGGCGGTCGGCGGAAGCGCGACCGCGGCGCTGCGCAGCCGAGCCGCCCGCCGCGCACGCTCGGCCGGGCCCATCGCCAGCGCCCGCGCGATCGCGTCGGCAAGCGCCGCGGTATCGAACGGGTTGAGCAGTAGCGCGGCGTCCCCCAGGTCCTCGGCGGCGCCGGCGTTGCGCGACAGGATCAGCACCGCGTCGCGGTCGTTCACGCAGGCGGCCTCCTTGGCGACCAGGTTCATCCCGTCCCAGACCGGGTTGACCACCACCACATCCGCTGCGGCCAGCGCCCGCGGGGCGCGCGGGTGGTCGTCGAGGACCAGCAGGCGCACCGGTGTCCAGCCAGGACGGCCGAAACGCCGGTTGACCTCCTCGACGCGCCACTCGACCTCAGCGCGGTAGCGCTGGTATTCGGGCATGCCGCGACGCGACAGGTTGGTGACGACGAGGTGCGTGACCTTTCCCTCGTAGCCCGAGTGCGACCCCAGGAAGGCGGCGAAGCCGTCCAGGCCACGCATGATGTTCTTGGTCGGCTCCATGCGGTCGACGCGAACGATCAGGCGCTGTGCCCCGTCGGCGGCGAAGCGCTCGGGTCGCCCCTGCGAGAGCAATCGGCGCAGGTCGCGCTCGTCGACTCCGAGCGGAAAGGCGCGGACCCGCACCTCGCGCCCGTCGGCGGCCCGCACCGTGCCAAGCACCGCGTCGACCGCGAAGCCCGCCGACTGGCAGCAGCGCAGGAAATTCCCTGCCCAGCGGGCGCTCAGGAAGCCGACCACGTCGGCGCCGAGCATGCCGTGCAGCAGCTCGCCCGCGACGGCGTCCGGGAGCAGGCCGAAGTACTCCGGGTCGGTCCACGGGCAGCAGACGTGGTGCATGATGCGCAGGTCCGGCCGGCGCTCGCGCAGTAGCGCCGGAGCCAGTCCCAAGTGGTAGTCCTCGACGTGCGCCTCCGCTCCGGCATCGGCCTCCTTGTCGCACGCCTCGGCGAAGGCCCGGTTCACCGCCCGATAGCTGTTCCAGCGGTCCTGAAATCCCCGGCCGAAGGCCACCGCGCCGGCGTCCAGCAGGTGATGCTGAAGAAAACCAGAGCGTCCGGTTGGAAATATCGTGATAATAGCTTTCGTAGATTTTCTCGTCCAGGCGCAGCACCTGCGGCTCCGCCGTCCCTGACCGCGGCAGCGGCAATCCCGTCGCCGCCGCGGCGACCGCGCGGTCGCCCTCCGTCATCGCTGCCGAGATCCATGTGCAGGGGATGCCCTCGAGGGCGGGGACCAGAGCGCTCACCAGACCGCCGGACCCTCTGCTGGACGACACCTTGGCATTCGCGCCGATCGTGAACTGCAGCGGCCCGCGATTTGACGCCACCACCACCGCGCTCATGCTCGCCCGAATTCCCGCTGCCGATACCAGTGCACGACCCCGCGCAGCCCCTGGTCCAGCGGCACCTTCGGCCGCCAGCCGGTGAGCCGGCAGACGGCGTCGGGATTGGCGATCAGGCGCTCCGCCTGAAGACCGCGGGGCCGTACCAGCGCCGGGTCGCTCCGCACGCGCAACTCCTTCCGCATCACCTTGCCGAGCAGGGCGGTCAGGTCGTCGGCCGTGGTCCCGAGCCCGGAGCCGACGTTGAACGTGCCCCCGACCGCCGCGGGCGCCCGCGCCAGGCGCAGCAGCGCGTCCACCGCGTCGGTCACGTAGACGTAATCGCGCACAGAGTCGAGGCGGCCGGTGAGCACCTCGTCGCCGTCGAGCGCCTGGCGGACAAGGGTGGGGACGAGGTTCCGCTCCGGCTGCCGAGGGCCGTAGACGTTGAAGCCACGCACGGTGGTCACCGGCAGGCCGAAGGATGCGTGGTAGCTTGCGGCCAGGTGCTCTGCGGCGAGCTTGCTGGCGGCGTACGGCGAGCGCGGCTGCAGCGGGTGCAGCTCGTCAACGGGGTTGTAGTGGGGGTTGCCGTACACCTCGGACGAGGACATCAGCAGCACCCGCTCGACGTCGGCGTCGCATGCCGCCTGCAGCACGTGCGCGGTGCCGCGCACGTTGACCTCGACGTAGGTGAGGGGGTCCTCGAGAGAGTACGGCACGCAGCCGAGCCCACCGACGTGCACGACGAGGTCGACGCCGTTGGTCGCCCGCTGCACCGCCGCCAGGTCGCGCAGGTCCCCGAGCATGACCTCCAGGTCCCCGCCGTCACCGCCGCCCGCGACGCGCGCCATGCCGGACCCGGGAGAGCTGGAGCTGTAACGGACCAGCGCGCGGACGTGTGCGCCCTGGAGCAGCAGCGCCTCGCAGAGATGGCCGCCGAGAAATCCCGACGCTCCGGTCACCAGGACACGTTTTCGATCGAGCGCGATCATACCGACTCTCTTCCGACGCGGGACGCACGACGATCACGGAGATCGCCGCAGAATCGAGCACCAACGGGTTGGTTCGCGCTGTCACCGAGCTGACAAAGTTGCTGCGGTTGCTGCGGTCGAAGTGGTGACCGCGCAACCTTATCCCTCGGCTTGTTGCGGCGCGGATATTAGCCCCCTGTTCGCGCATTCTGCCTTATACTCCCGATATGCGAGAATGCCCTGTCTGTAGGCGGCCCGTCGCGGCGTCGGAACGATCATGTCCCGCCTGCGGCGCGGAGTTGCCTCCTGCCTCGGGTGCCGAGGAGTTCCGCGTCATCACGGTGGTGTTCTGCGACATCGTCGACTCGATGAAGCTCAATGAGCACCTCGAGACGCTTCCGCTGCGACGGGTGATGGACCGCTTCTACGAGACGGCCCACCGTATTCTCGCTGGCCACGGGGGAGCGGTCGGCAAGCGCTACGGTGACGGGCTCATGGCGGTGTTCGGCATTCCCACCCCGCACGACGACGACGCGCTGCGCGCCGTGCGGGCCGCCTGGGAGCTGCAGCAGGCCCTGTCCCAGCTCAGCGCGCAGCTCGAGAGCAGCCACAACGTCGCCTTGGCGGCGCGCATCGGCGTCAACACCGGCAGAGTCCTGGTCCAGACCGAGGGGACCTCTGTCGAGGATCAGGTCACCGGGCATGACGTCAACCTGGCGAGGCGGTTCGAGCAGAACGCCGGTCCCGGCGGGATCCTGATCGGAGAGGCGACCTTCTCGCTGGTGCGCGACGCAGTGCGCGCCGAGCAGACGGATCCGCTGCGCCTCAAGGGGGTGCCAGAGCTGGTGGTCGGCTACCGCGTCCACCAGGTCATGCCCGGCGTGCCGGGGCGGGCGCGGCGGCTCGACCGCCCGCTGATCGGGCGGGACCTCGAGCTGCGGCTCCTTATGGACTTGTTCGAGCGCACCGTCGCCGAGCGCTCCTGCCATCTGGTCGTTCTGCTGGGGCCGGGCGGGATCGGCAAGTCGAGGCTGGTCGACCATTTCGTCCAGGAGCTGGGCGATCAGGCGACGATCCTGCGCGGGCACTGCCTCTCCTACGGAGAGAGCACCACCTTCTGGCCGATCATGGAGATCGTCAACCAGGCGGCCGGGATCGCGCCGACCGACCCGCTCGACGTGGTCTACGAGCGGCTGGGCGAGCCGCTCGCCGACAGCGACCGGGCACGGGAGATCACGCTGCGCGTGGCCCAGCTCATCGGCTTCGCGGCTGAGAGCGGTCTACCGGGCGACAGCTACTCGGCGCTGCGAGCCTTCCTGGAGGCACTCGCCCGCCGCCGTCCGCTGGTGGTCTTCGTCGACGACCTGCACTGGGCAGAGCCGTCTCTGCTCGACGCCATCGACCACCTCACCGAGTACTCCCAGGACGTGCCGCTCATGCTGCTGTGCGTGGCACGCCCAGAGGAGCTGCTCAAGCGCAGGGAGCGCTGGCCGGGCACCAAGCCGAACACCCTCTGCGTCTCGCTGTCGCCGTTGCGGGAGTCGGAGGGCGAGAAGCTGGTGGAGCACCTGCTCAACGGCAAGCGGCCGGACGTCGAGGTGATGGCCTACATCTGGCAGCTCACGGATGGCAATCCCCTTTACCTGGAGGAGCTGGTCGAAGGGCTCGTGCAGCGTGGCATCCTGCGGCCGGTCGACGGGCGCTGGGTGGCGACCGCCTCCGAGCTGGACAGCGTGGCGCTGCCGCGGACGATCGAGGCGCTGCTCACCGTGCGGCTCGCCCGCCTCAGCGAGCAGGAGCGGTCGATCATCGAGCGGGCCTCAGTCGTAGGCAAGCAGTTCCACACCGCGGACATCGTCGCGCTCTCGCCCGAGATGCAGCCGTCCCAGGTGGCCGACTGCCTCGAGACGCTGTGCCTGCAGGACCTGATCGACCGCGACCACAAGGCCGTGTTCCCGCTGCCCGCGGTGGAGGGCGGCGATGGCTACAGCTTCCGCCACATCCTCATCCGCAACGCCGCCTATGAGCGCATGACCGAGGAGGTCAGGGCCGACCGCCACCGGCGCTACGCCAACTGGGTCGAGGAGACGGCCGGCGACCGGCTCAGCCAGTTCGACGAGCTGATCGCCTACCACCTGAATGAGGCGTGCGAGTACCTACGCAAGCTCGGCCCGCCCGACGCGGACGCGCGGAAGCTGGCACGGCGCGGCGGCGAGCGCTTCGCGGCGGCTGGGCGCCGGGCCGTGATCCGCGGCGACATCCGCCTCACGCTCGCGCTGCTCAGGCGCGCCTCGCGTTTGCTCCCGCACGAGGACCCGAGCCGCATCGCCGTGCTCTCCGATCTCGCCGACGCCCTGCAGGCCACCGGCGAGCTACAGCGCGCCGGCGAGGTCTACGACGAGCTGATCGCCCGGGCGGAGGCGGCGGGCAGGGAGGCCGAGGCGCTGCACGCAACCCTGGGCCGCCTCCAGGTGCTGGCCTTCACCGACCTGAGCGCGTTCCTGCGCGACGCCAGGCGCGAGGCCGAGCGCGCCATCTCGGTCTTCACCCGGACCCACGACGGTCTGGGCCTGGCCAAGGCATGGCACATGCTCGCCCAGGCCGACTGGGTGGTAGGCAGGTCGGCCGAGGCCAGCGCGGCGGCCGCGCGTGCGCGTGGCTTCGCCCAGGGAGCGGGCGACAGGTCGCAGGAGGCCAAGGCCATCCGCCTGTACTGCCAGGTCCTCCTGTCGGGAGAGGCCTCCGTGGTCGAGGTGACCGAGCGCGCCCGGCAGGCGCTGACCCTGGCCAGGACCACCGGCCTGCGCAGCCTGGAGGCCAGCATGCTCACCACGCTCGCGCAGACCGCCGCCATGGCCGGTGACTTCGACAGCGCCCGCGAGCACAGCAAGGAGGGGAGCGCGGTCGCGCTCGAGCTCGGCGAGCTGCTCACCAGGGCAGCCGACTCCGCCCGCGAAGGACTGGTGCTCCTCCTGCAGGAGGAGCAGGCCGACGCCGAGGAGACGCTGCGCAAGGGCTACGGCGCGCTCGAGCGGATGGGGGCGACGACGCCACAGGCCAGCATCGCGGTGCTGCTCGCCCGCGTCTTCCTCCACCAGGGTCGCTATGGCGAGGCCGAGGAGATGATCGAGGTCTGCGGGCGCCTAGCCGCCGCCGACCACGTCGACATCCAGGTCAAGCGACAGTCGGTCCGAGCCGTCCTGCTGGCGCACCGCGGCAAGCTGGAGGAAGCTGAGCAGTCCGCCAGGCTCGCGGTCGAACTGGCCGAGACCACCGATCAGCTCGACACCCTGGCGCAGGCCCACGCCGACCTCGCCGCCATCCTGCGGATCGCGAGGCAGCGCGAGGAGGCCATCCAGGAGCTGGAGCGGGCGCTGCGCCTCTACCGCCGCAAGGGCAACGACACCGGTGTCCGCGCGGTGCGCCGCGAGCTCATCAACCTGCGCCGCTGACGCGGAGGCCATCGGCGACAAGATCGCCGAGACCGGCGTCGTACGGGCGAGTTCCGACCGGGTGTGGACTTGGTCCGGTCGATCGGCGCGGACCGCGTGATCGACTACACCCGCGAGGACTTCACCCGCAGTGGGCAGCGGTACGGCCTGCTGCTCGACGTCGCGGGGAGCCGGTCGTGGCCGGAGTCCCAGCGCGTTCTGGACCACAAGGCGACCCTCATCCTCGTCGGAGGACCGAAGGCCAACCGCTGGATGGGACCGCTCGGTCACGTTGCCAGAGTCCGTCTGGCGTCGCTGGGCGCGAGCCAGAAGGTGGTCTTCTTCGTGGCGAAGTTCAACTGAGAGGATTTCGCGGCCCTGCAGGAGCTTCTCGAGGCCGGCAAGGTGACGCCGGTCATCGACCGACGGTACGCGCTGAGCGAGCTTCCCGAGGCGCTCTGGTACCTCGGAGAAGGACATGCCCGAGGAAAGGTCGTCATCACCGTGTGAGGGTCTCCTCGTTACCTCCGCGCTGATCGTACGCGGCGTCATTGGTACCGCTGACCTGCAACGATGACCGCGGCGAGCAGAACTCACGCGACTCGGCTCGCGATGGCTAACGGGTCAGCATCTCTTCTGACCTTCGCAGCGCGGGCAGCATGGTCTGGTCCTGGTTGGTCAGGATGACGACGGTGTAGCCGCGGTCGGGATAGAGGTCCAGCTGGCCCTCGTAGCCTGGACTGCCGCCGTTGTGGCCGATGATCCGCACACCGTTGATCTTCCGATCGTCGAAGAATCGCTGGTATTCGGCGGCTCGGGTGGCATGCGGTACCTGGTGTGAACGCGCAATAGGCGTAGGTCCCTTTGAACCCGCGAAAGCACGAAGGAGGACCTACCCCGTGGCACGACGAGTATCGCCTGCCGAGCGCCTGCGCGCCGAGATCGACGAGCTTTTCGCATGGGGACCGCCCGGGTCGTCGAGGCCCGCGTGGAGCTCAAGTCGTTCGGGTGCGGCTACTTGCTGGGCGGCGGTGCAGGCGGCCGTTGCGGTGATCACCGTCGGGGGTATCCTGGCGAACCCTCTTCTCGCCGTGGTCTGGGTCTGAGACCGCCTGTAAGAATGGCCGGCGGCCACCTGTAATGTGGGTTGATGGACCTGCTCATCGCCAATCTCGCCGACCGCCCCAACCTGCCCAGCGCGTACGCCGATGGCGAGGACCTGTGGCCCACGTTCATGCGCCAGGACGCGATCGGTGACCTGTACTACGCCGACAACCACAAGGCCTTCCCCGAATTCGTGGTGGTGGCGGTGGATCCCGCCGAGCCCGACCGGATTGTGGCGCGGGCGCTGTCGGTGCCGTTCACCTGGGAGGGTGATCCGGACGCCGACCTACCCATCGACGGCTGGGACGGCGTGATCCTGCGGGCTGCCCTGGACCGGCAGCTCGGCCAGCGCGGCAACCTGGTGTCCGCTCTGGAGATCACGGTCCGCCCAGATCTGCAGGGCCAGGGACTGTCCGGGATCATGCTGGACGCGATGCGCCGCAACGCCGCGAAGCTCGGGTTCGACAGCCTCGTCGCCCCGGTTCGCCCTACCGCGAAGCAGCGGTACCAGCAGATGCCGATCGCCGAGTACGCTGCCTGGACCCGCGCCGATGGCCTCCCGCATGACCCGTGGCTACGGGTGCATGTGCGAGCCGGTGGCCGCATCGTCGGTGTCTGCCACTGCGCGATGGTCATTGCCGGCACGCTGGTCGAGTGGCGGTCCTGGACTGGCCTGCCGTTCGATACCTCCGGACCGGTGGAGGTCCCGCAGGCGCTGGTGCCCGTGCACTGCGACGCCGTTCATGGCCACGCCGTGTACGTCGAACCGGCCGTGTGGGTCCATCACCCCTTACCTGAGCCAAGTCCTCCTGGGTCGTCCACGGTGATCAGGTAGACGGTCGTGTCGGTGAGCCGTTCGATCCGGAACTGGCGCCGGACGCTCGACTTTGGTTGGCCGTCGCCACCCCCAGGCCGCGGCACCAACGGATTCACAGTCGCTTCTCAAGGTCGACCTCGTCCCGCAGCGAAATGCCGCAGTTGCCCACCGTGGGGATCTCGGGCCGCCGACGGGCGCCGCAGCAGCGTCCAACAGCACCGTCTTGCCGACGCCGGCATCCCCTGAGAGCAGCACCGCCCCGCCCTCGACGGCGGACTGATCCACGAACGAGCGAAGGACTTCGACGTCCCTGTCACGTCCAAACAGCGGCTCAGCCGAGCCCTGTCGGGGAGAGCCACCACGGCCCAACGGGCCTCCCTCCGAGAACCAGCAGCCCGACTCTACGCCTGCGCCTGGCCTGGTTGGAGAGCCCAACACCCAGACGCCGGGCCTACAGCCGATCAGCCGGGGACAGGCGCAAGCGCGTTCTGGCGAGCGCCGATGCGAGGGCATGCCATGGGCGCTGAGCCTACGGACCCGAACCCGAACACCTCAGCCTTGCCCCAGTAGTCCCGCTGAGCAGGTTGCCTCCAGGGACATGCCACACCATGTCGTCTGCGAATACGCCGCTGACGGTGTCCATGTCGCCCGCGGCGAGCGCCTCATACCCCTTACGAGCCCGCTCCACGCTGGGATGCTCTATCACCATGACACTTATGCTCGGCCGAGCATGCGCGAACCTCCGCCGTCCCTTGCGAACTCGGACCCGGCGGGCAGGCCGAGCAGCGGACGCAGCACCATCGGCGGCCGGCGACCAGAGCCCCGACACCGGGCCGGCACCTAGGAACTCCGGCCAGGGAACCCCGTGGCACCAGGTTGCAAGTGTGAGTGCTGGACGCGAACCTCACTCCCGCCTTCACACGGCTCCTCACCCAGGCGCATGCCGCTCTTGCACCACTAGCTGGGACTGGGCTCCCCTCCGCGCCCTGCCCAGCGAGCCGGTCACCGTCGACATCCACTGCGTGACCCACTGGTCCAAGCTGGGCACCGCCTGGGAGGGATGTCGCTGGACACCCTGCTTGCCGAGGTGGAGACCAGCGCCGGCTTCGCGCTGGTGGATTCCTACGGCGGCTACACCAATATATAAAAAGAGGTTCGCTCGTTCCGGTGACATGATCGGGTGTCCTGGCGGCATGGCGGTATGAGACCAACCGCCTACCGCCGCAACGCCCGCGGTCTGCGTGACCGCCAGCGTTCGAAGGCGTCCGCATGCGGGCCGGGCGCTGTTTGCCGCCGGCCGCTCCCAAGCCCGGGTCGCCCACCAGCTGGGTGTTGCCCGCCAGCACGTCAGCCGCTGGCACGCCTGCTGGCAAGTGGCCGGCCTGGGAGCTGTCACGCCCCGGTAACGCGCCCTCCTCAGAATCCGGGCACGGACGAACGCGCCGGTGGCGGCCCTTCTCACCATCCGTGCCGGTGTTGTTGCGACGGCTGTACGTGCTGTTCGTGCTCGAGGTGGGCACCCGGTGGGTTCACGTGCTGGGAGTGACGCCACATCCAGTAGGCGACTGGGTGACGCAGCAGGCCCGCAACCTGCTCATGGAGTTCAAAGAGGGCATCGGCTACTTCCGGTTCTTGGTCCGCGACCGGGACATGAAGTTCACTGCTGCGTTCGACGCCGTCTTTGCTGCCGCGGGATCAGGGTGCTGCGCACGCCGGTGCGGGCGCCGCGGGCCAAACGCGTTCGCCGAGCGGTGGGTGGGCACGCTCCGCCGGGAGGTATTGGATCGGATGCTGATCTTCGGCTGCCGGCAATTGCGGTTGGTGCTGGCCGAGTAGGCCGACCATTACAACGGCTACCGCCCGCACCGGGCGGGGAACCTCACTTGCGGACTTGGTCGATTCCTTGCCAGGCGGCGGTGATGACTTCGCCGGGGTGTCGCAGGCAAGCAGTTGAGGGCGGCCTGCTCGGTGGGCAAGCGAGCCGACAGCGACCCTGTCACCGCGCCAGCGACCACAGGTCCGCGCGTTCGTCGGTCAGCACGCCACGGTCGGGGTGGGCGCGGCGGGCCACCAGGAGCGCGCAGGCCGCCATCTCGGAGTCGCGATCCCATTCAGGATCACCTCCGCGGTCGAAGCCGATGGCAGCCTTCACAACCCCCGCAACCAGGTAGAAGCCAACAAGCTTTCCTTCCTGCAGGGTCCCCCGGACGGCGAAGTCGTCCCAGCTCGTGGTGTGGCCGACGTACTGGAGCGTGTGCTCGTACTGGTCGGACCAGAAGTTGTGAATGTAGTCGAACGGGGCGGCTGAGCCCAGCATCGACCGTGCCGCCGCGGCTCCATGGTGGCCGGCGCTGTTGTAGTGCTCCACCCGGATGCGGCCCAACACCGGATGCAGGTGGTTGGCGACGTCGCCGGCCCCGTAGACGTCCGCCGCGCTGGTGCGGCACCGCTCGTCGACGAGAATCCCGTTGTCCTCCGCCATGGATGCGCCCGCGACGGCGGGCACCTCGGGATCGATCCCCACGCCGACGACGGCGAAGTCGCACGCGACCCGTTCCCCGTCGGCCAGCACCACCGCCTCCAGCCGCTCGGCCCCTTCGAACGCGGCGACCTGAGTTCCGGCCAGCAGCCTGACGCCGTTTGCGCGGTGGATCGACCCGATCAGGGCGCCGAGCTGGGTGCCCAGGACCCGTTCCAGCGGGTTGGCGCCGGGAAAGACCGCGGTGACGTGCACCCCGAGCTGGGTGAGGGAGGCCGCCACCTCGCAGCCGATGAACCCCATGCCCACCACCACCGCGCGCCGGCCCGCCACGGCTTCGCGCTTGATCGCGTCGCACTCGGCCACCGTGCGCAGGTAGTGGATGCCGGGCAGCTCGGCCCCAGGGATCCGCAGCCGCCGGTTCCGTCCTCCCGTGGCCAGCAGGAGCTTTTGGTATTCCAGTTCCTGGCCCGACTCCAGGACCAGCGTGTGCGCCGCCGGATCGACCGCGACCACGGAGTCGGCGCGGAGGTCGACGTCGTGGGCTTCATACCAGTCGGCGGGCCTGACGTACCAGCCGTCGAGGTCCTCTTCGGATCGCAGGTAGGTCTTGGACAGCGGGGGACGGCCGAACGGGATCCCCGGTTCCCGGCTGATGAGCACGACCGGCCCCGCGAACCCCTCGTCACGCAAGGTTGCGGCGGCAGTGCCCCCAGTCTTGCCAGTACCGACGATTACCGTCGGTTTCGTGCCGGTTCCCTCAGACATGCGCTCCTTCACCCCTCTTGGCCTTGATCGCGAAGACGGCGCCTGCGAAACCCTTGTTGGGAAGTCGGTCCTGCTCGAGCTCAGCGGTTCCGCGGTGGGTGTAGTGCGGGCCGATGGGCTCGCGGAAGTACCCATACGGCGCGAAGGTGTTCACTACCGCTTCGGCGTCACCGGCGTCCAGGGCGGCCTGGTAGCGGCCGACGATATCACCGGGGTGGGTGCGCCCGGGCTTGAGTATCGGAGGCCGGACGTGGTGCTGCCCGTCGACCGGGCATTGGCTGCAATAGGTGCGGAACACCACCGACCGATCGTCCGGGGATTCGGCGACGACCGACGACCGCCACCGGCCAAGCCAGCTCCCGCCCGTCGTGAGTCAGGTGCGCCAGCAGTTCTACCGCGGCCCGACCGCCGACGACGGTGGAGGCCACCGAGTAACCCCCGACGAACTTCCGCCAGGACCACTAAGCTGGCGCGCATGCGATTCGGCGTGCTCGGACCGCTGGCCGTCCGGACCGAGGACGGCCAGCCGGTCGCGGTCCCCGGGGTGAAGGTCCGCGCGCTCCTGGCCGACCTGCTTGTCCACGCCGGACACCCGGTCTCAGTCGACCGGCTGGTGGAGGACCTCTGGGGTGAGGCGGCGCCGGCCAACCCGAGCGCCGCGCTGCAGGTGCGGGTCTCGCAGCTCCGGCGGGCGCTGGAGGACGCCGAGCCGGGCGCCCGGGAGCTGGTCGTCTCCGCCGCACCGGGATACGCCTTGCGGACCGAGGCATGCGCGGTCGACGCCGCGGAGTTCGCTGCCCTGAGCGACCGGGCGCGGACGACCGACGACCCTCGCGCGCGGGCGGCGCTCCTCGCCGACGCCCTTGCGCTGTGGCGCGGACCGGCGTACGCCGACTTCGGCGACGAGGAGTTCGCCCGCGGTGAGATCGCCCGGCTGGAGGAGCAGCGGCTGGTCGTGCTGGAGCAACAGGCCGAGACGCGGCTGGAGCTGGGCGAGCACAGCCTGCTGGCCGGCGAGCTGGGCGACCTGGTGCGCAGGCACCCCTTCCGGGAGCGGCTACGCGCGGCGCACATGCGCGCCCTGTACCGCGCCGGCCGCCAGGGGGAGGCGCTGGACAGCTACCGCTACCTGCGGGAACGGCTCGTGGAGGAGCTGGGCGTGGACCCGAGCCCGGAGCTGGCCGCGCTGCACAAGGCGATCCTGGAGCAGAACCCGGCCCTGGACGTCACGCCCGCGCCGGCCGCCGCTACGGTCAGACCCGCGACCAACCTGCCGGCCGAGCTGACTGAGCTGGTCGGCCGTGACGAGGCGGTCGCGGAGGTGGGTGCGCTGGTGGCCGCCGGTCGGCTGGTCACCCTCACCGGATTCGGCGGGGTCGGCAAGACCCGGCTGGCGATGGCGGTGGCCCGCGAGCTGGTGAGCACCTTCGCCGACGGCGTGTGGCTGGTGGAGCTCGCCGCCCTGGACCCTCCCCCCGCGCCGGGCGCCGCGGTGGCCGAGCAGGTCCTGACGGTCCTGGGCGTCCGCGACCCCCCCGCACCCGGCGAGCCGGTGCCACCAGCCGACCGGCTCGCGGGCGTGCTGCGCGACCGGCAGCTCACGCTGGTGCTGGACAACTGCGAGCACCTGGTCGAGCAGGTCGCCGCGCTCGTGGACGGCCTCCTCAAGGCCGCTCCTGGCCTGCGGGTTCTGGCCACCAGCCGCGAGCCGCTCGGGCTCGCCGGCGAGGTCGTATGGGACGTGCCGCCGCTGGAGGTGCCCGTCGCGGACGCCAGCGCCGACCCCGCACGGCTGATGGAGTGCAGCGCGGTACGGCTGTTCGTCTCCAGGGCCACCGCCGCGGCTCGCACCTTCACCTTCGACGCGGATACCGGTCCGGCGGTCGCGGAGCTGTGCCGGAAGCTGGACGGGATCCCGCTCGCGCTGGAGCTGGCCGCCGCCCGGGTGCGGACGCTGGGCGTGCATGGGCTCGTGGAGCGGTTGGACGACCGGCTGAAGCTGCTCGCCAGCGCCCACCGCGACACCCACGCGCGCCACCACAGCCTGACCGCGGTGATCGACTGGAGCTGGCGGCTACTGAGCGATCCCGAGCGCCGCGTGCTGCGCCGCCTGGCGGTGCACGCGGGCGGCTGCACGCTGGAGGCCGCCGAAGCGGTCTGCGCCGGGGACGGCCTGCCCCGCGACGCGGCTGGCGGGCAGGTGCTGGAGCTGCTCGCCCGGCTGGTGGACCGCTCGCTGGTGGTGGTGGTGGTGGACGGCCAGGCCGGCGGCGCACCTCGCTACCGGCTGCTGGAGCCCGTGGCCGCCTACTGCGCCGACCGGCTGCGCGAGGCAGGAGAGTGGGCGGCGGTCCGCAGGCGGCACGCCGGCTACTACCTCGAGCTGGCGTGCGGGGCCGAGCCCCACCTGCACGGGGCGCGGCAGCGGGAGTGGCTGCGGCGGCTGGACGCGGACGCCGCCAACCTGCGCGCGGCGCTGGACACCCTGACCCGCGATGGCCCGGGGGAGGAGGCGCTGCGGCTGGCGAGCGCGCTCGCCTGGTACCGGTTCCTGCGCGGCCGAATCGGCGAGGCGCGCCGGTCGCTGGCCGCAGCGCTGGACACCGCCGCGGACGCGCCCGCCGCCGCCCGCGCGCAGGCGCTGGCCTGGCATGCCGGGATGGCGGTCCTGCAGGGCGACACCGGCGGGTGGGCGGCCCGCCACCGGGAGGCGCTCCGCGCCTACGAGCACGCCAGCGAGGCGGCCGGGCGTGCCCGTGCGGAGTGGTTCCTGGCGTACACGGCAATCGACATGGGCGACCTGGCGCTCACCGAGGAGCTGGTGCGCCGCACCCTGGAATCGGCACGCGGGGACCGGTGGGTGGAGGCCGCCGCCCTGAGCACCCGCGCCAAGCTCGCGCACATCCGCTCCGACCTGGCCGCGCTGGGCGGCGACGCCCGCCGCAGCGCCGAGCTGTTCGGCGAGCTCGGCGACCGCTGGGGGATCTCGCAGGCCACAGGCTGGCTCGCCGCCCTGGCCGAGATGACCGGAGACTACGAGGCGGCCACCCGGTACGGCAGGGACGGGCTCAAGGAGGCCGAGAAGCTGGGGTTGCGGCCGGACGTCGCCGGGTGGCTGGCCTGGCTGGGCTGGGTCGCGGTCGAGCGTGGCGACTACGCCCGCACCCGCGAGTACAGCGAGCAGGGGCTGCGGCTGGCCACCGAGCAAGGAGTCACGCCGGTCGCGGTGCTGGCCACCACTGGGCTGGCGTTCGCCGCCCGCCGGGAAGGCGACCTGGACGTCGCCGAGGAGCACCTGCGCCGCCTGGTGTCCTCGGCCCGCCGGCAGGAGGCTGAGGAGGGCATCCCGCTGTTCCTGTCGATGGTCCTGATCGAGCTGGGCTTTCTGGTCGAGCAGCGCGGCGACGCGGCCGGCGCGCTCGCGCTGCACCTGGAGGCGTTCGACATCACGCGGGAGCAGGAGAGCCCACGTGACCAGGCGTTCGCGCTGGAGGGTCTGGCCTCCGCGCTGGCCGCGGGCGGGCGCTTTGAGCAGGCCGCGCAGCTCCTCGGCGCGGCCGCGGCGACCCGCCGCGCGACCGGTCTGGAGCTGGCGCCCACCGAGCGGACCGAGGTCGACAGGGTCACCGCCACGCTCCGCGCCGTCCTGGGCGAAACGCAGTTCGCCGCCGCGTACGCACGCGGCGGCGAACTGACCCTTGAAGAGGTCCGGGCCCTGGTCACCGAGGGCGGTCAGTGCCCGCCAGAGGCGGTCGGCGGCCGTGGTCAGGAGCGCTTCGGTTCGTAGTGCAACGCGGTGATCCCGCAGTCGAACGGCTGCGCAGCGACCAGGCGAAGCCTCTGGTGGGTGCCCAGATTGGCGAACACGGGCAGGCCGGCGCCGATCGCGGTCGGGTTGACGAACAGGTGGAGCTCATCCAGCAGACCCTTGGCGATCAAGCCCGATACGAGCGTGCCGCCTCCGTAGGTGATCATGTCCCCGCCCGGCTGGGCCTTGAGCCGGTTCACGGTCTCGGCCAGATCGCCGCCGGCGACGACGGCGTGCTGCCAGGGCGACTGGGTGAGGGTGTTGGAGATCACGACCTTGGGCGTGTTGTTCATCCAGTCGATGGACGCCTGGGTCTCGCCCTCGGGCCCGGCCGCCCACGCCGGGATGAACCCCTCGGCGAGCTTGCGGCCCAACACGATGCAGTCGACCGGCTCGGTGAGCGCGTCGACGTAGGCGCTGATGTCGTCGGTCCACGGCACCGTCGTCCAGTCCATCTCGCCGTTCGGGCCGGCCATGTAGCCGTCGACGGTGGTCTGGACCTGGAGCTTGAACGTGCGCATGAGGTGCTCTCCTTTTGGAGTGTCGGCGCTGCTGGTGGTGGGCATGTCGGCGATCGGTGTCCCGTCCTGGTCGGCGACCCGCCGGTGAGCTCCGATGAGCCGGTCAGGCCTCGAGGAACTCCTCGGCCATCGAGGCCAGCCAGTCGGCGCGGTGGACGAGCGTGACGTGCGTGGTGCCGGGCAGGACGGCCAACCGAGAGCTGGGCAGGCCGGAGAGGTCACCCACCACCCCGCCACCGAGCAGTCGGAAGAACTCGACGGCGTGCTCGGGGCGGACGATGTCGGAGTCACCGATCACCAGCAGCACGGGCTTGCCGAGGTTCTTGATGGTCTCCGCCGGCCATTCGGCGGGGCCGCTGTCCATGCGCTTGATCTTCTCGATCAGCACCGGCCAGTCCTGCGGCCTGGGCGCCACCCTGGCGTACGCCACCTCGAACGGTGTCCCTGCCAGGTGCTCGGGCTGAATTTGCTGGATCCCGCCGAGGACCTCGGGGTGGAGGCCGGCCAGCGCGTAGCTGGCCGAGGCGAGGACCAGCTTGCGCACCAGCTCGGGGTGGTCGATGGCCATCTGGAGGGCGACGGCCGAGCCACTGGAGTACCCGAAAACGTCGGCGTCCTCGACGCCGAGGTGGCGCAGGAGCGCGGCGGTGTCGTCGGCCCAGTATTGGATGGTCAGCGGGCGGTCGATGTCGGCGGTGTGCCCGTGCGCCTGCTGCTCGACGGCGATGACCTGCCGGGTCTTGGCGAGAGTCGGGATCATCCGGCCGAAGTCGACTTCGATGGTGGATAGGTTGCCGTGCAGGAGAACCAGCGGCCGGCCGGTGCCGTGGATCTCGTAGTACATGTTCAGGCCGTTGACCTGGGCGTAACTCATGGCTGGTGCTCCTTTGCCCGCAGAGAGCCGGCAGAATGGTGCTGTCGCGCGGAACGTGACTACTTGGGCGCGTAGACGCCCACGACGATGCCGGACTTGAAGGTCGTCTGGTCGATCAGCTTCAGGTGGGTGGTGTCGATCCCGGCGAAGAGCCGCTCGCCGCTCCCGGCGAGGACCGGAAAGATCCAGAAGTGGTATTCGTCGACGAGCTTGTGCTCCAGCAGGGTCCGGTCCAGCCCGCCGGTGCCGAATTTCAGGAGGTTCTCGCCGGGCCGCTCCTTGAGCGCCGCGATCCCCTCGGCCACGTCGCCCTCGATGACCGTGGCGTTCCAGGTGGTCTCCTTCAGGGTCTTGGAGGCCACGTGCTTGGGCAGGCTGTTGATCCGGTCGGTGTAATCGTCGCTGGGCCTGGTCGGCCACGCCTGCGCGAATCCCTCGTAGGTGACCCGCCCCAGCACCAGGGCGTCCGCGCCGAACAGCAGCCTGTGCGCGTAGCCGGCGTGCTCGTCGTCCCAGTACGGCGGGCCCCACCGCTGCGGGTCGCTGATGACGCCGTCCAGGGTCATGAACGTCGACTCGACCAGCTTTCTCATCGCGTTGCCTCCTGCGTCCTCGGCTCCGCTGCGCGTCCAGCGGTGCCGGTACCGCGTGACGGGCGCAGGATGCAGGGGGCCGCTTACAGTCTCCTTCTGACCCGCTTACTGCGGCGTTCCTCAGATTCCGTATGCGAAGGTGCGCCGTCGCTGCCTGGGTTGCGGGGCTGGCCGGCCCCATACCCACGGCGGGCACGGGTGTTGAGCTGGGCGGTGCCGACCTGGTGGCCAGGGTGATCTCGGCCACGGTGGCGAAGTCCTGCCCGGCCACGGCATACCGGCGGAAGATCCGCCACCACGCCTCCTGGAGGTTGAGCCAGCTTGCGCCCTTGGGGATGAACACCTGCCGGATGCGGGGATGCTCGGCCAGCCAGGTGCGGATGGCATAGCCGCTGTGGCTGGAGAGGTTGTCGGTGACCACCACGAGCCCCCGCTGGGGTTGGCCTGCTCGATCAGGCCAAGGAGCTGCTGGTAGCCGGTGGAGTCGTGCGCGGGGCGCGGTCAGCGTCGACCTCCGAGCCCTGGACCCGTTCATCCACATGGACCAGACGTGCGACGTCGACTACGCGCCCGGCGAGCCCAAGGGGACGCCCTGGCACCCCCACCGCGGCTTCGAGACCGTTACCTACATGATCGACGGCATCTTCCAGCACCAGGACTCCAACGGCGGCGGGGGCCTCATCACCGACGGCGATACGCAGTGGATGACGGCAGGAGCAGGATTGCCAATATCGAAGCGCTTGGTCGCCGCTGAGCGACATCGCCTGCCGCGAGAACGTGGCGCGGTCGCCTACCAACTGCTCGGCACGCCGACCAGCATGTCCAGACGCAACTCAATGCAACAGCCCCACCGAAGAGGGTCAACGTGACGAGCCTGGCCTCGTCGGTGACATCGTTGGGTCGGGAGCGCCGCTGAAGCGACCGACGCCGCGATGGCGTTGGACGAGTTGGGCGACGAGCGCCAAGGCCAGCACGACGACGCCGTACACCGACCGCCACCCCGACTGGACGAGACTTGCCACCAGCAGCACGAGCAAAAGCAGGTTCGCCACTGAGCGGACCGCCAGCCCGCGGACGCGCACGTACGACACGATGCTCAGCAGGTAGAGCACGATGAAGGTCGCGCCGGTCGTCGCCACCGCGTCCACTAGGATCCCTGGGATCAGGACCAGCACGGCGAGCGTCACGGCGAACAGGCCGCCGAGGAGCAGCACAGCGCGTCGCGGGACTCCGTGTCGGGTGGTCCGCGCGAGCGCATGGGGTAGGATCGCTGCGCCGGCCGCGGCGGCGACCAGCCGCGAGACGCCCCACACCCAGGCCACGGCGTTGAGCACCATTGTGCCGAACGCGATCACGGTCACCGCGGTGACCACGACCCGCCGCGGTTGCACGGTGTGCGCCAGCTGGAGCAGGCCGACGACCTTGTCGACCTCGCCGCGGCGGACGCGCACGGCGATCGCGACCGTGAGCAGGATGGTGAGCAGACCATACAGGCCGACTGCGGTGGCGCTGACCGGCAGGAAGTCGCGCTCCGGCTGCTTGAACTCGCGGCTGAGGAAGGTGAGGTTCTCGAACCCGATGAACGTCCAAAAGGCCAGCACCACACCGGGCAACAGCACGTGCAGGTCGCTGGGGTCGGGCGCCACGGCAGACAGGCCCGAGTCCCCTCTGGTCGCTGTCAACAGCAGCAGAACGATCGCCATGGCCACCAGCGCCCAGCTGCCGGCGTTCTGGACGCGCGCGTTGGTGCGGACCCCGGCGAGGTTGGCCGCCAGGGCGATGAGCAGCACGGTCGCGGCGACGAGCGCCGTCACGCCGTCGCCGGCGCCCAGCGCCCGGACCACATAGCGCCCGGCAATCAGCGATCCGGCTGGCAGGCCGACGATCACCAGCGACAGGAACAGCAGCGGGACGCAGCGGCCGAGGACGTCGCCCAAGCCGGAGCGGATGAGCGCCTCGATGGCGTTCCCGCCGGGGTTGGCCCGCACCATGTCCTCGAACATGAGCAGAATCGGCAGGCACACCACCGTGGACAGCACCCACACCAGGAGGCTGTTCCGCCCCGCTTCGACGTAGACGGCCGAGGGCAGGAACAGGATGCCGGAGCCGGCGATCGAGCCGATCGCCAGCGGAATGGCTTGCCGGCGGCTCAGCCCGTCGCGGTCGTGGTGATGGTTGGCGTCCACGCGTGCAGCGGCGGGGTCGTGGCGCTCGGTCATCCTGTTCCTTTTCTGGCTCCAGGTCGGCATCCGAATCCGCCTACCGGCAACGTCGCAGGTGCCGGGGGCAGAGGTCGGTGGCAGTGTGGCGGATCGGTCGGGCCGGAGCTTGAAGATCCTTGCCCGGTTCGCTGGCCGGACCGGTAGGGATCGGTAGCCTGGTTGGATGCGGAGCAAGGCGCGGCTCGGGTCGGGTCCCGGGTTCGCAGTCGAGGAGGTCCGCTGCGCGGGGCCAGCGCGGTCGGGGTGGTCGGCGCCTGAGGCCAGCGGCGGATACGTCCTGGTGCTCGTGCGCGCCGGGCTGTTCCGGCGCCAGGTCGGGGGCGCTGAGGCGGTCCTCGACCCGGCCATGGGGTACTGGGAGCGGCCCGGCGACGAACAGCAGGTCGCCCACCCACTGGGCCACGGCGACGTATGCACCGCCGTCACCCTGTCCGAGGAGCTGGTGGCGGCGCTGGCGGGTGGTGAGCCCACCGTGCCCGACGCCCCCGTCCTCACCGCCGATGGCCTCGATCTCGCCCACCGCGAGCTGGTTGCCCGTGCCCGCTGTGGCGCCGGAGTGCTGGAGCTGGGCGAACGCGTGGTGCGGCTGGCCACCGCGGCGCTTGCCCAGCGGCTCCCCGAGCGGGTGGCAAGCGGCCGGCCGGCGACCACGGCGGCCCACCGCCGGCTTGCCGACGTGGCACGCGAGGCGCTGGAGGCGCTGACCGCTGACCCGGCGCCGCTGCGGCTTGGCGACCTGGCCCGCCTGGCCGGCGCCTCCCCCTACCACCTCAGCCGGGTCTTCCAGGCGGAGACCGGGCTGAGCCTGACCAGGTTCCGCAACCGGCTGCGGGTGCGCCGCGCGCTGGAGCGCCTGGCCGGCGGGGAGCAGAGCCTGGCGCATCTGGCCGCCGACCTAGGCTTCGCCGACCACGCCCACCTCACCCGTACGGTCCGCGAGCAGCTCGGCCACACACCGACGCAGCTCCGCCGCCTGCTCGAAGCGGGGGTAGTCGACGCGGCTGCCCGTTCAGCCGGGTAGATTCCTGCCCGGTCGGAGACGACCTCGACCGGCGTGACCTTCGTCGTGGCGAGCGCCTGCGCGAAGAGAGGAGCCAGCTTGCGTGGGCCGACCAGGGTGAGTCCGCGACGGGCTCCTTACTGGCCGCGATCGCGTCGTCCTTATGGTGTCGGTCGGCGGCCACCCCATCGCGTGCAGGAGCCTGGCATGGGGTCCCGGACGTAGGCGCCGAACGCCGGCTGGCCGTTGGCCCTGGTCGCCACCAGCCGGTAGGTGCGACCCTGTCGGAAGGCCACCGGATGCATGGAATCCGGCTGATTCTCGTGCATCCGGGTCACTACGGACCTTAGGATCGGGGCGGGCGAGCAAGGGGAGCAGCGATGGCGACGTACGTGCAGCTCGGTGCGGTCAAGACCTGGTACGACGAGCACGGCGAGGGCGAACCACTGGTGCTGATGCACGGTGGGTTGGTCGACGCGCGGTTCTTCGAGCCGAATCTCCCTGCGCTGGCCGAGCACTTCCACGTCTACACCCCGGAGCGGCGCGGCCACGGCCACACCCCGGACGTCGAGGGCCCGATCACCTACCAGCTGATGACCGACGACACGATCGCCTTCCTGGAGACCGTGGTCGGGCAGCCGGCGGACCTGGTCGGACACAGCGACGGCGCCATCATCGCGATGCTGGTGGCGATCCAGCGTCCGGAGCTGGTGCAGCGGTTGGTGATGATCAGCGGCGGCTTCGACAAGTCCGGCGAGGCAGCGCCGGACGTGGAGTTCGACGTCGACGCGGTCACCGAGTTCCTCGGCGCGGCGTACGGCGAGGTGTCACCGGACGGCGAGGAACACTTCCCGGTGGTGGCCAGGAAGATCGCCGAGATGGCCAAGGTCGAGCCGCACCTGGACGTCGCTGAGCTGGCAAAGGTGACCTGCCGCGGCCTGGCGATGTTCGCCGACGACGACCTGGTGACGCCGCAGCACATGATCGACATGTACGCCGCGCTGCCGAACGCGGAGCTGGCCATCGTCCCGGGAACCTCGCACTTCCTCACCCAGGAGAAGCCCGACCTGGTGAACAAGATCGTGGTCGACTTCCTCACCAAGGAGCCGGTGCCGACGGTCGCGCCGATCCGCCGCGCGCCGAAGCCCGAGGTCAGTCCTGGCTAGCCGCAGCCTCGGCGTACCGGGCGTGCAACCGGGCGCGGATCTGGTCCGCGGTGTAGTGCCGCCGCCGGCGTGGAGGTGGCCTTCGTGGCGCACTTGGCTGCCGCGGAACCAGGTGGCGGTGCGTCCGTACGCGGATCGGACGTACAGATCGTCGCCGTGGCGGACGGCCCAGATCGTGACTGGCTTTCGCAGGGTGCCGTCGCTTCTTGCGGACGCGAGCTCCAGCTCCTCTGCTGCTGCGATCTTGCTGAGCTCCTCGCTCGTCCACGTGCTCATCGGCCCGATGGGGCAGTATTGGGGCATGCGGATCGTGTCGCTGCTGCCTTCGGCCACCGAGATCGTCTACGCCCTGGGGCTGGCCGAGTACCTGGTTGGGGTCACCCACGAGTGCGACTGGCCGCCCGAGGCCCGCAGGGTGCGGGTGGTGTCGCACTCCGCACTGCCGGCAGTGGCCGAACCGGCGGAGATGGACCGGCTGGTCAGCGCCAGCATCGGCGGCGGCCAGCCGATCTACCGGCTGGACACCGACGCCATCCGCCACCTGCGCCCCGACCTGGTGCTGTCCCAGGATCTGTGCGCCGTGTGCGCGGTTCCCTCCGGGCACGTCAACCAGGCCCTGGACGTCCTAGGAGGGATTAGCGAAACGCATTACCGCTGGTCAGCCTACATGGTCTAGCAGGTGACGGCGGGCTGTACCCCAAGATCGGCTGAGCTTTACCCCGGCTCTGGTGGCTGGTCTTCCTGCTCGACACGGCGCGCTTCGAGCCAAGTCTTCACGTCGCCCCATCTCCAGCGCAGGGTTCCGCGTGGGAGTCGGAGGTACGGCGGGCCGGTGCCCTCCGCGATCCACCGGTCCACGGTGCGGACGCTGACATGCACCGCCTTGGCAAGCTCGACCCAGGTGAGCATGTCATCGTCACGGTAGGGCTGACGGTCCATGGCAGCAGTCTGCGGCGGGTGCCCGCCCATGGTCGATCATGCAGTACTTGTCAGCGTTTGGCAGTAGTGACAAGCTAGCCCGACCATGGCCGAGGGGATCGTGATCCAGTCCAGGAGCAGGCGGGTCGTGCTCCAGTCCCCACCGCGCCCGGAACTCCAGTTCCAGAGCCTTCTGGTCCCGGACGGTACGACCGACCGGCAGGTGCTTGAGTGGACGCGAGGATGGCTGCCGGAGGCGGCATGGGGGAGCTAACAAGCACTGCTCGGCGAGGAGACTGAGTGCTAGCTCAGGCATCATTCCACTCGTCACGGCTGATGCCAGCCTGTCTCAGGATGTCCGCAAGTAACCTCACGCCACACTCCTCGCCATGATGGGGATTGGGGATCTTCTGCTTGCGCTTCCCCTTCACCATCCATTGATATTTGCTCTGCTGGAGCGGACCATCCCACCCGAGCGCGCGGAACTTGCGGATGATCTCGCTGCGAGGCGTGGACCGTGGTAGCGGCGGCATCTGGGGTCAGTTACAGCACATTCAGGTCGATGAAGTCGATCACTGGCAAGTCTTGATCCCTGTCTTGGATCTTCAGCACTACCCACTCATATAGCGTTTCCCGCAGTTCTTCCTCCGTGGCACTTTCAGACGGCTGATTTGCCCAAACACCAGGAAAGCCGCGGATCTCCGCGAACCAACTTCCGTCGGGATATTGCTTGAACTCAGCCCTCTGCATGGCCCTACGCACATACCTATCGATGAGCTGAGTGGGCAACTCTCGTTCAGGAGCCGGTTCAGGCACAACTCGATGAACGATCCCAGCCAGCACGTCCCGGCGTGGCTCCACCTCGTCAGTTCGGATCAGTTCTGCTGTTCCGCTCATGTGCTACTCACCCGGCTTTCGCTTCAAAGATTCCGGCGCGGAAACAGATGTGACGTTGGCCGACGCAACGATGTAGACGGGATTTCCTTCGGCGTCGTAGGCGTCATCGACCCGGACAATCTCCGTGACGACAAGCTTCACCTTGATGATCGTCCCGTCTTCTACCACATACTCGTTGAAGTGCTCGCCGCCCACCTGGAAGGGCATGACGGTTCCCTCGACCTCTTGCCCCGTTGGCAACCTGATCTTTCTCTTTGGCAGTGGCATGCGACCTCGCTTCCTGGGGCTCGGGCGTGTTGTAAGTGTACCCCGGGAACTTCGGCGCGGCTCGGGCTGTTTGCCCTACAAGAGTGAATTACAAACCCATCGAACGCCCGATCTGGACCAACGGTCGGGAGGGAGTTGACCAACCTACGCAGTAGGCCCTACCATCTCTCGAACCAGGTCGCCAACTCACCGTGAGGTAGACCGATGGTAGACAAGGGCGTGCTCGCGCAAATGCTTGAGCAACTCCGGACGGAGCAGTCCGAGGCGGAATCCGAGTTGGTCCGACTGCAGAACCGGGTCGGCTGGCTACGCCAAGCGGTCCTTGGCATCGAAGGCTTGCTCACTGAGACGGCCCCGGAGAAGGCGGCCACGCCTGCGGCAGTCGGCACCCTGCCGGATGCGACGACGGTTCAGCCAGCCAATGTCTCTCCGGCTCTCCACCCTCGCGGAGCCGACGCCGTTCGGCGTGTGTTCGCCGAAAGCGAAGGCCGTGGTTGGACCGTTCAGGAGATGACCGCAGAACTCGAACACCGGGGATGGACTCCCGACTCAAAGTCGCCTGCTGATGCTGTTCGTAGCGCGATGATGCGGGCTTGGCGAGCCTCAAACGGCACGGTCATACGCGAGGGTAGCCGGTTCATCTACCGGCCTGACCGTTCTCCGTCCTTGAACGGGGACGGACCTACGGATCAGAAGGAGGTGGACGACGATCAGGAGGTGAGCGGGGCCGCGCCTGCCTTCACCGGGGATGAGTGGCGGCCCTGATAGCACCGGGGGCCTGGGAGACGCGCGGTGACGCACTCCCAGGCTCCCGCCCAACCGGGCCGGGGCGATGGTTCGCCAGGGGTGCCTTAGAGCCGCTCCCAGCGGGTTCGATTCCCGTCCGGTCCACGACAGTTTATACAGCGTATCGCTGAGAGTCCAGCGTGCCGAATAGCGACGCACCTGGGCTGCTAGCAGCGATCCTCGCGTGAAGGGCAGGGAGGCAATTTCGCAGCAATTTACCGATCACTAATCCAACCGAGACTGTCACACCCCGACCTATAATTCTCTTGGTAGAGATTCAATGAGTGACCCCCGCGAGGCGGCAACCTCCGGGGGTCTGGACCAGGAGATTGTGGCTCCATGGTCGGACAGACCGTACCACCGTGCTCAGACGCCGACCAGATCGCGGCGCT